>MBAA01000120.1:2967-4356 GCA_001940655.1 Promethearchaeota archaeon CR_4
CAAGATTATTTTGATAGTATCGTCATCCCTACCATCCAGAAATGCCTTTCCGTGTCCCGACTTATGCTAACGGTAGGCATCATATTACCTATGTTCTTTTCATTCCTCCTACTGAGTGTTCCTTATGGGATTAATGTAAATCCGGCAGAATGATAATTTGGTGAGCAATTATGAGCATAGAGATTACACATTCAAATGACACATTCAGGGTAAAACACCCTCAATTCATATTCTCCGTTTCCATAAAGTCAGGTACATTTTCACTCTCGTTCCTTGAAGGGAAAGATGTCCGACCATTGTTTGAAAATGCCGTATTTGGGGCATTTCTTACTTCGGAAAAGACCAAAGTAAAGCTCCTGCCTTTTTACAGCTCCGTAGATCCAATCCAATTTCCTCTTCAGATCATGCGAAAACCAAACCCACAGAAAAAAGACGCGATCACCATCACAATCACCAAGAGATTCTCTGAATTATCTATGGAATTATTGGTGGACGTGGACCCGCGGTCAATTCATCCTTTACTCTCCCTGCAGGTAACAAATAACGGGATTGCTCCAATTCGCATCCATTCCTTGTGTCCTATCATAATTGATCCAGCCCACTGCCAAAATAGCAAATTGTTAGGTTGCAAGGATTGGACCAATGTCTCTTTCTTCAAAAATGGGTACCAGTCGTGGTCTAAAAATGAGATCTTATTCTGGGGGGATCGAGACCGGTCAGTGCCGCTCCACATTGGGAGTAAGGTATTTGAGAGTGAAAATTACGACCTAATCCTAGAAAAAGGAGAGACAAATGCGTTTAGTAGTGATTATTTCACCATTATATACGATTTAACTACTACTTTTTCAGTCGTAGCAGGTTTTGTAACGCATTTCAAGCATTTGACGTCTATCGGACTTATTTTAGATGCTAATCCTTTAAATTCACCTCGATTTTATGCCGCATCACATGCAGACTCGATCCTCCTTGAGAAAGACAAAATATGTGCCTCAGAAATTATGTTCGTTTGTGCCTCCACGGGAAAAAACAACTACCTCAGCCTCCTTAAAATATACACCGCCACCACAGGTGAAAAGATGATGGCTATCACGGGCGAGGCTGCGGGGTGGCCAGATAATCCCACAGGATGGTGTTCGTGGTATTATTATTATGGAAAAGTGACAGAAAAGGACGTTTTGACTAACCTCAATTTTTTCACGAACCACAAAGATGAGGTTCCAATTCAATTCATACAGATTGATGATGGATACCAGGACCGGATTGGAGATTGGACTACCATCAATACCAAGTTTCCGTCAGGAATGCGGGCGATCGTGGAACAAATTCATGCGGCAGGATTCAAAGCAGGTATTTGGGTTGCGCCATTTTTGGTAGCTGCAAACTCGGACA
>MBAA01000120.1:4395-4633 GCA_001940655.1 Promethearchaeota archaeon CR_4
AAGGAGAATTTACCACCATCCCGTTAAATCCCGGGTGGGGTTTAGTAAAATTGCACGTCCTAGACCCGACTAATCCAGAAGTGCAAAAACACCTCGAACAGTTATTCCAGGTGCAGACAGGTGAGTGGGGTTTTGATTACGTGAAGATTGATTTCGTGTATGCTGCGTGCATGAGAGGTTCGGTGTATTACGATAAGACTGCAACGCGGGTGGATGCATATCGCCAAGGTCTTGCCGC
>MBAA01000120.1:4675-7255 GCA_001940655.1 Promethearchaeota archaeon CR_4
TGGTGCTCCACTTGCCCCTTCAATTGGGTATTGTAACGCTATGCGTATTGGACCGGACACCGATAGTAAATGGGTAAAGCAAGATCTACTTAATAAAATTGGACGTTTCTGGGTACCATCGCTATATCCTGCTCTCCATTCTACGATACTGCATTCATTTCTGCACGGACTGTGGTGGTTGAACGATCCAGATTGTGTGATGGTTCGCTCGGATAAAAGCAAGTTGACCCCTGCTGAGATCCGAACGCAGTTGTCAATCTTTGGTTTGAGTGGCGGTTTAATCCTGATTTCTGATGATTTGGATCAAGTGCCG
Organism: Promethearchaeota archaeon CR_4; assembly: GCA_001940655.1. Classification (GTDB taxonomy): domain Archaea; phylum Asgardarchaeota; class Lokiarchaeia; order Sigyniarchaeales; family CR-4; genus CR-4. Next base: position 4,989 of record MBAA01000120.1, read on the forward strand.
CTTGAAAGAATTGGTTGGTTCCAGAAATTGCTCCCGCCCACGGGAATTTCGGCCGTACCAGCAGACCTTATGGAAAAGAAAACGCCAGAGATCTTTTTCAAGAACATCAATCCAGCGACACTTGCAGATGGAGTTCTCGTCAGTGTAACGAATTTTGAGAAAACCCCAAAGTCAATAAAACTAGATCTCAACCTTTTCAATTTGGATCAAAACAAACGTTACCACATCTACGAATTCTGGTCAGAAGAATATCTTGGATGGAAAGGGGGTAATGAAGTCATTGTCTTGGAGAAAATCCTCCCCCACGACCACCGATATCTCATTATTAAACCCCTTACGCCTGATAAACCTCAGATCGTTTCGACCAACCTACACATCAATCAAGGAACTCTCGAAACTCAGGAGTTCACATTTAATCAGGACACAAAAACAATTAAATTCCGGTTAAGTCTTCCCGGGGAACACATGGGTCGCCTCATTCTCTATATACCAGAGATATACGCTATTGACGACACCCGGTCACCAGGAATTTTGGTTGTTGACCCGCCGGACGAAAATAATATATGTAAAGTGGAGATCGCGTTTAAAGATACCAGGGAATTTATGATTCAGCTTGTTAGTGCCTGAATTTCCTTAATCTCCACGAAAGTAAATAATTTTAGTCGAGGTGGCGTCAAAATATGAAATCGAGTTTTTCATGCGGGGACAAAACCGCCCCTGTTTCTCCGTGGTATTCCACAATATGCCCATCCTTGAGAATGTGATATTCTAGTGAGGTCGTCACTTTCGTGGCTTTGAGTGGTGGTTCGAGAATATATGTCGAGTGAATGGGATATTCCAATACCTCGGATTCAACGTAGTTCTCGTAGCAATTCTCTCCCTCGTGCAATGTGCCAGTAAATTCTATGAGCCACTGCACGAACGGGTGCATCTTCCCACGAAAATTTATCGTGCAATCAACAACTTCCAGGCGGACGACCTCGCCATTAATGATATTCTTCTCTTCGTCCAAAAATTCTTGCATATTTTCCCAGTAAAGCCGGATTTCCTTCTCGTAATTCCGTGAATCTTCGAGGAACGACTTATACGTGATCTTGGGACGCGAGCGATGCCCCCTAACGGTTGGGGATGGTAATTTTGTCCGGATAAACTTTCCCAAATTTTCGCTGCGAGGAGGAAATTCACATAAATCTTGATAATCATATACCAAAATTTGGGAAAAGTGCCCGGCTGTTGAGATATACATAACCGCAGTAGCGTATGTGGGTTTTAAACCCGGATATTCGCTCATCTGATCACGCTTCTTCTCCCGATTCCTCACATTTTCAACACGGCAGCACCTTGAATTTCCCCGCGTTTTAGTAAATTTAACGCGAGATTGGCCTGTTCGAGCGGGAAACACCGCGATGAAACCTTCAAGGGAATTTTGGGGGCGAGTTGCAAGAATTCCTTTGCGTCACGCCGGTTGGCATTCGCGACCGTCCGAATAGTCCGTTCCCCCCAGAGTAAGGAATACTGCATCGAAGGAATGCCGCTCATCCGAATCGCGTTGATGCACAGCGTCCCTCCTTTCCTGAGGTGCCCCAACGCTTGGGGTACGATGGTACCTACCGGCGCAAAGATAATTGCTCGATCCAATTTACTTGGAGGAGTATCTGTAGCAAGTCCAACCCACGTGGCGCCTAATTGCCTCGCTTGTTGTTGGTGTTCAGCACCCCTCGTGAAGACATATACTTCGCATCCCCAATACCGCGCCACTTGAATGCAGAGATGTCCGCTCGCCCCGAAGCCAAAGATTCCTAACAGTTCACCGGGACGTACATCTGCCAGGCGGAGCGCCCGGTACCCCACCACGCCCGCGCACAACAATGGTGCGGCATCCACATCAGAGTATTCCATGGGGAGGGGGATGGCAAATTCTGCGGGAATAGTGACATAATCCGCATACCCCCCGTTGGTGGTATACCCCGTAAATATTGCGTTGTCACACAAGTTTTCCAGACCTTGCTTACAGAAACGACACGTACCATCTGCGTGGTGCAACCAGAAGATTCCCACACGATCTCCCTTTGTTAATTTTTTGGTTTTCTCCCCTAATTCCACGATTTTTCCCACGATTTCGTGTCCAGGTATGATGGGAAGCTTTGTGTGGGGCAATTCCCCTTCCACCACGTGTAGATCCGTATGACATACACCACAAGCGTGGACTTGCACGAGTAATTCCGTGGAAGTGATACTCGGGCGATCAACTTCTTCTAGACTTGACT
>MBAA01000173.1:0-3217 GCA_001940655.1 Promethearchaeota archaeon CR_4
CCCACTATATTACTCTTCTCGCCCCCTATCTTGCCTTCGTTGGGGAAATTGAGGAAAAAGGTCTTATGTTTCCTAACTCATAAAGTCAAGAAATTAAACAGAAAAAAAATACGAAGAAATTTCAAACTGAGATTTTGGTGGTTTCATATGACAACCATCGTAAGAACGGATCAAGGTCCTGATCAAGCGGGGATTTCCTCCCTCAACCCTTTTTCTTGCCCGAGGGGGTAATTATTCATCCAGCACTGCATATATTTTCTCAAACACTCAACTGATAGAGGTAAAACTGATGGCAGCTATAACGGGAAGACTTTTTAACATCCAGCGGGATTCAACCGAAGATGGCCCTGGAATCCGTACCACCGTGTTCCTGAAGGGTTGTGTAATGCACTGCCCCTGGTGCCACAACCCAGAGGGAATAAGGTCAAATCCGGAATTGGTCTGGTATAAGGCGCGCTGTATCGGAGCAGGCGACTGTATGAAAGTATGTCCTCAACATGCGCTAAAACTAACCGCGGATGGAATGCTAGTCGATAGAACGCTGTGCGATGCGTGCGGGAAGTGTGTCGAAGCTTGCCCTGCAACTGCCCTTGAAGTTCTCGGAAGACTGTATACAGTGGACGAGGTCGTTGGGACGGTAGTGCGGGATAGGCTCTTCTACGAGAAATCAGGTGGGGGTATGACCGTGTCCGGTGGCGAGGCTTCAGTACAGGCAGCTTTCTGCTTGGCATTGATGCAGGCGGTTAGTAAGGAGGGGATTCACGTTGCCATAGAGACTTGCGCGGGTTCGAGCTGGGAAACCCTGCGGCCGTTGGTAGAGTCGGCGAATCTCATTCTTTTGGATCTGAAACAAATGGATGAGGTCAAGCACCGGGAGTATACTGGTGTAACACTTGAGCGCGTGCTCGCGAACGCACGCAGAGTGGCGGAATCTGGTAGAGAAATATGGGTACGCACTCCAATCATTCCGGGATACACCGACAGCGAGAGCAACGTAAGAAGCGTAGCACGCTTTATTCTAGAGCATCTCCCCACAACCACGCGGTATGACCTTCTTGCATTCAACAACCTGGCCTCAGCCAAATACGACCGCATCGGCCAATCGTGGCAGCTATCGGGAGAAAGTATGATCACGGCGAACACAATGGATACTCTATCAGAAGTTGCCCGCTCCGAGGGAGTGGAGAACGTTCACTGGTCGGGACTAACAAAACCTTGACATGTAAGCATAGAACTGCCGCTGTCTGAGTTTCGACCGCCGATATCTCGTCATTTCTCCAAGACACAGCACTCCCTTGCTCTCCCAATATCACCTGAACCGCTAAATGGAGTTTGCTCTAGTAGGGGTTTCGTCTTATGGCGGCGATTCGCGTTGAATTACCCCCAGAGCAGCTTGTCAAGGCGATCTGCAGCGGCGGACAGCGATAGATTCAGCAAGACGTTGGCGACCAAGGCCATCCTTTTGGGGTGAATGAGGGACAGGAAGAGGTCCGGATTTCGAGTGTTAAACTCCCCAGTCTCCAAGGGGTCAGATCATTCTGAAAAGAGAGCATGGAAACTGATGTGATAATGAACTTCAATGATTACCACCATCAAATTCCCAGTCGTGGGAAGCGGGGTAAAAAGTGGTGGTAATGGTTGTCATAATAATCGAAAGGCGCTAATTTAAAATGAGATATAGATATTACGGGGTATTAATCCACCCGAGACCATCCATTCCTTTTTACAACAGACTATATTTATGTAAAACTATAAATAAATGAATGATGTTCATATATATTTGAGATTTACGTTTCTACCAAATTTAAATTAAACCGAAAAAAATACAAAGAAATTTCGAACAGAGATTATGGTGGTTTCACGTGACAACCGTAACAAGAGCGGAGCTAACTCCGGATCAGGTTGGGGTCTTTCCCGATCGCATTAAAATGCTGAAGGATAGGTTGTATTCCCGGCACATGCAGACAGATATCGAGCGTGCCAAGTACTACACACGGGCGTACAAGCGGAGTGAAGTAAAACTCCCTTGCATGCGTGCCGCAATGGGCCTCCAAGAAACGTTACGAAACATGACCATCAGAATTGAAGATGGGGAACGCATCGTAGGGTCGAAATCCGGCAAGGAATGGGGAGGTCCCATGTATGTTGAAGCGAGAGGTATAACAATATGGTCGGCTCTGGCCGCGCTCTTCCATAATGAGCCGGATGCTATCAAGGACGTGATGCCTAACGGCGCGCTGGGGTTGAGCGCCGAGTTCCTCAGAGACGCGCCCAAATTGTCGGAAGAAGACTACAAAGAACTGACTGAAGAGATCCTGCCGTACTGGAAGGTGAATTGCACGGCGGTTCACAAGGTTGCCCGCTGGAAGGAGGAAGGGATAGCTCCCGCCATCACCATGAGTGTTCCGATGGGTATGTTGGGTGGAGCGTCAGAATCTGCTGCTGGGGAAGGGGAGGAGAATCTCTTTGCGTCTGATGGCATTTCCGGTTCTTCGGACTTTATTGGCCATGGGACGATAGGCGCCAAAAAGGTTCTGGACATAGGCTTCAAGGGCATTGCCCGGCAAGCAACCGAGCGGCTAGCACAGCTCCGTCCAAACGAGGACGACTACGAGCAACGCAAGGACTTTCTGGAATCCGTGCAGGTGTCTGCCGAGGCGGCTTGTGAGTTCGGTGAACGCTATGCCAAACTGGCTCAGGGGATGGCGCGGGAAGCAACTGGTCCGAGAAAAGAGGAACTGTTGCAGATAAGCAAGCGGTGCCACCAGGTGCCTGCTCAACCCCCGCGGAGTTTTGTGGAGGCAGTTCAAGCCGTTTGGTTCACCCAAGCTATGATCCTGATTGCCTATGGTGACGGCTCCATCACGGCTCCCGGCAGGGTAGACCAGTATCTATATCCTTACTACGAGCGAGACCTCAAGAAGGGACTCATCACCCGCGATCTTGCTCTCGAGATACTCGAGGAGTATTACCTGAAGCTGGCGACCTGTATCTACTTCGGTCCCAATAATGTCACAATCGGGGGGTTGACCAAGCAGGGTGAAGACGGGACAAACGAAGTCAGCTACTTGTTCCTCGAAGCCCACAAGAAGCTGAAAGGGCTTCGCAATGGTTTGGCCGTCCGGATCTCGCTGAAGACGCCGCGTGACTACCTTCTTAAGGCTTGCGAAATGCACAGGGTCACGGCGGGCATTTCCTTCTATAATGACAAAGTAGT
>MBAA01000173.1:3243-4962 GCA_001940655.1 Promethearchaeota archaeon CR_4
TAAGACTTTTGAAGACGTGAAGAAAGCCTACGCCGACCAACTGGTCTTTGTTATCGATATGTTAGTGAAGAGGGGAGATTCCAGGGACAGAGTACTTGGAGAACTGCATCCAATCCCTCTCCTTTCCTGTACGATAGAGGGATGCGTGGAGTCCGGAAGGGACATCACTAGGGGAGGGGCCCGTTACAACCATGGTTCCATTGGGGCTCAGGCCCTCGCGACCGTGGCGGATTCGTTGACTGCCATCAAATGGGCCGTGTTTGACAAGAAATTGTTGACCATGGAAGAACTCATAAAGCACACGCGCAATAATTTCCAAGGAGCTGAAGATGTAAGACGTAGACTGCTCATGGCCCCGAAATACGGCAATGACAACCCGTACGCCGATGAAATAGCGACTTGGGTAGCGGATGTAATCTCCCGTACTGTGACGAATCAGAAGTTCCCGGCAGGTGGACGGTACCGGACCTGCTTGATCTCATCTCTGAGTCAGATCCCAGAAGGAGCAGGATGTGGGGCTACCCCGGACGGGAGGCCAGCGGGAGCCGCCGTTTCTAACGGTATGTCTCCTTCCAACGCCGCTGATGCGAAGGGGGTGACCGCTGCTCTGCGTTCTGCCGCGGCAGTGTCAGGTTTTCCGTTCAGCGATGGAACATCCGTCAATATAAATATTAACCCGTCTGTCATCAGCACCGAGGAGAGACTGGACAAGTTCGCATCTATGATAGAAGGGTATTTTGCATTGGGCGGCAGGCAAGTCCAGTTCAACCCCATAAGCAAAACGACGCTGCTGGACGCACAAGCACACCCGGAAAATTACACCGATTTGAGTGTCAAGGTCTCGGGTTTCTCCGAGCGCTTCATCGATATCCCCAAGGATTCGCAGGACGACATCATAGCTCGGACGGAACATACTGCGATGTAACCATCTCCCAGGACATTCCGTGCTGACCCGGGAAATTTCCTCCCTCTACCTTTTTTTTCGCCCGAAGGGGCATACATTGATAGCGAGAGCAACGTAAGAAGCGTAGCATGCTTTATTCTAGAGCATCTCCCCACAACCACAAGGTACGATTTTCTTGCATTCAACAATCTGTGCTCAGCCGATCGTGGCAGCTAGCAGGAGCAAGTATGATCATAGCTAACACAATGGATACTTTATCTGCGGCTGTCCGCTCAGAGGGGATGGAAAACATTCACTGATCGGGAATGACAAAACCTTGATGTATAAGCGTGGAATTGCCAACGGAAGCAAAAAATTCGACAGATATTTCGCTGACATAGGCCTGAATTGACCAATCATCATGAAACTCTCTTATTTTAAAATAGTCTTTATTCGATTATGACAGAATTAAAACATCCAAAATTCCCCCAAGAGAACCTAGTACCAAGTTACACACAATTGATCCCCATATGGAAAGGTTGAGGGAACAAGCCTTAATTTTAAATAACCGGGCTTGCCGGGTTACATTACGGGTGATTGGCTCATGAAACAAGTGAAAGGCACAATGTTGAAGTATAATGTAAAGGTCATAAGAGCAGACAAAACTGGCAGGTATGACAAGGTACTTTCAGTTAAAGCGAAAGAGCTGGTTGCTCAACGAGTTATGGATCCCGTCTGGTACCCATTTGATATCTATAAAGAGATTTTTGACGCAAATTGCCTCGTGGACGCGAAAAAAGACCCGCGAGTGATCATCCAATGGGGCAGAATGCGAG
>MBAA01000173.1:4982-9905 GCA_001940655.1 Promethearchaeota archaeon CR_4
ATCTACCAGCATTCAGTTACAGACATCAGTGTCAAAACCGCACTTTTCAGTTTTTCGCGTTTACACAAAACGCTTTTTAACTTCGGCGAAGTCGAGGGCAATATCCTGTCCGATCACGAGGTGGAGGTAGTTTACCGGGATTTCGAGTCAAATTGGGATAATTTTTATTACATTACCGCGGGTTGGGCGCAAAAATTCTTCGAATTATGTATTGGGAAAAAGGTTCAGTATCATATACTGAAAGACACCGCGCCAGGGGTGAATGCAACCCACATCCGCCTGACATGGACTGCTTGACGGTTGCAAACCTCTCAAAGCCTTCTTTTTATCACCCATTTTTCACTCCCAATGGAATGATTCCCCTGAATTAGTTACTCGTGCTTTCACTGGGCAGTATTTAATTTTGGCGAGCTCGAGGAAAAGATTATCTCCGATCACGACATCCATCTCACGCACAAGGATTTCGAATCGAACTGGAATAATTTCACATACATCTCAACGGGTCATACGCTGCGATTTTTTCGAATTATACACTGGTAAAAAATTAACCTATCAAATCGCGAATGTGCCAACACTTTAGAGAAATGTTGTCCATCTCACCCTCACGTAGACTTATTAATTCTGTCCATTTAGAACGTAGGAGATATCTATTTTTTCTATGGACTCAATAATTTGTGAGGCTATTTCTGCACAAATTATGATCTAGAACAAATTTCTACCAAGAAACCCTCCGGGGGAATGGATAGGAATATAGTACCATTCAGATACGAATATTCGCTCCGTCATATTATGTCTTCTGGATCCGCTAATCACATCTATTCCTCGAACGGGATACTCAGCAAAATATCGTCAATTGGTAAGTTTTTAGGAAATGAGTCTATATATTAAATAATAGATATCTACATGGGTGAATGGTTCGTGAAACTAGTGAAGGGTTCCATGTTTAAGATCATGGTTGTGATCATTAAAGCAGACAAATCCGGCATTTATGACACTCTTCTTTCGTACAAAGCGAAAGCATTACTGAATCAAAGAATCGTGGATCCGGCCTGGTACGCGTTTGAAATTTACCGGGAATGCTTTGACGCGTTATGTCAGGTTGAGGCAAAGAATGATCCTAAAATAATCATTGGATGGGGCAGGAACCGGACGAAAGATTTACTGAGCTCGATCTATAAAACATTTCTTACCAAGGATCTCAAAAAAGCCTTTTTCAATTACTCGCACCTTCACCGCCTGACATATAATTTCGGGGAAGTCGAGTTAAAAATAATATCTGACCGTGAAATTGTAATTACTTTCAAAGATTTCACCCCCGATTGGAAGAACCACATTTTCATAACAACGGGGTATGTTCAGAAATTCTTTGAATTATGTACCGGCAAAGAAATGTCTTATAAGATCTTGGATGATCCGAAACCTGCCGCGAACGCGACCCACATCCAGTTGTCCTGGACGTGACTCATTTTTTCAACGAGAGGAAAAGGTCGGAGGCAGATTATACCACCGACAGCGTCCTCTCGTGGACTTAAATAAGTCTTGCTATGAATTTTTCTCCCTCCGCTTTTGGAACCCGCATGCATCCTGTCCGAAGCGATGCGTGCCCCTCGTGCGAGGCCGGACGGGCGTGAATTTTCTGAAGGGACGCATTTTTAGGTAAGTGTCTCCCAGTAAGAAAACTAGGGTGCATGAAACTTGAAACAAGTGAAAGGCTCCTTGTTGAAAATGGTAGTCAAGGCGATTCGCGTAAATAGAACTGGGGCGTATGACCAGTTACTGTCCGAGGAAGCGAAAGAGCTGGTGGCCCAGAATATCATAGACCCGCTTTGGTATTCCTTTGATTTCTTCAAAGAATGCTTTGACGCGGAATGTCAGGTGGACGCGAAAAACGATCCCAAGGTGATCCTACAATGGGGGCGAGAAGGGGGGAAGGCCCTCCTCAAAGAGATTGCCAAACAAGGGGGGAGTGACGCCAACCTCAAGACCGCACTGGACAATTACACGCGGTATCACCGGTCACTATTCAATTTCGGGGAGATTGAGGGGACGATCGTGTCCGACCACGAAGTCCACTTGGCCTATAACCATTTTGACCCGGAATGGGTGAATTTCTTTTACATGGCCACGGGCTGGCAGCAAGAATTTTTCCACCTCTGCATCGGGAAAAATGTTACGTATCGCATCTTACAACGACCGATGAAAGGGGCTGAAGTTACCCAAATCTCCCTTACATGGGACTAAACCAAATAAATCCGCAGGAAATTAACCTCGTATTTTTGGGGGTAGTGTCCAGTCCACCGCATGGAGGTGCCACCCATCACGGTCTATGTCCGCCTCACGCGGGCGAATTAATAATATCCAGTGCCAGCCTCCAATTTCGACGGGGCGAAGACCCAAATCCAATTTTTTTCCGCGTAAGTGGTAATTTGAAATCCTTCGGGTGAAGGGGAACAGGCCCCCCTTTCCCATGTTTAACCCCCCTCGGCGGGATTAAGGGCACGAACCTTAATTATAAATAATCGGCTTACCGGGGTATATTGGGTGAATTGATCGTAAAACAGGTAAAAGGAACGATGGTCAAGCGGACCGCCATCTACATCAAGGCGAATAAAACCGGCGCGTACGACACGTTACTCTCCGACCAAGCGAAAGTACTACTGGCCGAACGGCTCGTAGACCCGACCTGGTATTCGTATGACCTCTACAAAGAACGTTTCAACGCCTTATGCAAGGTCGAGGCTCGGAACGACCGTCACACCATCATTCAGTGGGGCCGAACCTTAGGCGATGACCTCTTACACACGATCTACAAGGCCACGGTGTCGGAATTCAACGTCAAAACCGCCCTGTTTAGATACGCGCGCTTTCACCGGATGATTTTCAATTTCGGCGAAGTCGAGGGCAAAATCGTGTCCGATCATGAGGTGGAGGTAATCTACCGAGATTTCGAACCGAATTGGGATAATTTCTATCACATCGTCACGGGGTGGGTGCAGTGATTCTTCGAATTATGCATCGGGAAAAAGATTCAGTATCACGTGGCGAAAAACCCCACGCCGGGAGCGAATGCAACCCACATCCGTCTGGTATGTACTGCTTGACTGGTTGTAAACCTTGTCATTATCATAAGCTTTTCTCGCAAAATGGCTTGATCCTCTTGATTTTTTCTAATATTAAGAAGACAAATGAAAATTGGACTTAATATTAAATAATCGTCTTTGCGTGAGTCATGCGCAGGTGAATGTGCCGTGAGACAAGTCAAAGGAACCATAATTAAACGAGTTGCAATACCAATTAAAGCCAATAAAACTGGCGCTTATGACGCGTTACTTTCCGACAAATCGAAACAATTGCTTGCCGAGAGAATCGTTGATCCAGTCTGGTATCCGTTTGAACCCTACAAGGAATGTTTTGACGCATTGTGTCAAGTTGAAGCTAGAAACGATCGGAGAATAATAATTCAATGGGGTCGGAACTTAGGGGAGGATTTATTGAAATCGGTATATAAAACCTCGGTTACTACCATAAATTCCACCGCAGTCATTTCTAGTTTCGTACGCTTTCACAGTATGATTTTTAATTTCGGGGAAGTCGAGGGAAAAATTCTTTCAGGTCATAAAGCGGAAATAATATTTAAGGATTTTGAACCGGATTGGAATAATTTTTATTACATATTAGCGGGGTGGGTGCAGAGATTTTTTGAAATATGTCTCGGGAAAGAGATTAAATATCAAATTGTGAAAAACCCGACACCGGGGGTGGTAGCTAATCACATTCAAGTGTCATGGGTTTGATTTGTTTTTATATCTATTTTTCCACGTTTGTGGTAATTTATACTCCTTCCTGGGAAGGGGAGGCGTGCCAATCTTTCCTACAATTAACCCCAAGTGGGAGAGATTGAAGAAATACGCTTTAACGTTAAATAATTGACTTTTCTTCCCTAGGGACGGTATCGATGTTGGCCACAACGAAAACATCACTCTAACGATTGAAACTCCTATTTTCAAGGTCTTGAACTTAATAGGTACTCTAATTTTTTCGCGAACAAGATTTTCCTCTCGATTTAATGAGGGGGGAGAAATCTCAAATGAGATGTAATGTTAAATAAGCATTGTGCCATACAATGAGTGGGTGAATGTATCGTGAAACAAGCGAAAGGATCCTTGGTAAAAATGATTGTCAAGGCGATTCGAGCATATAAAACAGTTGAGTATGACCAGCTGCTTTCAGGGCCAGCAAAAGAGCTGATGTCCCAAAATATTATTGATCCTACATGGTACTCATTTGACCTCTTCAAGGAATGCTTTGATGCATTATGTAAAGTGGAAGTGAAAAATGATTCAAAAGTGATCTTACAATGGGGACGGGCCCGAGGGAAAGAGCTCATTGATTCACTCTACAAACACGCCGTCAGTGATGCAAATCTCAAAACTGCTCTGGATAACTACACGCGTTTTCATCGATCGGTATTTAATTTCGGGAGCTAGAGGGAAAGATCATCTTGGATCACGAGATTCAATTGACGTATAAAGATTTCGAACCGGACTGGAACAATTTCAGATATATGTCCACTGCATGAACCCAGAAATTCTTCGAATTATGCACCGGCAAGAAGATCACGTATAAAATAACGAAAATTCCGACACCTCTGGTAAGGCAGCGCAAATCGCGCTCACGTGGGTTCCTTTATTTGGTTCACAATCAACCGCCAATTTCGCCAGGGTGAAGGTCCAAACCCAATTCTTACCAAAACCAATTCTTAAATAAGGGAATTGCGCGGGATAGTCAGGGTGATGTGATCATAAAACAAGCTAAAGGCGTGATGGTTAAGCGGATCGCCATCGACATTAAGGCTAACAAAACGGGCATTTATGACAACCTACTGTCCCCGAACGCGAAAGCGTTATTAGCTGAGCGAGTGTT
>MBAA01000173.1:9960-12412 GCA_001940655.1 Promethearchaeota archaeon CR_4
CAGGTGGAAGCAAAGAACAACCAGAATATCATCATGGAATGGGGAAGAACACTAGGAACCCAGCTACTTACCACGATCTACAAGAGCACGGTAACGGACCGAAGTCTGAAAACCATTATAATGAGCTACACTCGCTTTCACAAGCAGATCTTCAATTTCGGGCAAGTCGAGGGAAAAATAAATTCCGAACACGAAGTGGAGTTCATCTACAAGGATTTTGAACCAAACTGGCAAAATTTTTATTCCATCGCAACGGGGTGGATGGAACGGTACATCGAGTTTTGCGTTAGCCAGAAAGTGCAGTATAAAGTGATAAAAGACCCAGACGATGGAACCGTCCACATCAAACTGTCGTGGAGTTCAACCCGGCCAAAATCAAACCCCGCAGCACCCGTACAGAAACCATAAGATAGGTATTCGTAGCTCTCGCTTGAAAGAGATTTTTTCACTCTTTTCTCAGGCGAATGAGTGTGCTGGGAAACCGGCATAACATCAGAAAAACCTCACGCTAGAGATGAACGCGACTTACATCTGGTTGCTATAGCTTGATCTCTTTTTTCTCCACGTCAGTAGTAATTTGTAATCCCTCCTGAGAATGGTGCGCGTGCAAAGCTTTCCCACAATTAACCCACAACTGGGCAAGGTTGAAGGAACGCGCCTTAACGTTAAATAACGGGCTCCGCATGACTAGGACACAGGTGAATTGAATCTGAAGCAAGTTAAAGGCTCTATGGTCAAAACCATCGTTAGAATAATGAGGGCCGACAAAAGTGGCGTTTATGATAAGATGCTTTCGGATAAAGCGAAGGAATTGTATAATCAAAGAATTCTTGACCCAATATGGTATCCATTTGAACCATACAAGGAATGCTCTAATGCAGTATGCCAAGGATGCTGTCTGGGTTTTTAGAATCCCATCCTTTGGTCTCGAGATCAATGAGGGTTTGAATTTGTTGTTTTTCAAGATCCATATGTTCGGGTTAAAAACCTAGGGGTATTTTAGGTTTTTTGAGTGTAAATTTGAGTTTCCTTCTCAATCTCATTCTTATGCAATCTATACCCCGCGGGGCCACAACCAAATAGTTATGCCCACCTCCCACACTATGAAAAAGAATAATTCATAGCTGAGGATAATCTCTGCGATCTTCAACCTTTTGGGCGAATCTACGGGAAATCTGCACTCGATTTTATGGCCGACGATAGGGAGGAATAACGGGATGAGGGACACAACGAGTGGGATCACGGAGCTGACAACGAGGGAGGTGATGATGGACATTATGGTGTTAATGGCGATGGGGACGAGGAAACACCACTGGAGCCCGTGGAAAAGGCCGATCCGGGGTTTATCGGGCAATGGGGGGACGCGTGGGAAACCTTCACCTACAGTTTTTTGTGGGGTAGGAGGGGGGGGCGGCGGTTCCAGAAAAACCGGCGGGGCGGTCTGGGGCTGTTGCTCCACGGTGATCGGAAAACTAGAAGCGTTGGCCTTTAAAATAGCTCTGGTACAAAATTTGGGAAGATGTGAGAAAAAGAAAAGGGATTACACGTAAAAGCGGCTCAAGGTTTCCGCAATGCAGGCAGGTTTCTCTACTCCCTCGACCTCGACGGTCACGGTGAATTGCGCTTCCACGTTACCTTGCCCAAGCTCTTTGAGTTCGGATAGAACGACCTTACCCCGGATCCTCTTGCCCACGTGCACGGGATTGGGGAACCGCACTTTGTTCAATCCGTAGTTGACCGCCATCTTGACACCCGTGACATCGACTACCTTTCCGACAATGTTGGGCATCTGGGACAATGTCCAATACCCGTGGGCGATTGGGCCCTTGAAGGGCGACTCTCTCTTGGCTCGCTCCACGTCCACGTGAATCCACTGGTGGTCATCCGTCGCGTCCGCGAACATATTAATCTGACTTTGTGGCACCGGAATCCAATCAGTGGTGCCGATTTCTTTCCCCACGTACGGTTTCAACTCCATGGGTTTGTTGACTTTAAGGATTGCCATATTGTTCACCTGAAAGTTGTAATACACAATAACCGGGAGGGTTAATTAAATTTGATGCTTCTTACCCGGAGCGGGAAGTTCGGTCTGTCGTAGAACAGATCGGTCTTTTCGAGATGAATGATGGGGGGGATGAAATTCAAAGTGACTTGCGATACTTGAAAAAGAGTGATTGATGAGGGTTTGAATTGAGAAGAGGGATTGCTTAACTTGCTTTTTCATCCTCGGGTCTTGTCGCGTCTTTCCTGCCACCTGATTGTCTGAGTAGTTTCCGGTGTTGCTTCCTGCGGTGTATCACGATCCATCCTATTACAACACACACACCTGCAATGATGCCAAATGTAATTAAGATTGTTGGGAAATTATCAATAGTCCAGGTCACTATTGATCGTTTGCCGCGGTGCAGATCGCAGTCCCGTTGGGAGTCCATCTAATGCTTCCGGTTATGGA
>MBAA01000173.1:12420-17496 GCA_001940655.1 Promethearchaeota archaeon CR_4
CTCTCCTCTCCTTATCAAATCCATAACTATTTCCTCTTAAAGCACCTCCCGCACCAGAAATTAGATTCTGCAACGGAAGGAAGGCCACGAGTAATAATTGGAAAAGGGAAGAAATTATTATCTTTCGCTGTTTCTTGGAACGCTTTCCAAACGTAAACCTATTTTGCACGCGTTTCCTCACCATTTTTTGTACAGAATATTATAGAAGAAACTCCTTCTAATTTTATAAAAAGGTTGTTGTGTTCTTGCGGAGGAAGTGGCCTTATTATATCAAAAGTATAAGATAGGTGCAAATTTCCTTGCACGGTACTGAAGGAGAGTCACTCACGTTTAGACCTCTTGTTACCTTAACAACATTTTTTGGGGAGTCCTCCCTTAATCCACCATACACGTGGGGTTTGAGTCGTAATGCCCGCACTGAAAATAATGTATGATACCACGCTCCGGGACGGTACCCAAGGGGCAGGGATTTCCTTTTCCCTCGAGGACAAGCTGCGTATCATCAAGCGCATCGTCGCTGACCTAGGGATTCCTTTCATTGAAGCAGGGTGGCCCGGGTCCAATCCGAAAGATCGCGAGATTTTCGCCAAGGCGCGGGAGTTGAATTTAGGGGATACCCAAATAGTCGCTTTCGGTAGCACCCGACATAAAGATGTGAAAGCAACCCAAGACCAGAACCTCAAGGCTCTAGCGAGTGCCGGTACGGAGATCATCACGCTAGTGGGAAAATCTTGGGACCTTCATGTGACTGAGGCGTTGAATGCCACGCTTGCGCAAAATTTAGACATGATCCAGGACTCTATCCAATTTCTCAAAGACCAGGGAAAACGAGTTTTTTTTGATGCCGAGCACTTTTTCGATGGGTATTACACGAATCGGGAATATTCTATGCAAGTGCTCGACACAGCTGCAAGAGCTGGCGCAGAACTCCTCGTTTTGTGCGACACGAACGGCGGGCACCTTCCTCTCCAAATGCAGGAAACAGTGAAGGCGGTTGTTTCCCAAGTGAAGACCCCCGTTGGCATCCACTGTCATAATGATGCGGGATTCGCCAATTCAAATGCACTTATCGCGTATCAAGCTGGTGCCAAACAAATTCAAGGAACTTTCAATGGTTTTGGGGAGCGATGTGGAAATACAGACTTAGTAACGCTCATCCCGACGTTGAAGTTCAAGCTGGGGGTGAATTGCATTGACGACGAAAAGGTCAAGAATCTCACTGCGGTCGCCCATTTCATTTACGAGCTCGCTAATTTACCTCCCCGTGACGAACAACCCTACGTGGGGCGGAATGCCTTTTCCCACAAGGGGGGTATTCACATCTCCGCCGTTCTCAAGGACAATCGAACTTACGAGCACTTGAACCCACTGCTAGTTGGAAACGATCGTAACATCAAAGTTTCCGAGCTTGCGGGCAAATCATCGATCATCTACAAAGCGAGGCAATTTGGTATCCCCCTCCAGGAAGGAAATCCAAAGGTGGAACAAATCCTTAAGATCATTAAAGAGAAAGAGCGACAAGGATATTCTTACGAGGGGGCGGATGGGTCACTCGAGCTCATCATGCGGTCGCTCGATTTCAACATCGAAGACCCCCTATTTTTCCGCAAGAAATATTTCGGCATAGAAGGGTTTCGCGTTCTCTCAGAACATTTAAAGGGCGTGACAAGCACAGAGGCTACAATAAAAGTGCGTGTCCGGGAAAAGGAATTCCATACCGCAGCGGAAGGAAATGGTCCCGTAAACGCGATAGATGAGGCTTTGCGGAAAGCGCTCGCGTTTTTCTATCCGTCCCTCAAAAATATCACGTTGACCGATTTTAAGGTTCGAATTATCGTCCAGTCTGGCACCGCCTCCATCGTGCGCGTGCTCGTGGAAACGAAAGATCTGAAAACAAACGAAACGTGGGGTACGATAGGCGCCCACGAGAACATCATTGTGGCGAGTTGGGAAGCTTTGCTTGACTCCTACGTTTACAAATTGTTAAAAGATAACATCGACTGGGCAGATAAGATGGGGTCGTAGGGAATTAGGGAAAAAAATTACTTCAGAAATTGTAACGCTGCTGGAGTCAGACGGTAAAATTTCTCCCGTCCCACCTTTTGGCAGTTGATGATTCCATTTTGAGCGAGCTTCTTCGCGTGCCAAGTAACCGCCTGTGAGGTTAATCCGAGTGCCTCCGCTATGATGCCGTGGCGAGTACCTGTTGCAACCTTTCCTTGATTTTCGACGGGATTCGTATCTTTCAATAAAATCTGGATGATTTCTTCGCTGGTTCCACGCTGGAGAAATCCGACGAGTTTTTGAGTGAATTTTTGGTCGTCTTTGGAACCAAGCGTCTGGGGTACGAAGAACCGCTTGTACCGCCCGTCGTCAAAAGATTGGATGAGACCTGCTTCTTCCAAGAGGCGGGCATGATATTGAACCACACCCATTTTTTTATTCATCGTCCGGCAGATTTCCCGGAAATGAATCCCCGGATTAACTTTAATTACCTCATAAATGGAGCTCCGGGTATCTTGGTTAAGAAGCTCGTTCGTAATTAAACTCGAACCTTGTACCGCACTGCTGAGGGGCAATCCTGCCATACAAACACCCACGAGGACTGCGGCCAAGCTCGATATTTTTCCTTTTTTCATATGATGTACACAATATCAAGGGATTAGGTGGTCTGCATCACCTTAATATAAAAATGTTTTATTTTACTTTGTGGTACAAAATTTGTTTTTATGTGAACGCCACCCAAATTCAAACATTACTGAAATATTTTTGATGGCTAAAATTTAACAAGCAGATTGGCAATGAGAGAAATAGAAGGCAAAGGTTTCGTATGCTCCAATTTAATTTCCTCCTCTTCGCCACCGAGAGTACGAATATGCAAGAGATGATTGGCGAGTTCTTGCACGTCCGACCGAAAACTCTGGTGGAGCCCATCATCTCGCACCAAGTTTCATACAAGGATTTGCTACCCCTTTCCATAAATTTCATTTTTTGTCACTCACACTCCACGATAAAATCAACAGTAGAACAAGTTGGGGTCATCCATAATGCCCTTTTCGTCTTTGATGTCTCCAATGCAGATTCGTTCGATGCCCTTGCCCCTCAAATAATATCAAGTGTCATGAAGGAGTCGGGCACTAATCGTTCGATTTTAGTCGGGTTAAATCCATCGGGGAGTGGAGCGACCCGAGTGCCCAAGGATAAAATTTTGCTCTATTCCCAAACGAATGACATCTTTTATTATTTTGAGGTCGTACCAAAGACTAAGTATGACTTCCGGGCTTTGTTTAAGCGCTTGATTATGGAAAACCTGGCCGAGTTCAAACAGCAATTTCCAGAGAAATACCAAGAGGAATTAAAACAGGCCCGGCGGGCGAAATTGGAAGCAGAAAAAAAAGCCGAGGAACAAGAGGCCGAAGCGAAACAAAAACAGTAAAAAATTTCCCCGCATAATACTTTTAATAAAGTCAGCTCAATAGTCAATACAGAGCTCGCTCAATATGTCCGATGGAGAAACAAAACCGGCAGCTGCCAAGAAATCCGCGCGGAAACGTAAAAAAACTTCCGTAAGGAGGGTCGCGAAACGTGCTAAACGCACGAGATCCACGGTCAAAGCAGCTGTTCCTAAATCCCCGATAAAACCGGTCGGGATTTTACCTCCTAAATCCGGGCCATCGACTGGGGAATCGGACATTACCCGTACGTTAGACGAGATTAAGAAACGATTTTTGGAAAAATGCCCCCGTTGCGCCTCCGCGATGAAAAATACCTTCATTAATTTGGGCTCAAACCAAAGACTTCTCGTGAATCAATGTAGAGTATGTAAATTTTACTTACCCGCCTGACTTTCGGAAGCAAGTTCTATCTCACATAAAAAGATTTATTGGTAATTTCGAATTGAGTGTGTATATGTCAGAAGAGCCCCAGCTCCCACCGATTCCAGCAATTGGCGGGCTCGATAAGAAGGAACGCAAGAGAAAAAAAGCGGTTAAAATTTCCACCCTCCACTGTAAGTGCGGGGAAAATTTCCAGCGCGAATTTGCCGTTGGGGATTTTTTATATAAAGAAAGCGATGACAAGTGCCAAAAATGCGGTAAAACCCAGACCACAATCGTTGAGATTTACCAGGAAAACGTGCCTCGCAATGAACTTTCGATGTTTATACGCAATTTAAACAAGAACGCATGAAAGCAACGAAAGATGCGAAATCTTGCCGCTTCTAGTGCAATTGATACACAAATTTATTTCATTGATTTTTACAGAATACCTGCATAATACCCCTCTTAATGTTTAAACTAGCGAAAATCTCTGCAATCTTTCGTTGGATGTGCTGTGAAAAAAATGATCACGAAGCACTTTAGTCAATTGTGCCGGCATGAGTTAAACGCCGTAATTCGCTGCGTAGCAGTAGGACGAGCGAAGAACGAGCCATATCTTGCGGTCGGTTGCATAGATTGCTATCTCTACATTTTTGACAAGAATTGTGACCCCATTCAGCAGATAAAGTTTGGTAATTGGGTTCGTTGTTGTGCGATGGGGGACATCGATGGAGACGGGGATGCAGAGATAGTGGCAGGTTCTGGAGACAAGACCGTCAAGATTCTAAAATTCAATGGAGAAACGTTCCAGGAAATGCGGTCACTAGACTTTCCCCACATTGTGAATGCATGCGCGATTGCCGATGTCAACGGAGACGGACACCCGGAAATTTTCATCGGAACTTGGGGATCTGTTGTCTATGCGCTTGATTCTCGCCAATATAACATCTTGTGGCAGAAAGAATATCAAGGGTGGATTAATTTCATCGTCCCAGGAGACGTGACTTGGTCTGGTCGAACCGATCTCCTCATAGGAACGAGGGATGGCATGTTCGCCGTTGTCGAAGGGGCTGACGGCCACGTGATCTGGGAATTTAAGTTTCAAAAAGAGATCAATACTGCAGCCATTGGCGATGTCGACAACTCGGGTGCGCCGTCTATTTTGGTCGGCGGGAATACTGAGACATTAACGGTATTCAATAGTCAAGGTAACATTCTCCGAGAAATTCCCGTGCAGAACCGGGTTCTTTCGATTGCG
>MBAA01000173.1:17504-18697 GCA_001940655.1 Promethearchaeota archaeon CR_4
ATCCTGCAAGCGGTCAAAGACTTCCAATGGGGTCAAAAACCAGTGATCGAAATTATCCCTGTCCCGCTTGGTTCCCTAACAGTCCCCGAAGTAATACCCGAAACCCCGCTATTTGTTGTGGATCAGATAACCCACATCGAGGAACTCCTGGCAAATTCTCCCCAAGAATTGGTAAATTACCAAATGCAAGGTGCTGGAACGGAGAATCTTCCACAGGAAATTTCCTCGCCTTATGAACTACTCGATAATATCGTAACGCCATTGGAGGTTAAGGCAGCGGAAGCAGCTAGGCGAATCCCACGCGTGCCCTCAATGTTAGAACCAATGGGGTCAGCATCGCCAAGGATGCCTCCGGCTGTAGAAGTTCCAGTTGTTTTACCACCTGTTCCCCCAATAGTATCTCCTGTCAAGGAATTTGAAATAGGGACAAAAATCGCTCCTACTGTGGATGTTCCTCTGCCCTCGGAACCCATTGGGCAATATTGTAAGAAAGCTATCGACCATCTCCGGAATGTGGGCGTGATAAGTTCTAAAGTAAAACTCTCGGAAGCTTTCAAGTCCATTGGGATTCCGGAAGAGTCCATCCAAGATGTCTTTACCCAATTACAAGCAAACCAACGTCTAGTCTACTCTCGCACGACACCCCGGGGTTACACCCTTTCAGAAGGAATTCCGATCCCGACAGGTCAACCTGTTCAGGTTATTAAGGCTGCAAAGAGGGCAAAACCTGTAAAACGGGTAAAGAGAGTGAAACATCCTCCGTCTATCCCCTCCACCCCGTCAGTCGCCACAGCGACTAAACCTGTCGACTTAGGGGAAGTTGGACAAAAAGCAATGGATACATTAAAAACCGCGGGGATTGCCAGCTCGAAAGCAGCATTGTTCCTCCTCTGGACACAGGCCGGAATCCCGGACTCTTCGCAAGAAAAATTATTGGGAGACTTGCGTTCCGCTGGGAAAGTCGAGTACCACAAGACATCTCCTCGGGGTTACCGGATCATTGATTCAACAACCCAGTCGTCTCAATCACCAATAAGTCCGGAAAGGCCCGCGAATGTCTGCCCAACGGTTGATTTAAATGCGGAGATCGAACGTGCATATTCAATCCTGAAAACCAAGGGATTAATCCCCTCTAAACCTGAGCTAGGAAAGACCCTTGAAAACGGGGGAATAGCAAGTGATTTAGTAGAATC
>MBAA01000173.1:18732-20237 GCA_001940655.1 Promethearchaeota archaeon CR_4
ATTATTCCCGATCGACTCCCCGAGGATATTCTGTTGTCTAAAAAAAGGTTGCTATTCATCTAGCTATTTCTTTTTCAACACATTTCTCCGGATTAATGCTTTTAGTTTAGTAACAATCTTAGCAAAATTTTCAAGCATCACTGTATCCTCAATTTTTTGAGCGACAGACATAATTTGTTCGCAATAAGCGAGTGCATCCTCGTACTTTTGAGTATTATACGCCTCTACGGCAAGGGATGAGAACTTCTCTATGACTTGCCCTTCAAATGGGTTAGCATTTGAACCCGGTTTGACTTGGAGAGCCTCTCCTTGCCGTTTGACCTGTGTTCCAATGAATTTTCCTCCAGCGACTGTATCTTCAACGAGGGGAGTATTTGCCTGCACGAGGGCGTTGAAAAACGTGGGAAATTTAAGGACATCATCTTCCAAATTGACTTTCAGGTAGAGGGGGAAGGTGGCATAGACTTTTTCACCTGCTTGAAGGCCTCCAAGGGTGCTTTTCAAGTCTCGGAGGACGATTCGGAAGAGATTTATATTCGGTATTTCAGCATGAGGGGCGAAATTCACTTCGAAATGACTTTTAGCTACCTCTTTCCCACGTATCACTATTGAGACTTCTTGGGGTTTGGGTAGTTCAACCGAATTAGGGAATTGGTGGATGATCTCGATGTCATTCATCGTTGCTGTCCCACTATTCTGGAGGATACTTTCAAAGACTACTTGAGCGCGGTCAATAGAGTCTAATTCAACAGATTTTATTGCCCGACTTGTCGAAATCTTGGCTAATTCAAAGGGGGACTCTGGAATGGTCATATCAAATATTTCTTCCTCGGTTAAATTTGGTAAAAATTCGGTTTCAATCGAAGCGTTCAAGACAGGACTCGTTCCCTGTTCCATTTTCCAGATCTCGCTTTGCCATGCTTGACGGGCTTTGAGAGGAAAGGGGCGAGATCCTTTTTTAGGAGAATATTCAAAAACAGGGAGATTCTGGTCTTCTTGGGTTACTAAAACCTTGTTGACGAGAAGATTCCAGTCCGGGTGACCCTTCACCACAACTTGGCAAGACCACCGAGCCCCAGTTTGACTGGTTTGCACTTCTCTAAATATTCTGAGGTCGAATGTGACGGGTTCGGGGATTTGAATACTACGAACCTTCCATCCAATGTCATCCTCTTTGTCAGAAGATATTTCATAAATCAACGAGGTTCCTTCGTTAAAGGGTGCTTCCATCAAACTTGCGAAAATCCTCGCAGTAAAAGTCAATGTAACTTGCTCCCCCGGTTCTAACTGATCAAGATCCCAATTTATGACATTTTTTCCCAAAGATATCTTTCCAGATTCAACCTTTATCTGATCTTGGTTTAAATTTATTAGTGATTCAGTATTCTTCGTCAACCGGAACTTTGAGACTACGGATATCCCCTGATTTTTGACAATCAATTTATAATACACGGTATTTTCTGCATTGGGTTGAACCACGCGATAATTATTTTGGATATCCTCTC
>MBAA01000173.1:20285-22115 GCA_001940655.1 Promethearchaeota archaeon CR_4
GTTTCAAATTAACGGACATTAAATCTTTCTGGTGGGTACTCCCCGGTGAAACATCTTTTAGGTGAACTTCCACAGATATGTTCTTATCGGGTACCGCCAGAAATATGGTCATTTCCTTCAAAGCTTTTGTCGGACTTTTATTTTTTGCGATGAGCTTCCCTTCAAGCGAGTATTTCTCGATAGTCCCATCTGAATTAAGGATGCATTCGTATCGATTCACGACACGTAAGTGGAAATCTTCATTCAAACAATCCGACTCCAAAGTTTTCCTTGTTGCCTACCCGCATTTTGTGATTTTGTATTTATTTGCTTTGCAGGTCAAAAATTTTTTTTAGGGAAAAACACCACCCAACCATTAGGCGTTGATAAATGGGAAATGATCAACATTGAAAGAGATCTACATTATTGACCAACGTGCGGGGACGGCCATCTTTCATCGCTCTTTTGGAGCGCTCAAAGTTGATCCAGATCTCATTTCCGGCTTACTTGCCGCCATGAATCAATTGACGGAAGTGGAATTAGCAGGGCGAGGTATCGAGGCTATAGTCATGGGTGGTTTGCAATGGATTTACACCAAACATAACCCCCTCAATCTGTTGATTATTGCCGCGGACTCCCGTGATCGTAATCCGGAATTAACCCGATCCCGGTTGGATTATATCATCAAAAGTTTCCTCGAATTCTTTCAGATTACGCCGGAAAATTGGGAAAAAATATGGTATGGGGAATATAGTAAATTCAACGCCTTCAACCCCCTCATCGACCAGTGTGTCCAACAGTGGTCTCAAGCAGAAGGCGTCCTCGGCGCAGCAGAATTGTTCGACATCTTGGGTTTATACCAACAAATCTTTAACATGATGACAAATATCATCCGCAGGAATTTTTTCAAGGAGAAATTGGCAAGAATCAAAATTCAGATGAAAGAATATCACGCCGAATTAACCAAAGAATGTGAATCTGATCCAGAAATGCCAAAACTTGCCTACGATGGCAATATTGACTGGGATTTTATGGCAATTGATCCTCTCAGCGTCAATGCCAATAAACTCAAAAGTGTTCTCATGCAATCAACCCAAAAAGTGAAGGGGTTTGTCACCCAAGGCCTTGGAAAAATGATCTTGTTGAACGAATTTTCAAAGGAAATCCTACCCTTTCTCATTACAAATTGGGATCAATTAAATAAACTCGAAATGTTGAAGCCTCTTGTGGAGCTTTTCCTGTGCTAGAATTGACTTTTTAAAATCTTCATAAATCAAGCTTTCTTCAATCACGCATCTCTTATTGAGGCATTTCTAGTGAGTACATCTGACCCGCACGAAACCGTAGCGCAACTTATTTTGAATGCTAAATTCTGCGTATGCTTGACCGGCGCAGGGATCTCAACAGAAAGTGGTATTCCCGACTTCAGAGATACCGAAACGGGCCTCTGGGCAAAATACGAACCAGAAATCTACGCGAATTTCGAGAAGTTCCTCAAGGATCCAACCCTTTTTTGGTCAATGGCCGAAAAAATCGCCCCGAAGTTTTTTAGCGCTAAACCAAACAAGGCACATATTGTCCTCGCAAATTTAGAGCGCGAACGATTACTCAGGGCGATTATTACTCAAAATGTTGATGGACTTCACCAGCAGGCCGGTTCCCTCATGGTATTCGAACTTCACGGAAATATCCGAGAATATAAATGTGTTGGATGTCACGGGAGCTATTCTTATGAACGAATGCAGCAAAAAATCAAGACGGATAAAGATTATGGCCCCGTCTGTGATGTGTGTGGATTCCCTCTCAAACCAAATGTCGTCCTCTTCGGGGAGAGCATCCCGCGGGGGGCAT
>MBAA01000173.1:22149-22392 GCA_001940655.1 Promethearchaeota archaeon CR_4
CATACAGAACAAAAAGTAAATATTTCCGAGAGACCTCTCGACACCCAATTACGCTTATTTTATCCAAGTAAACCTGGAAGTCGTGTATGCCAACCCACAGGGCCAATCAAGATATTAACGCAATCGTGAAGGATTTTACAAACGCCCAGTTACGGGTTGGGCTCGTCTGTCCTATGGAATTCGTAGGAGGCAAATCACATCTCGCCTTGCAAATCTTGTACCTGATTGCCCATCAATTCCCAG
>MBAA01000173.1:22460-23510 GCA_001940655.1 Promethearchaeota archaeon CR_4
GTCTGTAGCAGACGCCATCTTTATAGGAGAGGCAGATCACGCATTTGGCGAGATCCTTCAGGATTGCATTGCAACCCCAAGGACTGAATGGGCGAGTTCGAACATATTGGGTAAACGTGAAGGAATTTTATTACCGGGGCAGGATCACCAGGTCAAGCGGGTGTGGGTGCCGATCCTCGATGACACGCCATATCCCACCGCACAGGTGATTCCAAGGGAGACATCTCCTCAAAACCTCCGGCGAAAGGTGACTCCGCTTCAAGACTCATTCTTGCTCGAGGTCAATCGCGGATGTCCGAATTGGTGCCGCTTCTGCCTCGCGGGGCACGTAACTCGCCCCTTTCGCAACCGTTCTTTAAAAAAACTCCTCGAGATTTTGACCGAAGGCATCCGCGCCACTTCTACGAAACAGGTGACTCTAATCGGTTCAGCGGTTGCGGATCATCCTAACTTGCCAGATTTGCTCCAGGAAATCCTGAACAGGGGTTTAAAGTTTAGTTTACCTTCCGTTCGACTCGATCGCGTTGACGACAACTTACTCGCTCTGATCCGGAAAAATGGGACTCGTACAATGACGTTTGCCCCAGAAGCAGCAGACGAGACCGTCCGGCGTGGTATTGGAAAGGATTGGAGTAATGCAGAAATTATAGAAACTGCGAGGAATTTTACAAAATATGGTATCCACAATCTTAAACTTTATTTCCTTCTCGGACTACCCGGTTCCTTGGAAACAGAGGGGAGCGAGATACCTGTTTTTACTAGTAAAATTACCCGAGAAATTGCCCCAAATGCAAGGTTAAAGGTAAGCGTGAACCCTTTTGTCCCGAAAGCTCAATCGCCCCTTGCTCATTGTACGCAATATTATTTCGGCAATGGATTTCGTGTACTTACCCATACGTGGGATGTCATCCAAAAACAATTGCGAAAAATTCCCCGTGTCTACGCAGATGGGTATGAACCTCGTTGGGCTCAAATTCAAACTCTCCTGAGTCTCGTGGGAACTGAAATTGAACCGATCCTCAACGCATGGGCAAAGGAAAATGTCACGCT
>MBAA01000173.1:23517-24912 GCA_001940655.1 Promethearchaeota archaeon CR_4
CTGAAGCGGGTAGCGAGAGAACTCGACTGGGATCAGGATAGAATCATTGAATCTTTTGCATCACAAGAACACCATCCTTGGGACATCGTGAACATTGGGGTGAATCCGAGCATTTTGACGGAAGAATTCAAATTAGCACTGGCAGGGAAAAGCAGTCCCTCGTGCTACGATGGCTGCAAACGGTGCGGCATTTGTCACTAGTATTTGAGATACAATATTTAATTGTTCTTGGATCAAAGCTTTTCCGACAAAATCAATTAACTATTTAAATCCATACGACCAATTTAATGGAGAAGTACCTTGAATTGTTGAATTCAGTTTCGAGGTTGGCAAAAATATGACTTTTCATGATTTAGGGGCCCTTGGCACGGCCGATGTTGTTCCCAAGAAGAGTTTAACTGTAAAGGTTAAGATACCTTGGGAAAGATTTTCTTTGAAATTCGCAGCAGAGATCGCCGAATTGTCAACGGGAACAATTGGAATCTTGCAAACTGCATTAGCAAGCAAGAAAGAAGTTAAGATCAAGAAGGAAGGTGACGAGCTCGACCGTTTCTTCACGAAGGTCGAAGCCGCAGCGAAAAAGAGTCCCTATGGTTTTGGTGCGGAGGAACAAGGAGAAGCCGCCGAAGCAGAAGAGATGAAACGCGGCCAAATGGACAGAGGAAGAACTTCATACAAAGGAAGGACCACGACCTACGACAAAACCACGGGACGCGCAGAAGGAGAAGTTGTTTTGAAAGACGGCAACGAGGAAGGGTTGCTCCTCCCCCTGGTTATCGAGGAACAACTAAAATCGCACGTGACCCACGAGGGAGAGAAAGTCGAAGAGGAAACCATCTCAGGCGTATTTAAAGTCCAGAATCCTTCCAAACGGGATCGTTTGTGGGACATTGACGTGACTTTGAAAAACATCGGTTCGACGTCCCTTGAAAATGCAGAATTCTCGTTCAAAGAACTAGATCCTGAGAAAGAACAAGTACAAGAATACACCATCAAGGCCGAGAAGATCCAGCAGCACCTGGAAGTTAAGGAATTTGTCAGTGCGTTGGATGACCCAAAGACCGAGAGTTACGCTTTGAAGATTGGCCAAGACAATAAGATTTACTTCAAGATCACGCTTAAAAACGTGTCTGATGCCACGTTGACGGACATTGAAGTCAAGAAAGGCGTTTCGGAAAGCTTCTCCAACACCAAAGTCTCCGATGTCTCCTCGGGAGATACTAAACAAGAAGAGGGAAACCTTGTCTGGACCATCAAGGAACTCGATCCAAAGAGGGAAGTGACCGCTGAGATTCGCATGACTGCAACGATTGATAATAAGGACGTCAAACTTAAGTCAGGTCCCATCAACGTGTCCTATAAAGCCCCCACGTCCATTTCGGGTGTTGGAATCGA
>MBAA01000173.1:24938-25530 GCA_001940655.1 Promethearchaeota archaeon CR_4
GGTTCTTCATCGAACACGGGGAATTGGAAGAGGCACCAGACACGTTCGACTGCCAGCTGGTGTTCCAAAACACCTCGGAATTTATGGTGCAATTAGTTAACGCGGATGTCTACGACCCGAAAGATGAGAAGAACAAGTTCGTGGACATCGACCCTAAGGAAGTTCCCCCGATGCCAGCTGGCGCAGAGTGGGTTTCAAAGAAGTGGCAATACACCACGCCTGAACCCAATACTGACCCCCAGTTCCGCAAGATGTGCGAGTTCTTCGTCGTGGCGGACCACCAGGTGAGCACCAAGGGGATTATTGACATTGACGAAGTGGCGCTCGCAGTTGCCTCCATTGAGGGCGAGCTCGCCTATGATGTCAAGCAGCTTCCCTCGTTCCGGGAGACCACCTTCCACGTCACTCATAAGGTCACCAACTCAGGTGGAGATGTCTTGAACGAGGTATTGTTCCAAGAAGTCCTCCAGAAGTACTTCGCCCCCCCCAAGCAGGATGAAATCATCGTGAAACTGGCCCGCGAGGGGAAGGAAGACCAGATCGAGGTGAGTTCCGATGCCATCTCTCTCAAACCAAACAACCAGGACGCGGA
>MBAA01000173.1:25557-25892 GCA_001940655.1 Promethearchaeota archaeon CR_4
CAAGGATCTGATCAAGAACGATGCGGTAGGTGGCTTTAAACCAGGTGATCTCATGATCGTGACCTACCCAATCACTTCAATGAAACCGAGCGCGGACGTCACGTTCAAGTCCGACGTGTTGTATCAGGCCAACACGCTCCCGGCAGGCAAACCCCTCGAGGTTCGCCCTGAAGTAATTGAGATCGCTGTCGTGCACGTGCGCCGTAAGTTCCGCAAAGGGAAAGAAATCAAAGCCCTGGAAGGCGAGGGGAACTACGAAATTACCCTGTTCGTGGAGAACACCGGTGAATATAATCTTGAGAATATGACGGTGATAGACAAGGTCCCAGACGCGT
>MBAA01000173.1:25922-26131 GCA_001940655.1 Promethearchaeota archaeon CR_4
CAGAAATCGTAGATCTCGAAGGGGAAAACGTCCTCTCGTGGAAGATTGAGGTCATCGAGCCGGGTAAAGGGTGGAGCGTGACCTACAAGATCAGCGGCCAGGGCGAATATGCCGCCAGTGACGCCCAGTTCTCGTTGTAAACCTTTTTTTCAATTTTATTTCTAAATTTTACATTACTGATTCCTTATAGTCTCGAAAAGGTTGTATCA
>MBAA01000173.1:26164-26775 GCA_001940655.1 Promethearchaeota archaeon CR_4
ATTTTCAGTATGTCAGAATCAATACGGTGAGTGTATGGTTACTGACGAACTCGATGGACTTATCTATCGCAGAGGTATTCTGAATGATTTTCTAGTGGAGACTCCTCGACACGAATGGTTTTTCTACCAACATAGTTTTTTAACGAAACTCTTGAAGAAGATATTACCACACAGGGAAATAATTACAGTTCTTTTAAAACCCCATATACCGGGTATCAATGCAATGATCAACGAGATATTCGAAAAATCAAAAGAACTGTTCAGATTATCAGTCGCGAATCATAATCAGATATTAGCGCAATTCAACCAGATTTTGGAAGCCTTATCTTCCAACGAAAAATTAACTGAAAAAGAAAGAGATGAAATTGTTAAATTGCAAAAAAAGTTAAATCGGGAACAGCGAGGAGAGATTATTTCTCCTCTAATTCTCCGTCAGTAAAAGAGGAAGAGATGCCAAGAAAAAATATAACTTGAATTTTACTTAGAATTGTTGGTTTTGAGTGCTGGTTCATTAAATTGGACTTTCGCTAGGAGGCGTAAGGCCTCATCGGGGGTATAAACCACGGGAAAATCCCGCGTGAAAGCCTCCCTTACCCACTCGTTGCGCATTT
>MBAA01000171.1:0-5852 GCA_001940655.1 Promethearchaeota archaeon CR_4
CATTAGATCCATCATTCGGATGTGCGAGTCCCGCGCAGAAGACCCTTTCAAAATTTGGGAGCTCTAAGGAGGTATAGCTATGACAAGTGATTTTTTTTTAGGATTTGAAATCGACGATGCCGGCGCTACTATCGGGAAAAAACTCACGATACCTTCAACCCTCTTGACCACCCATGCGGTCGTGTTGGGGGCGAGCGGGTCGGGAAAAACTGTCCAGTGTAAGACTATCATAGAGGAAGCGATCCTTAATGACATCCCCGTGATTGCGGTTGATCCAAAAGGTGACATTTCTGCATTGGGTATTAATTTCCCCCAGCTTAAAATGGAAGATGCATTACCTTTTGTCCAAGCTGAAGCAACGGACGTTGGTGGGGACGCAAAAGAATTAGCGACCAAGGCGGTGACGCTCTATTCCGAAAAATTAGGTCAGGTATATGGCACTGCAGAAGTGGTTGTCACTACAATGCAGAGATATGCCAAAAAGGTGCGGGTACTCTGCGTCACTCCCAAGAATCCGGCAGGCGTGCAGGTCTCCGAAACGCCGGAATTTGAGCGATCCAAGGATGATGAAATGGTGGACTTGAATATCCAGCGACTCCTTGACCAGTGCGGGTTTAAAAATGTCTTGGACACGGACAAACGCGTGGTTTTCTTGCACCACCTCCTGCAACACCTGTGGGAAAAGGGGAAGCACAAGGTCGTCACTCTCAATTTGCTTATTGAGAATCTTTTGAACCCCCCGATTGATAAAGTTGGAATGATTCCAGTTGATCAGTTCGTTTCAAAGGCGATCCTGAGTGAAATGGCCAACCGTTTGAATTCTCTCATGCTCAAGGCAGCTCCAGGGGCACCATTGGATATTGAAATTTTGTTGGATATAACTCGCCAGCACGTACCACCTCATATTACCCGTTTACCCGAATTAGATAAGGAAAAACCAACCCCAATTATTGTATTTGACCTGCGGGGGTTATCCGAGGAAGCAGAGCGGCAGAATTTTGTTTCATCCATCCTAAGTGCTGTTCACCGGTGGATTTGGCGAAAGGGGGGGACAAAACAGCTAAGAGCCCTCCTCTACTTTGATGAACTTTACGGGTTCATGCCCCCCGTAGTTAAAACCCCGTGCAAGCAGGGTCTTCTCACGCTAATAAAACAAGCTCGAACGTTCGGTCTCGGCCTCGTCCTGGCTACACAAAATCCAGGTGACTTGGATTATCGTGCCCTCGCGAATATCGAAAGCTGGTTCGTCGGACGCCTGACATCCAAGGTTGACATTGAAAAGTTGCAGAAAGCGCTGCAATCCGTCTTTGAGGCACGTGGTGGGAACCTTGAGGAATTCAAGCTTCTCATGTCTAAAATTCGAGGACTAAATACTTCCCAGTTTGTGTTCTACTCGCCGAAAATTGGCGTAAAGATGATGACTACCCGTTGGCTCTTGTCGTATCATCGCGGACCCCTAGTTGAATCGGAAATTAAACTGATCACGGCGACTGTGCCAGAAGAAAAACTTATCCATCATGCGGCAGTTAAAGCTAATGCTGATGCCGATGAGACTCAAAATGAATCTGCAGAAGGACCAGAGGTTGAACCCCACACAAAAGGACACATTGCATTTCCCGAGTTCGTGGAACTGAATCCTCTCGACCCTAATGCAATTTTGGAAGGAATTGGAGAAGAGAAAGCGACTCTCAAAGGTTATGGAGAGAAATTCCTCGGATTTCACACGATCCCTAAAGTGGAGGATTTAGTCTCCCCCCTCGTCCACCGCTTGTGTCTCGAAGACGTTCTCAAACAAAAAAAAATCTCTGTGTCAGTAAAAAACATCTTGCCCTATTATGCTCCGATGCTTGCCTATTCCGTCCACGTGAGCATCAAAGAATCCATCAAGCGTGGGGAAAAAGATGTTCCACTTCAAGTGGATTATGATATTGAACGAGTTTTAGACTTACGCCGTGGGAATGAAGTAGACTTTGGCGCGGAAGCGGCCGAAGATGTTCACCCGTGGTCGTTACCCGTTAAACACCAGAAGCTGGGTCCAGATTCCCGCATTACCCGCTACCTAGACATTTCTAACATCAACCTGAAGCAATTCGAAGACCAGCTCGCGACCTATATCAATCAAACCCCACCGGGGGACATTGAACGGTTAATTACCATTGCCATTGAGAAAACCGCGAAAACACAACGTGCCGGGGAGGAAAGTAAAATTTCCCCAAAGATTAAGGCGATGCAAGACAAGTTTGACAAGGCGAAAGCCACCATCGAGCTCGCCACCATCAAACTCCAAGAGTTGCGAGAACGAGAAAAAACCTTACTCACGGAAAAGGAAAAACGGCAGGCAGAAGGGAAAGCCTTCACCGCCATTGAAAATTCCCTCACATCAACCCGGAACCAGATGAACGCCCAAGAAGCAAAGGTAAAAATGGCAGAAGTCACCCGGGTTGACCTCGAGAAGAAATTGCTTGAACTTGAAAAGACAAAGAATGTACAATCCTCGGGCACTCTAGAACTTTCCAAACTCGTACCACAATCTCCGGAATTCGCAGCATTTTATCACCCCCACAAGGACAATATCGACTTCACCGAACGTCAAATTTTTTGGATTCCACGGGCACGGTTCATCGTTACGGTCAAGACCACTGTCAATGATGAAGTAAAATCCCGGGATCTCCTCTTGGACTTGAATTTATTCAACAATCTCGGCGATATTGAATGTGAAGCATGCAAGGGGCACCCCTTCCCGAACATCATTCTTCCCCGGGCAATTTCCCCGCCCCGGAGCGTGTGCCCCATTTGCCTCCGGGTGTTATGCTTAGATCACCTAAGAGATTGCTCCGCTCCCGGATGCCGGGTACTTTCCTGCGAAGATCATTGTTACCCCTGTGAAGAGGACGGGAAATTCTACTGTTTCGACCACATCTACAAGTGTGCCTCGTGTGGGTCGCTTGCCTGTGACGACCATCTATACGAGTGCAGGACCTGTGGACATTTTATTTGTCAAAACTGCGTGAAAGTAGCGGTAAAGTTGAAGACATACCAAGTCCGCCGATGTAAACTGTGTCCCCCTGAAGATACACCCGAAAACGCACAAAAATAAGATGATCCCTAAGAAGTTTTATCTACAATGCGAAAATTTCGAAAAAAAGTAGAAAGTGGAAATACACAGGAAATGGTAAAAAAAATGTTCCGATATTAAAACGTGACTGCATCGATGCGAAACTTAATCGTGTACCGACAATCTCCCAAATCCACGCGTGATCCGGACGTGTACCAACCGTTATTGATGTATCCGTGCCATCCTATAGGATTCCAATACCACTGGAACACGGGGTACTGGTCGTCTCCATTGGGCGAGGGATCTTCCTCCCACGCCTCAATGCGCACCTTCAAATCTCGACCGTAATTCACGTAGGAATAGCAATACCGGTTGCAGTCTATTGCTCCAGATCCATCTCTCGTCCAGTAAGAGGGGGATGTATCCGAGTAATGGCCGATTTTCCCGTCCCCTGGATACCCTTGCTCGGTCGGGGTTATACCATCTCCGCAAAATGCCTTCAGGTACTCTTCACCGGCACCGGAAGGCCATGGATCGTAGTCATCATCATAATACATCTCATCGATGAACACCGTGAGCTTGTAGATACCCACGTCTGCCGACCAGGTTGTGTCACCTTTTTCACCCGCAACCACCGAGGTGTACTGAGAGTGCCAGAGATCATCGGGGGAGACACCAATGTCGAGCGTGGCTGTATCTGAGTCTAGGTCAATACCGAGAACGTACTTGTAGGCGCCCCAGGCTGCCTCGGAGCAGTAATATCCATGAATATACGCGGGGAACGCACCTTCGTCAGATCCAAGCATTTGCTGCCCTAACCAATTCCAGTCGTATTCGGGCCCCACGGGGTACCCGTCCACGCCACCCGTGAGCTGGGCTTTGAGGAAATTCACGATATTCGCGCGATCCGTTGCTGTCAAAGCTGCCCCGCTCGCTTTATTAACACGAAGGATTAGCACGTTTTCCGCGTGATTATTCACACCAACTTGCCACGTTGAGTACCCGAGGCCGTTGCCCTCCTCGTCACTCTTGGTCGAGTGGATAACGTAGTCCGTGCCTTCAGCCATCCAGCAGTGGTTGTCCCGATCCCAAATCAGCTCTCCCGCTTGGACTTTTCCGCAATAAATTTCCGTGTGGGAGTAGTCTCCTGGGATGAGATAATCAAAGAAGGTGTCGGGGGTTCCAAGGATGATGATGTCGCCTGGTAAGCATCCTGTGACACTAACCTGGTTCACGCCATCGGAAGCGAAACCTGCCGCAGGGAGTGCATACAGCGTGACTCCCAAGAGTATTCCGAGAAAAGCAGTGCAAGTTATGATTATGCGTAGTTTTTTCATTAAAGATGCACTTCCTATTGAAATTTTATTTACTCAGATTCAAAAATAACGAATCTATACTACTATGGGATAAACTTGATTTAAAGAATTGTGTAACAAATCTTAAACACTAAAAATAGATGAAGAATGATGGGGTTATATAATGCCACATTTTGTGATTCCATCCTGTGCTCCCTGCCTCTTAGAAGCAGGTTTTCAAGTCTTGTATAAAGCAAACGGGATTCCCTCCGACCAGAGCATTGGACGCGATCATCCTAAATTTAACCAATTTATGAAGGCTACCCAAGAATTTTTGGACATCTTACAAAACTTCGGTGATAAATCCTTCCCAGCGCTAATAGCGAGTGATTTATTACGTGCGGTGAAGCAGATCACCGGAAATTCAGATCCATACAAAGTAGAACGAGAGGATTCCAATCGAATATGTCTCCACTTCTACGACAAACTAAAATCGGACTTATCCAAACTTGAAACTACAAAAATACGTTTACGTAAGGCTCAATTTCTTAGTATTGCGGGAAATAATATTGATTTCGTAACCCCAGGGCACACAGTTATGCTCACGGAGGAAAGCATCTGGCACATCTTAGAAGCTGTTGAACGAATAGGCCTTATAAAAGACGATTTTGATATTCTTTGGGAGGATATTACTGAACGTCACCCTCGAATCGTATATCTTCTCGATAATGCGGGAGAGATTGTGTTTGATAAACTAGTGATGAGTATTTTACAAGATGAACTTGGTTTGGACGTCACTGCGGTAGTTAAAGGTGGGCCTGTAGCAAATGATGTTCTACAACAAGATGCAGAAATGGTACAACTTATAGAATGTTGTGCAAGCATAATCACTACGGGGACTGATGATGTGGGATTTCACTGGCAAAAAGCAGGACTCGAGTTCAGATCCGCATTCGAAGGGGAACCGCTCGTGATCTCGAAAGGTCAAGCAAATTTCGAGGCTTTTAATATTTTTGGTCTTGATATGCCACTTGTTCGTTTTTTTGCAGTCCTCAAGTTAAAATGTCCCGCTAATGCGTCCATAGCGGGAGGAGTGAAAGGCCAACAAGTTATTCTACACGTCACTCCTAGCTGAAAAATTTATTACAAGAGCTCTAGTTTTTGCGGTTTTTGCGCGTTTTAAGCCAGTTTAACGCTCCCTCAGCATCGAGAATTTCTTGGAGGAAAGCAGGAAGTTGTTGAAAGGTGATAATTTTATTGGAGCGGAGATTCCGGATGGTTCCTTTATCGAGGTCAACCTCAACGTTATCTCCATCCTTGATGCTATTCGTGGGAGTGGTCAGCTCCACTACCGGTATGCCTAAATTAATAGCATTCCGGAAGAAGATGCGGGCGAAGCTGCGGGCAGCGATGAATTGGATGCCCAAGGTTTGCAGCACGAAGGGGGCTTCCTCTCGCGAGGATCCACACCCGAAATTGCTACCCGCGATGATTATATCTCC
>MBAA01000171.1:6063-11196 GCA_001940655.1 Promethearchaeota archaeon CR_4
TCCACGAGCCCTTCCCGTAACGCTTCCTCGTATACCTGTCGCGAAGCGGGGATCACGATCATTTGCACGTCCCGATGCACTTGTTGTCCCTTAACTAGACGGGCTGCAATGCGGAGGTCCTCGAGACGCCCGTTGGTGCAAGATCCGAGGAATGCTACTGTAATTGGCGTGTCTGGTAATTCTGAAATGGGTACAACATTTGCTGGGGAGAAGGGTTTCGCGACCATGGGAGTGATCTGACTAAGATCAAAGGCCTCCCTGACGAAGTATTCGCATCCGGGGTCAGGTTTGACAAGAGTATAAGATTCTTTAGTGTGTGAGTGAACCCATTGCTCCATGACCTTGTCCCCTTCAAAAATTGCTGCTTTTGCCCCCCCTTCTACTGCCATGTTGGCGACTGTAAAACGACCATCAATGGAAATGTTAGATAGACCAGAACCACCAACTTCCAGTGCCGCATAATTCCACCCCTCTTCACCCGACTTGCGCAGCATTGACAAGACAAGGTCCTTCCCACAAGTACCAGGGGGAAGGTCACCCGTGAGGTTAACACGTATAGTCTGGGGCACACGAAACCAGAGTTGCCCTGTCGCGAAAACAATGCACGCATCTGTGGCCCCGATGCCCGTTGCAAAGCAATTCAGTGCTCCGTAGGTCGTGGTATGGGAATCAGATCCAACCATTAGCATGCCCGGCCGCGCAAGACCCCGCTCGGGGATAACTTGGTGGCAGATTCCCTCGGTTATACCGAAATTATAACGAAACTGGTATTTTTTCACAAACTCTCGGCACACTTGGTGCATTGTTGCTGCCCGAATGTCCGGCGCTGGTACCCAGTGGTCTAATACCAACGCAACCTTATCGGGGGCGGCGAGGTGATCCAACCCTAACTTCTCCCACTCCACGTGGATACGCCCCCCTAACTGCTCGTGCACCATGATGAAATCTACTACTGCTTGGACGAACTCCCCTGGAACGAGTTGCTGGGGAGTGCTACTCCCTACAGCGTGCTTTTGAAGGATTTTTTCTGGAATAGTCGAAGGCAATCGAAAATCTCCAACAGGGTTCTCAGACAAAAGATATTACAAGGTTATGTAAGATTACGCGTCTCCAGAATTTTTAATTTTTCACGCGCCCAAAAGCAATGTGTCAGAGTATCGCTGCAACACACAACTTTTAAATGCAACAATTGCCATTAACTCAACGTCAACGAGATTTAAACGAATGAAGTGGACCAACTGTGTCGAATAAGGACTTTGTGGAAGAAAAGGTCACCCAGAAAGAACTTGCTAAGAAATTTGCAAAAGAGCTCAGAGATGAATTGACCGAGCAATGGCGCAAGCGGGATTATGGCCTCAAAAAGCGTGAAAATACAATTATGACCCGGATCTCCCACGAAGATTTACAATTTTTAGAAGCTCTGGTTGAACTCGAAATTTTCAAGAGCATCTCCGAAACGGCCGCGTTCCTGATTCATGATTCCATAGTCAAGCAGAGACAGCACTACGAGCGCATCCTTAAAATCGCGGAAGAAATCAAGAGAAAGAAGCTTGAAGCCGTGCGTACTCTTTTAGGAGCCACGAAAGAGGTTGAGGAGCAAGAAGGAGAAAAGGTTGAAACGCCGGTGCCAGAGATGGAAGAAAATAAAGAGGCAGAGAAATTAGTCAAGGATGAATCTGGCAAGAAGAAATAGAAACCCCTGACTATTTTTATTAAAGAATTTGATGGCGTCCCACGTGAGGATTATTATTTTAGGCACGGCCGGGGCGGTGCCCTCGGAAACTGCGAGTTTACCCGCTATCATGCTCCATTTTGAGGGAAATCAAATTTTATTTGACTGCGGGGAAGATATCCAACGGCAATTCCTCAAAGCTGGCTTAAAATTTAATCTACCTCTGGTCATCTGTATTTCCCATATGCACGGCGATCACGTAATCGGCATCCCCGGACTGCTATTTAACTTCAATATGGGGGATCGAACGGCACCTTTGACGATAATAGGCCCCCGCGGCATCTTTTCCTATTTGTATCACCTCCGTAATGACATTGGCCTTAGAGTAGAATGCCCCCTTGAGGTACGAGAAATACAACCGGATCTTAAAGTCATGCAGGTCTTTACAAACATCGGAGATCCAAGTTTAGTCGAAGTCCAGTCAATTGAACAAAACATTGTTTTTCGTAACAAACTTTTTTCCATTTCAACTATGGAATCGCAACACAGCGTGTTCGCGCTCGCTTATTGCGTCCAAGAACGACCTATCTTTGGTACTTTTCACCCCGATATAGCAAAATTGAAGCAAATTCCCGAAGGTCCTCTGTGGAAAAAACTCCAACGGGGCAAATCTATCGAAATCAATGGAAAGGTACTGGATCCGTTGATGGAAGGAATTATAGAACCCCCCGTGCGAGGGCGCACCATAATCTATTCGGGAGACACGATGCTAGGGCCTGATTTTAGTGTCCTGAGTCCTGCACCCGATGTTCTCATCCACGAGAGTATGTACCTCACCCAAGATGCAAAGCTCGCGGAAGAAAAACAACATTCGACCTCCCAAGATGCAGCGCGTGTTGCATCTAAAATTCAGGCCAGATATTTGATTCTCACGCACCGTTCGTCCCGATACAATGATCCTGCCGCATTCTTGATAGAATCACAATCTATTTTTCCTAATACAATCCTTGCTAATGATTTAGATGTTCTGGAGCTTAAAAAGAATAAAGTCCTCGAAAAAATAGCAAAAGAACCAAAATCCTAATGTCTTTAGGCATGGTAAAAAATCGGCTTAATCTTTAAAAAAATAGATTTAAATCAGGTTTCTGCTTCGAATTCGATCTTATCCGCCGGCGATCTTGGGTAGAATTACGACCTCAGACCCTTCTTTAAGAACGGATTTGGGACCTGCACGTTTTCCGTCTACAATGATTGCAAAGTACTTGTTCTGTAAGTTGAGTTCTGCGAGCAGATCTGCAACCGTCCTCTCTTTTGTTACGTGATAGGTGTGAGTTGATAGTTCTCCGGACTGGATTAATTCATTTAAATTTTGCATTATTATGTGTCTCCATTGATATTTAAGATATCTTAGTCAAATTTGCTATAAAACGGTTGTTGTTTGATCAAACCCTTAGTAATGAAGTTGAATTATACCCACTAAGAGTATAATTAAATAACTAAAATAATTAAATTAATTGAGAACATGTAAATATGGTTGAAGGTCTCCTACGGGTAGAGGATCCTCTTCTATTAGGGGAAGAATTCACGAAATTATTCCAAAGCGCAAAAGAATTGGATCAAAAAAAAGCACTAGCAAATGAAATGTTAGCCAAATTAACTGAGATTACTCAGAAGAGTCAAAGCGCCCATGACCTGTATGATGTCGCTGAAATTTTCTATTCCACTGGTAATTTGGTCGAAAAATATGATGAATCACTAGCCAAGAGCTTTTTCAAGGGGGGCATTAACACAGCATCCATCATTATCAACTCTCCCCAATCACTTGGGAAATTTTCCGAGATCGCGCAAATCCATTTGAATATCGCGCGGATTCTCAAAGAAAAATTTAGAGATTCCACTGGGGAAAATCAACATTTGCACAATGCGATTCAACTTTTATCACAGGAAATTGGCCTAATGGAATCGTTAGGTAATCTCCCAAAGGTTGCGCAACTATATTACGCAATTGGCGAGTTATACCTCAAAACGGACGAGATTCAAAAAGCATTAGATTGTTATAGCACAGTCGAAACAATCGCGAAGGAGATCCAGTATTCCCGGTTATTATTCAATTCGGTGGAAATGCAGGCACAAATCTACAAAAAAAGTGGGCACAAAGATACTAGAACTAATCTGGTCAATGAAGCTATCGAATACCTTCTTTCTGAAACCATCCAAACAATGGAACCCCCTTCAAACGAATTGCATATCGCCGAAATTTACCAATTCGTAAAAAAATTGTACCTCCTCATCGATAATATTAGAGATTTTGAACAGTATGCAAAGAAAGAAGCAAATGAATACATAAAGATTGCAAAGAAAAAGATAAAAGAAAGCAATATCAGTGAGGGTGCTTCGTTATATCGAGGTGCTGCTCTATGTTTTCGGGAAATTGGACTGCATATTGATGCAGGTTCCTGCTTTCACCTAGCTGCAAACCTCTTTCGAGTAGTAAAAAACAACGAATCCTTTGAGGAAAATTGTCTTGACGCGGCTCGAGAATTTGAAAACGCGAAAAACTTGGAAAAAGCCGCGGATTTGTATAATATTGCGGCAAGTGCTTTTCTTGAAAGAAAACAGTATGATTCTGCAATAGAATGTTTGAGTAACGCTTTCGATCTCATTGACGAGACCCCCGGGACTGAAAATAGTAAAAATAAGGAACAACTCGGTCATAAGGTCGCTATCCTACTGAGTGAAGTTGCCCAAATGCGAGCAGAGCATAAAAATTACTCCCTCGCTGGCATTCTCTTTTTAGAAGCAGCAGTATTCTTGAGACGCGTGAATGCTGATTGGGGGACATTTCTCCTCCCTCAGATCCGACAAGCGGTTCAAAATTTTTACAACGCCTTCCTCAACGGGTTAAAAACCCCGACTATTGGTGATTCGGTGGCTATATGGGGCGTGCAAGCTGCAGTTGGAAGCTGGAGTATCGGAAACGCTGAAACGCCCAGAAAAATTCATCTAAAATTAACAATGAATGCTAAAATTCCCCATCGTGATGAAGCGTTAGAATTATTCCAGACAATTGCGACACTCATTGAGGAACGGAATCATGACCTCGTTTCCAACCTCAGTAACGGAATGAAACAATTCTTCAATAATTCCCCTGAATTGCAAAAACTCTGCCTTTTCCTGGAAGAAAGAATCCCCGAATTAGACTAAGACCTACTGAGTTTCTGAACTTGTGTTTGATATTTTTTTAATTCTTTCACACGCATTCGTAATGTGACTTCTGTTATGCGGGAGAGCTTGGCGATTTCATTCTGGGTCTTCTTTTCTCCCAACTCAAGACCTGCAAGGTAGATTGCCGCAGCAGCAAGGCCTTTAGGATCTTTTCCTTCCATTGGAAGTCCATTCTTCTTTGCAAGGTTGAGTAGCTGGACTGCGGCATTACGGACTGTCATGGTTGCGCCTAATTC
>MBAA01000171.1:11211-13179 GCA_001940655.1 Promethearchaeota archaeon CR_4
CACATAACGAATGGGGCCGAAATGTTGGACTTTAAGGTTTAATTTGGGTAAGATTTTCAAAAGGATTAAGCGAAATGCTTTTACCACGTTTTTCTTGTTTAATTCACTAATCTCCATAATTTCATCTAAGGTACGTGGGACATCGTGAATCCGCAGAGCAGCAAAAATTGACGAGGCAAGGAGCGTGTCAATGCTCCTCCCCATCGTCAGCTTTTCCTTCACGGCATGTGTGTATATCCGGAGAGCATCTTCGGCGACCGCGTCTGGTAAGCCTAAGCGTTCTTGAAATCGTTGTAAGTTAGGCAGAGCAATCCAGAGGTTCCGTTCGTAGGAAGTCGTGAGCGAGCGATGTATTTTCGCTAACCGGTTAAACTTCGACTTCTCTTCGGGAGCAAGCTGGGAACCTTTCGCATCACTCGCTCCCCGAATCACCGTCCGGGGGCCGATTTTGCTGTAAACCGGTTCATTTCCCTTCCGGTTCTTCACCTCTTCTGCAGTAAATGCGCGCCGGGGCGTTGCATCAAGTACCGCATCGTGAACCATACCACAATTCAGACACACGAAAAACCCGTTTTCTTCCCTGATGTGAGGATTATCACAACACCCCTCTTCATTTTCCAAGACTTCTTCATAGGCACGGAAATGTTTTGCCTTTTCGCTTGTTGACTCTTCTGGATGATTCGAATTGCTTTCCTGTAGGCGTTTAGGTATCGCCGAGTTGTCTTTTGGGTGATTCTCTTGTGGCAAAGAAAGATCCTTCCATTCCCACCGGGTAACATTTTTTATTCTTTTGACTCAAATGCACTATCGTTGTTTGTAAATTTAAAATGAATTTGTGGTCTAACTATTATGTCTCTGAATCAGTGGTTTAACAAGAAAAAAACCGCGAAAAATGACAATAAAACAAAGTTAATTGAAGAAAAACCTCTACTTCCAGAGAAGAACCAAGAGATTCCAGATCCCAAAATTGCGGCAGAAAGAGAGACGCGAATAAAAACAAAAATCCGCAAAATTTTAGGTACAGCGGAAAAAAACGGAAAGCAAATCGAAGGAACTGAGAAAAAGGGAGTTGTGGAGAAAAAGACTCCTGAAGAATCGCTCGAACAGGATTTTCTCGCAGAACTTGAACGCCTGAAAACATGGATCAGTCCACGCACTTACTTAAAAGCTGATCTGGATACAGCTGGGACGATGATCTGTGCAATTGCTACGATTTATAATAAATTTAAAACTTCGAGAGAAGGGGAGGAACCTGATTTGCAGGCAAAGCTATATGCCACCTCCACCAAGCAACTATACCAGCGGGTCAACCCAGATTTTCTTCCGGATATCTCACGGAGAGCATTACTTCGCTTGCTCGATGGCAAACCAGAACCAAAGGATTCTTACCAAATCCGGAAAATTCAAAATGACGCCCAACAGGCAATCAGAAAAGCTCAAACCTTTCAGGTACTCCTTGAGTTAATTGATCGAGGAAAATTTAAAGTGAAATCTGAAAAAAAGAAGGTTAACCCGTCATCTCCTTCCGCCTAGCGAATAACACTCTTAATTCGTCCATAATAGCTTGC
The DNA here is from genome assembly GCA_001940655.1 of Promethearchaeota archaeon CR_4. Lineage (GTDB taxonomy): Archaea > Asgardarchaeota > Lokiarchaeia > Sigyniarchaeales > CR-4 > CR-4. Next base: position 12,780 of record MBAA01000171.1, read on the forward strand.
CGTACTGTCACTTTCGGGGCGGTTCCTGATTTATCTGCCGCAGTTGTTCCGGGTGCAGGGGGAGGTTTTACAAGCGTGGTAGCGAGGGGTGGGGGTGCTTGGATCGATGCTGGTGTAAATTTCAATTGCGCTGCAGACGGTTGTAATTTTTGCTGAAGGAAGGTTTCCATAGTCGAGATGCGTTCATTAATTGCGGCAACTTGGTCGTTTAAATTAGCGGTCAGTGAAAGCATCGTATTCATGACGTGGTCGAGTATCTCCCCGAGGCCTTGAACTTTTTCGATGAGAGGATCGTTGAGGGACTTGGTTGCCATCATATCCTTGACCATCTTGGAAAATTCAGGCTCAGAGGAGAAATTGAAAATAGAGGTTTGGTAGATGTCAAACTCAAATTCTGCTT
>MBAA01000171.1:13260-15733 GCA_001940655.1 Promethearchaeota archaeon CR_4
TATCGGGATCGGATTTGTGCAAAAAGATCAACACATAGGGATTCTCTCCAAAAGTGCGCAGGATGTCGAGGATTTTCTTAAAATATTCCATACTTTCATTAAACCGGTCTGGATCTTGCATGTCAATGACATACATTACCATATTGGTTTCGAGGAAGAACAGCTCCGGATTCTCGAGATAATTGGTTCTATAGTCGATTTGGCCTCCCAAGTCCCAGACATAAATATTGAGATTCTTAGATCCAATTTTCTTCCGTTCCACGCCCTTAGTTGGTTTCAGCTTACGAAGGGCACCTAAACCAAGTTTTCCACCAAGACCCGAGAGAACGGCAGTTTTACCCGCATTATCAAGGCCTAAAACGAGAATTTTTGTTTCCTTCTTTCCATCATCCAAGTAGGTGGATCGCTTCTCCCACGCCCTCGAGATCATCTGGGCGATGATGATGGCACGAGCGAGATTGAAGTTCTCTTCACTGAAATCGCCCATAGCTTGTTCCATAATCTGTGTTTTCTTTTTTGCATATGCCTTGGGGTCTACGATGTCTGCGGGAACGAGGGTGGCAAAAGGATCTTTTTGATTAAGTTGCGCGAGTTCACCGATCGTGGACACTTGGAAGATCTTTTTGAGAGCAAGTCCGCTCATCTTGTCGACATTTTTCAAGTTGAAAACGGGGAGATCCAAGATTTCTTTTAAGGTAGCAACCTCACGGTTCTGGATTTCCGGCCGCAAGAATCGGGTTTTAACGCGATCAAGGAGCAATTTCAGGCGTTCGTCCGCTTTTTTTCCCATAATGTTTGCCTTTATTCGGCTCTCGGCTCATTCAAGAATAATAATGGCCGCTTAAATTATTAAAGTTTTGAGCAAAAAGAAAGATTTAGATTTTAAATTCCTCGTATATTTTGGTTACGGCATCCTTCAATTGATCCCGCTTGATGACAAGACTGATATTCATTCCGTCTGAGGATTGTGCTACCGCTATCGAGTTGATTTTGGCGTCCCCTAGGGCTTTATAGATGCGTGCTTTAATTGATGAATTTGGGATAGCCTTACCTACGACCGCAACTACTGCGACCGGGTCGGACGTTACATCGAAATAAAGCTTGAAAAAAGGGTCTTCCTTCAATGCAGTTACCGCTTTCGGGCCGTCCTTATCCCCCACAATGAAAGTCGTATTCACTTCCGAACTTGATTGAGAAACCATCGATACTGACACCCCCGCATCAGCCACAGTCTGGAAAATCCTAGCAAGAACACCCGGGATTTCAACAAGGGCTCCTGAATTAACAGAGATCATTTGAACAGCTGGGAGCATAGAAATGCCTTTAATGGTGCCCTCATCTGTATCTGGCCCGATCTGGGAAAATATCTTACTCTGAGGTTTGTCAAAGTTCCGAATCTCAACCGGAATGCCCTTTTTTTCAATGGCTGCGAGGCACTTGGGGTGTAGGATTTTTGCTCCAAAGAATGCAAGCTCTTTTGCCTCATCATAACTCATCTTCGGGACAAGTCGAGCCCCTTTCACGTATTTAGGATCCGTGGCGAGGATACCATCTACGTCCTTCCAAAAAATAACCTTGATTTCGCTTGCAGCTTCGGTATCGTATACGGCATGTGCCAGGATCGTTGCAGTAAAGTCCGATCCTCCCCGGCCGAGTGTGGTTGTATTACCCACCATATTCCTGCCAATGAATCCGGTCACGCAAAAGATTAATTCGACTTGTGGGTCGAGGATGAGGGGTTTCAGTTTATTATCTACCCTATACTGAATTTCCTTGAATAGCGGTAAAGCATTGTAGAAATTATCATCCGTGATAATGAGTTCTTCACCGGTGTAAAATTGTGTCTCGAAACCCTTGTATTGAAGGTAAGAACTCAACATGAATGTTGATAATTTCTCCCCGTTTGAAACAACGCTATCTAGATAGTAGGGTTTCATACCAAATTCCTGAATTTCTGAGAGTGTATTCTCAATTTCCTCGAATCGCTTCTCAACATAATTTTCCACGGCAATATAGTAATTCTCTGCGTCATCCGCAGCAAAGATCTCATCCGCTATGGCAAAATGGCGGCTTTCAATCTCTGCAAGAATTTGATCACACAAATTTGGTTTTTTTGCAGATTCAGCCAATTTTATCAGGCGGTCCGTGACACCGTTGAGTGCACTTGCTACGGCAATTATTTCGTGGTCTTCCCTGTACATATTAAGAATATCTGCGATTTTCTGAAAGGAGGCCGCATTTACTAAGCATGAACCGCCGAACTTTTGAATACTGACTTTAGGTAACTGTTGGGCTTGTTGGGCCATATTATTTTCTGGAGCTCCAAAATTGATTTTTTCGACATTTATTCACAGTTTCAATAATTTGGTTAGGAAAGGAAAATTTAAAGAATTTGATATTTCTTGGCATTTCGGCGGTAGAAGTCAAGTAGCATCGTTCCCAGATTCTTCACTAGGGGTGTTGCAGAAGAAAC
>MBAA01000171.1:15746-18052 GCA_001940655.1 Promethearchaeota archaeon CR_4
TCATCTTCCTTGGGTGCCACGGGGGCAATTAGAATTTCCTCTTGGTCTCGGACAGCAGCAATCATATCTTTCTCCGTGTATCCCCATAAATCCACACCGTCTTCCACTATTGATTTTGGAGCCTTAGAATTGCGAGCTGTTTCGTACATGCACGCGATCGTAAATTTTACCCCCTTGGAGCGCATCGTTTTGATGATGTCCCAATTCAAGTCATCGAACTTGGGTACAACTAAGGTTATGGCTGACTTGGCAGTTCGAATCATATCCTCAATTTGGGGATAAATTGCCCGTTCCCCCACAATTGCCCAAGTTTTCTCCGCTTCCAGTAAATCAGTCTGCGTGATCGCAGTCCACGAGTCTGCAATAATCTTTTTGGGCGAATCCGCAGCGGAAATGCCCGCATTAATAGATTGATCAATTCCTTGAACCGCTGTTGCTGCCGTGTCTTGGAGTTTTGCCACCCAGTCTTTTAGAACCGATTCGATATTACTCTTCACTCCGTTAGAAGCTGTGGTAATTGCTGCCACTCCCGCAGTAGACGCTTCAATTAATTGTTCGTTCGTATCAGCCGAATGCTTGTCAACCCCGACCTGGAGTGTATCGGTTGATAGTTTCACTTTCAATGCTAAGTCCTCGGCTGATTTTGAATAAGTATTTCCGGTTTCGGTTACTAAAGTTGTTATATCCCCAAGAGCTGCATCGAGTTTTTGTATCGATGATGTTTTGTAATCGCCAACTGGTTTTTTCAGATCTACATCTAATTGCCAGTAGATTGCTTTAATGCTTTCTTGCGCTACGGCAAGGATGTTAGCGACCTGTTCATTGAAGCTTGCGGTGGCTTTGTTAAGCGCGTCCTTATTTGTAGTTGCGGTAATCATGGCCGCATTTACTTGATCGGAAATTTCTTTTTTGGTGTGTGTTATGATCTCCGAAATTTCAGTTCCGAAAGTGGTCGTTTCTGTTTGTATTTGACTTGCTACACTTTTGTTCTCTCCAGACGCGACTTCCTTTAGTTTTAATTCTGTCTCTAAAATTGATCCCGATAATGTTTCTTGATTTTTGTCAATCACTTGTGTAACGGACTCTTTATGCCTAGTAATGGTATCTTGGAGCGACTTTTTGCCAGTATCGATAATACCTGCAGCACCTTCTTTTCCCTTGATGATACTTTCGCCTAATTTTGTTGTGAGCTCTTGTTCGAGGGTTCCAATTTGGCTAGACATTTCGGTCTTGAGTTGGGATAAGTTTTCAGAGAGTGTCTCTGCAGAGCTAGCTAGATCAACTTCGAATTGTTCGCGCATATGCTTAATGTTCGCCCGAAAGTCGACCACCTTGTCATTAATTTGATTCTTGAAATCAGTGGAGTACGTATTTGCTTGATTTCGGATTTCCTCCGTGTATTTCTCAAGGATTTCGTCTAAAGTTTGCTTGATCTCTCCCTGCGTTTTTTTTACTTGCGCTTCAACTGTCTGATCGATAGTGGTTTTGATTTTATCTGCCCCTCTGATGAATTCATCTACGTATTTTATGATGATCTCTGCCAGCTGGGCTTTGATCTTATCCAATGTACTCGAGATTCCATTAATCTCATTAATAATTAGGAAATTGATTTGCCCCGCAAAATTGATTTTTAACTTGTCCGTTAGACTTTGTAACATGCCTGTTGTACTTCCAAATTGTTCCCCGAGATTAGAAAGGGTTTTATCCCAAGCGGTCACTTGCGTGTTTTGGAAACTGGTCAAATCTCCTTGTATCTCTGTGTCCAATGTTTTTAGGTTCGCTTGGTGTGTTTTATCAAAGGTTTGAAGGAACTTGGAGAATGTTGCAACCGTGGCGTTTACTGACGATTGGAGCGTTACAATCGATTTTTTCCCGACCTCATCAATCTTTGTTTTCAATGTTTCAACCTTTTGATCGAGGTTGCTGTCCATTTGACTCATTTGTAATGTCCAGCCTTCGCCCACTTTACCTGATGCTTCTGTAACAGCGGTCGCCCCCCCCCCAATTTTCGCTGAGATTGACGATTTTTGGGCCTCTAATGCTTTTTGCTGCTTGTTTTCTGTGGTTTGCAATGCTTGGTTTAAATTTAAAGATATCTTATCTAATTCCGTATTAAGGTCTGTCTTGAGTTTCTGAAATGTGCCCCCGTGCTTGTCGATCGTAACAGTAGCGGCTTTTTTGAATTTCTCAGGGGCATCTCTTGTCAATGATGCGAGTTCGTCAGTCGCCTCCGTTAAGTTCTTTGCAAATTTCTCCCTCTCCATATTTATATTCTTTGCGAGTTCTATTTGAATGGCCTTTACCGC
>MBAA01000171.1:18062-18781 GCA_001940655.1 Promethearchaeota archaeon CR_4
TTTGCTTCAGCTGCTTGAATAATCTGTCCTAATTTCTCGACATTTTCGTTAGCAAGGGAAGATGCCTGAGTGGGGACTTGGTTGATATTGTCTATTGCTTGTGTTTTTGCATTTCCAAGATCGGTTACGAGTTGGTCTAAAAACTTCAAATAACCTCCATACGGGGGTAATCCGACATACCGGGGCACTACTCCGGGGACAGACTTGACTAGTTTCAATTCCTCGAGTTCTTTGATTACTTTTTGAATTTGGTCTGCTTTTTTCTTAGTGTATGCCCCAATAATAGCGATGGATGCAGGACTTCGCATTAAGATGATTTTGAAGATTTCTGCTTGCGTGGGATTTAATTCTCCTAACTTTTCTAACGGTTCTGACATTGGTCTTCCCTTAAGGCTTGAATGATGCAGTTAATTCTTGATTCGCTATTCTAATATTAAGTTTTTATTTATTATCTTTATTGTGAGAATCCTCAAATGCTCAGGATCGTTGTAAAAGGATTGAACTCAGATGCAACAAAAAATATGGCTAGTTTTTCTGGCAAATTTCCTCTGGGCGCTTTTACCAATTGCTGTTTTTCAACTTTTTGATACTTATTCTGTCTTCACGATTTTTTTCCTCCGGTTCTTATTTGGAGGTGTTTTCATCCTCGCAGCAGGAATAATCTTAACTCTGGTTTATCAACGAAAACACCCCGGGGTGAATCTCAAGGTTCTTGGCAA
>MBAA01000171.1:18803-19981 GCA_001940655.1 Promethearchaeota archaeon CR_4
AGTTATCGCCACTTAAGTCAATTCGGATATTTTGCTATCTTGGGGAGATTTGGATTCACAATCCACATCTGTTTCTTTTTCTTCTCAATAAAATTCCTTGGCGTCCTGGTAACAGTAATTGGTTTTCCAATTGCTATCATTTTAGTGAGCGTCTTCAGCAAAGAAGCGATGGATTTCTTTAAGGTCGTGTATATAGGGGTGCTCATTATTGCGATCATCCTCATTGGGGTTGGGCGAATAGAAACTGCCGAAGCGAATTTAACCGATCCAAGTGGGTGGTTAGCTCTAATTCTTTTTACCGTTACTCTTACGGTCTTGATAAATCAAATGGCAAAAGACCCCCTGCACCCGTGGGAAACGCAGCTTATCATCCAAGGACACAAGCATTATAAAGTCGTGAGAATGCTCACGAAAATTGGCTTTATTTTCCTCATCTCTGCTGCTTTTGTATTTCCTCTAACCGGGGTCTTATTGTTGTTACCCGATTCAGTCTTCAAACAAGAAGCTTTACTTTTTTATTCAGAATTAGGATCCCTCGGTACTCTCTTTCTGACGTGGCAGGGATTGTTTTTAATTTTTGGCACAACAGTGGTCTGTTACATATTGCTCTTCAGTGCTGAAGCCTACTGGCCCCAGAGTGCTCTACCCTTTGACACTTGGTCTGGTATATTATCCATTGTTGAACCCGCTGGATCAGTCGTATTTGGTGTGCTCATTATTAAGGAAACTTTTCCCATTGATTACCTGTTCTTTGTCGTCCTATTTCTGTCACTCTCGATTATCCTCCGATATATCCACGAAACTACAAGTAAGGTCATTGCATATGTTGCGTTGAAGATCACGCCTCAAAGAGAAAAAAAAGTGATGCAAGACCTTTTCCAGATCAAAGCCATCCAGAGTATCGCATCCGTTGTCGGGGATTTTGACGTGGTGCTTTTCATTCAATCAAGTAATATCGTGGCGTTCAACAAACTCGTCAATAAAAAATTGAAAGGCCACCCTGACATTGAAGAAGTGAAAGAATATTTAGTCGAAGAAGTCATAAAGTGAAATAAAATCCGAGAGACCTATATGCCAATTACAGCGATCATATTTTTCAGCATCAAACACAACGCCTTTAAGCCCGTTACTGATGCCCTAAAAAAAATACCCGAGATTACCAAGCTCACCAGCGTCAC
>MBAA01000171.1:20001-22405 GCA_001940655.1 Promethearchaeota archaeon CR_4
CCGAGGCTCAAGTTGACCAGTTGGAGCGATTACACGTAATTTTCGAAGAGGAAATCGATCCCATCGAGGGCGTAATTAACACTACCACAGCGGTCGTCCTAAAAGAATTATTGGAAAAAAGCTAGTTCCATCAAACGCTTATGATTTCCTCGGGGTAACCAAAAAAATATGGGTAGGTCTGGATGCTTGGTGGATAAAATGGCTGACGTCTGTGTGGATGACTCCAAGTGCCTCGGATGCGAACAATGCAGCTATGCGTGCGCGAGAGTGAATGAAAAGAGTGAGAATCGCCTCTGCTGGAACATCCGTATGGTGAACGGTGTGGCGAAAATCGTCGACATGGAGCTATGCCGGGCAAACCAAGATAAGTGCCGCCTCGTTTGCCTCGAGAATTGCCCCACGGAAGCGTTGTCGATGCAATTACAAACCCTTAGAAAACAAGAGAAATGATTCTATTTTTTTATTTAGTTTATGGCAATTCATTAACAGTTATTTTCGTTAGAATTGGGAAAATTGTCCCACAATTCTGTTGGAGGATGTGGTTAATTTTATAACTTTAAATACAAAAGTTACCCCAAGCATTAAGCTGAACTTCTCGTGAACCTCGAAGATCGCTGATACTGGTGTTTCAAAATGCGAATGTTAGGATTAATTGGCGGAACGACATGGGAAAGTACTATCATTTATTACCAACGACTAAATGAAATGGTCCAAAAACAATACGAAGGCGTGTATTCCGCCCCTTTAATTCTGTATTCTGTGGAATTCAACCACGTGCTTACCTTAATGAACAATAATCAATGGGATATATTACAAAATGAATTTTGTCTGATTGGAAAGCACCTTGAAAATGCCGGAGCGAAAGCTCTCCTAATATGCACAAATACGATCCACAAAATTGCAGATGGAGTACAGAAAGCAGTTTCAATCCCACTTATCAATATCATTGAAGTGACTGGTCAAGTTGTTCAAAATAAGGGCCTGAAAACAATTGGATTGTTAGGCACACGAACAACGACTGAAGATCCTTTTTTCTCAAATGATTTGAAACAAAAATTCAACATAAACACCGTTGTTCCTAAACCAAAAGATCACCAATATCTCCATGACGTAATTTTCACTGAACTTGCTCGAGGAATCCTCAATAAAGCATCAAAACAAGAATGTTTGCGAATAATTAAAGAGGTAGAAGCAATGGGCGCCCAAGGGATAATATTGGGGTGTACTGAACTTCCACTTTTAATCGCCCCAAAAGATATTCATGTACCTGTCTTCGATACATTAGAATTACATATCAAAGCTGCGTTTCAATTTTTAACTAGTTAAACAAAAAGGATTACTTCAAAATCATTGCTTCAAAAGGCGCCAAATTAATAGCAGTTCCCTGAATAGGACTCGTATCTTGGTGGGTTGAGAATAACACTCTTTCTAGCGCACGAGGTGCTTGACATTGAATGCTTTTCTTGCTGAAATTCAGGAAACACTGCATATTTTCGGATTGTTCCCTCAAATTGAATCCTCTTTCATACGCAAGGAGCGATTTTGGGGCGTTCTTTACGTTTAGGAGGGCAAATACACCCGAGTTGAGAGCGGGATGCTCGCTCCGAAGTCGCAGCAGGCGTTTGTAACAGATGAGGAGAGATTCTTGGTCGGATGTTTCGTGCGCCACGTTGATTTTCTCATAACCTTTGGTCACAGGCAACCACGTTCTGACCCCTTCCTCGCTAAAACCGGCATTTGGTGACGCGTCCCACTGCATCGGCGTGCGTACTTCATCGCGATTGAGTGTTTCACACACTAATTTTTTAGTTAATTCCATAACCCATTGAGGTATCCACAGGAATTTTTGAGCCATTGGGTCTTGAGCGGACTTCAACGGAATGCTGTCCTGAATCATTCCTATCTCTTCCCCATAATATACAAATGGTATGCCTCGGGCAGTCAGCTGAAAGACTGCACTCACTTTCGCTTTGCGAACGTCATTCCCAAGGCGAGAGATCCGCCGAAAGGTGTCGTGATTGGTGGACAGGAGCGTGGGAATATAAGGTTCGGTATAATCCACCTCCAACTGTTTGAAGAGGCGGTGGTATGCCTTGGCACTAAAACCCACGCGCATGGTCTGGGGGTGAAAGGCGAGATGTAGGCCATTCGTTTTAGCAGGTGATACTACCTCCCCGTAATAATTTTTAATTAGAGGTTTTGACCCTACTCCTACAACTTCCCCAACGAGGAATCGTTCCGGGTCAGAAAATTCGTCCATAATCTTGCGTAAATCCTTCACAAATTGGAGCGTATCTGGATGGTTGAGATTATATCGGTATGGATGGAACAAGCGTTTATTTTTCCTCACGTCTACCTCTTCGAATATTGAATTGATAATGTCGAGGCGGAATCCATCCACGCC
>MBAA01000080.1:0-1101 GCA_001940655.1 Promethearchaeota archaeon CR_4
ATACGTGTTACCGGTTGGTTCCGTGTCATCTTTTACTCGATCTATTTGAGGTTATTTTCGCTATAAGCATTTTCGCTATAAGCATTTTCGCTATAAGCATTTTCACTATAAGCATGATCTCTGATTACCTCATATCGATTCTCAGAGAGCAGATTCCCGGTATCTGGAGCAATATGACGGATTTTTTCTATTGGCCTTCACCTGCAAACTAAAAAAATACACTCCCTGTTAACAGGATTACTCCGAACACGGGATCAAATCCATAAGGAAGATGTATCACTCCCTGATCCCCATACGATTGATCCCTGGTCCTATTGTCAAAGAATATCTATATGCGAATCGGATTAAGTTGCAATTGATTTAAATACTTCAATTTTTATTTCGTTAAGAGAGTCTCATTATTTAAGACGGCGTTCCAATTTCGGTGAAGGTCCTGCCTGCCCGGGTTTGGAGCAGCTGAGTGATAAATTGACCTAGGATTTTACTGGCTTGCAAAATTTCGATTTCCACGATTTCTCCAGTACTCCCGAAATTCAGGATGATGTCGTTCTCATCCCGTGCTTGAACAATCTGCTCGTCCCTGAATACGAGTGACAGGACATCTGCTTCTGCGTCATAACTCATTTTCATTCATATCGCTCCTTTCGGGCAGGATATACCGTGATGACGAGAATTTCATCACCAATCTCTTCATAGACAACCCGCATAATTAAATTCTCCGCAAGAGGTGCGTGAATAATTTTCCGCCCTTTTTGTCCTTCACGTATTTTCTTTCGCCGAGAAAGGGTGTCGATTATTTTCTCGCGCGTAATCCCGATCGCTTTGAGGCGTTCCAGTTTTTCTTCCGCGTGTCGTGTTAAACGAATCGTAACCAAAAAAACAGTCCTCAAACCATTTAATTCTTCTCTTTCACGTTTATTTTTTAATTGTAAGCAATTTCTTTATATTCATTTCCCCATATTTCAGCACGTTAATTCTTCTTTTCACTTTAAATCGATTTACCCCAATTGTCTAACTCTTCTAATAAATGCCACACTTTTTTGGATATGCAAATCGTTCTTGGCATCTCAAATCTCATATTTAACCTGCCCGATAATCACG
>MBAA01000080.1:1206-3762 GCA_001940655.1 Promethearchaeota archaeon CR_4
AAATCACAATGGAATGAACACTGCTTCGTTCCAAACAGGAATCTTGGCACACTTGTTTAGGTTATAATAAATCTCAGAATTTAGAGATCAGGGAAACATTGATAATCCCACGAGGATGATTAGATTACAACGTTAAAAGAGTAAGATTTCGATGAGAAAGTCAAGATTTTTTCGCCAAATAAATCATCCGCAGAATTATGAAGGAAGAAACGCTAGTAAGCCGCGAAAATTACCAAACCAACAACAGATCGAGATTCTTCATCAGGATGCACACGCACCTCCAGAATTTAGTTTTGTCGACCGGTACCTGCGGGGCCATTTCATCGCCCCAGCCAAGCACCGGCGCTTTATTGAACAGTATGAAGATGTCCTGCAAAATTTTGAGATGATAATTATAGAAGAATATCGCTCCCACCGTCACCTGAAGGATTCTGACGTGATGGCAGCGCTCCGGGGTGTGTTAATGTACTATACTCTCCCTGTTGCAGAGTCCACTCGTTATGAGTCTATGTTGCCACCTCTAGCGTCAGAGTTAATTGGGTGGTTGGAGGGGATGTTCGACCTGCGTCTTCAGGGAGGTGACCTCCCCCAGACTCCTAGAGAAATTCTGTTACGGGCGATCGGCGTGCTCATGGATTCTGTCCATTTTTGGACGCGAAACGGGGGTTCTCAAGGATATCTGAAGTTTGTTCGCCAATTTTTCCCATAATTCATAACTTATTTCGGCACTTATTCTTGTAAAAAACAAAAAAATGTCTTGCTCGAGAGCAGTCTTGGATCAGGATTAATGACGATTAAGGCGAAGACGTTCGTAGAGATTTTGGGGGATTTTTTAAGAAGTCCAAAGCTTCCTTGGGAGAGAAGAGTTTAATACCCTTCACTTTTTTAAAATGGGCATCAAAGGATACAATTGAGTCTGTCTGCAGTTCTTTCATCGTTGCTAAAATCAGGCAATCATCAAAATCGAGATTAGTCTGGCTTTGTTGATCGAACGCCAAGAGGAGGGTACTCAAAGAAGGATGGTAAATTGTCAGTCCAAGAAATGAATACAGGGCTTCCGTGCAGAGTTTCGATTTTGCCACGTCTTGGGTTTTGTGCTGGATAACTAAGATTATTGCAAATACATGAAAAAGATTCGTTGAAGCGCACGGACGCGCTGTTTCTAAAAATGTCAATAATTCCTTGCACTCCAGAGAGCGTGCTTGATCTAGCATTACTTCGAGAAATATATTCGCATCAATGTATATCATATACGACTCATCTCGCGGTGAATAATTTCGTTGCTTTATGCTGAAGCTCCACGCTTGATTCTTGAATTCCTTTTAAAACCCCGGTTAAGATTTCCGTCGGATGTGCCACTTTTTCCTCTCTCCCCTTCTCTTGGAGGATCCAGAAATTTATGGCCTCCACTATTGCCTTTTTCAAGGCCCCTTTTTGATACCCAAACTTCCGCATTGCTTTTTCGCGGAATTCCTGCTCCTTTTGCTCTGGGAGTTCTATTTTGATTCCCATCTTATCACTTAGTATCATAAGACCATATGGTCATATAACCTTATGGGCGTAATTATTATTTGCGTTTCCTGAGTTGCGTTTGGAGCTGGAATTCGAGTTCCTTAATTTGCATACACAGGTGTTTCTTGTCGGTCACGAGTAAATAAATCTCTCATTGACCACGGTTTTCCTCTCAATTATTCCTTTTCCATCTACCTCAAGGAACCATATTGTTGCGAATTGACTCGTGATTACTTGATCACCAAGATGCCATCAGGAATCTCGAAACAGATTATATTATCTCCCCCGAAGAGGAGCAAACCCTTCGTCCCCTAAAGAAATATACTCAAATCGACCTGCAAGGGTTGGAAGCATTAGCCACCCTCGTTCACCTGAGACAAGACCAACCCCAGTTAACCGACGATGAATTATTTGTCCGCGTCAAAGCATTGAAACCCTATCTTAGCGATTCGACCATCGTCCTCGCCCGGAATGAGATGAAGACCCTCTTATTTAAATCCTCTTAGCTCACGGTTGCAATTCGAGAAGAAATTAAGAACTGGGATCGACTTGATGACTAAACTTCCCCACAAAATTCGTGAGATCTGGAACGTGGATTTAAGTGGAAATATTGGCCATGAGGAGGGGAAAGAGAGACCCGCGCTGGTTCTAGGTCGGGGGAGGAAAGTTCCGAGGTTTATATATATATTATCCCATAGGTTTGTGTACCGAAAATTGAAGGAATAACAAATTTATGCCTTTTTTATGCCCCTCTTCCGGTCTTCCCGCAACACTTTCAAGCTTTCTTTGATGGGTTTCTCAAGTCGCTCGCAATATTCATTCTCTTCTTCCATCGTCTTGGCATTCTTTAATTTCTCAAAAATTTTTAGTTCCTCTTCCAAGAGCTGGTCGAGTTTCTGCCATAACTTCAAGTCTTTGTCGGACATTACGAGTTCAGGTTCCATTGCTTGAATCCCATCCGCTTGAGTCTATCTCTTATTTCGTGTTTCTCTGTTAAATTCTTTTCCATTGAGAATCGGAAGCTCTCTCGTTTCTCGGGAATTG
>MBAA01000080.1:3774-4853 GCA_001940655.1 Promethearchaeota archaeon CR_4
GGCACTCTTCGTGGTGTCTGAGGGACATCTGTAAAGCGTCAAATTTGCGCTTGTAGTCGGCAAGAGTCTTTTTGGGTAATTAAAACACCTTAATCTTCATTGCATTTCGGCATTTAAACCTAAAAAATAATAAAATTATCCGAACGGAAAAAAGTATGTTCCGAGTTACCCTGCGGCATGCGAGTCCCGGGGAATGGTCGCACTGGGATTCACGTTGCATTGCCCTGCAACAGATGTATACCGGTTGCTGAGAAAATCTAAGCCCACCATCATTAATAGATCCCCCCCTTGCACCCCCTTTCCCCATTCGATGGAATATCACATGAAGCTCAGGTAACCGCAGGAACCCGCTCGAATCAACCCCTATGAGCTCGGACCAATCGCAGAACTTGATTAAATCGAGATTGAGATTATATTTGACGATTATATAAGATATACTCCATTCCTGCAATCCTTTGATCGGGAGCCCTCTTCCAAGTATCTATGTTCCAAGTTAAAATCTTAATCATCTCACAACCCCGCTATTATATCAGTTCATCCACCGTATAATATCCTTCAATACTTCCTGAATGAGGATATGCATATGAAAATTGCAACCTGAAACGCAAACATGGCTTTCCGGAAAAAGTAACAACAATTCATCGAAGTGCTTGACCTAGATGTTTTTGTAATACAGGAATACGAGTCTAAGGATTTCTTTGAGGAATGTACCTACAAACCAACCTTCTGGACAGGGGTCAACAAGCATAAGGGGTTAGCGGTCTTCTCTAAATTGCTTGCAACACGCATTGACAACCGTTGTGAAGCTAAGCACCATATCGCCTTTACCGTTGACGCCCTGAACTTTATCGGCATCTGGGCGATGAATGACGAGATTGCTCCAGAAAATCGGTACATTGGGCAGGTGTGGAATATCATCAATAGTTACAGCGGGTTACTCGATGGTAACGTGATTTTACTTGGGGACTTCAACTGGAACGTGTACTGGGATAGCAAACCCACGTATCCACTCGTTGGGAATTTGCGGAATGTCGTCGACCGGCTCTCCCAGTTTCAGGTCGTCAGCGGCTATCACTCGT
>MBAA01000080.1:4873-5772 GCA_001940655.1 Promethearchaeota archaeon CR_4
ACGGAAACCCGTCCCACGTTTTTCCAGTATAGAAAACTCGAAAAACCATTTACTATTGGTTTTGTGTCGAGCAATAACTTCTTAAGGATTAGGGGCGTTGTTTCAAGTCGGAGTGTTAAGAAGAATGCCCGCTGGCGAGTCCCTACCTTTCCCACAAATGGCTCAATGTAGGTGCGGGGCTCAATTCGGTTCATCACCAGATTTACCTTTCCCGGTGTTCTATTGGGAAGATGTGGGATGGGTTGTTGATGCATACGTGCCGGATTTGTCCCTTATCTTTGCAACTCACGCCCACCTGGATCACCTCCCGCTGAATAACCGTGTGGGCTGGGAACAGAATATGCGGGAACCTTCGCCAAATTCCCCCGTGTGGGCAACGAGTCTTACCCGGGTGCTGTCTACCGCTCGGGGTTTGTCCTTACCCAAAGGTTCTGACTGGGTTCTCGGGCTGAATGGGCGTTTTTCCTTACCCCAAGCGTCAGCACTGCAGTTCACAGGCATCGAGTCAGGTCACATGGAAGGCGCAGCTAGTTTAATCGTCCAACATCTGGAGAAGGGAACAAGTTTGTTTTATGCAGGTGAATTCTATACCACACCCCGGGGAAATTTGCCTTGCCTATCGCCACGACCGAGCACGACACTGGTGATCGAGTCTACTTACGGCCATCCTGACTGGGATCACCCCCCACCAGGAATTGCGGAGCGTCAGCTGCGAGATACAGTGGTTGACTTTGCAAAACGAGAACCTGTCATCATCGCAGGATATGCAGGGGGGAAAATGACCCGCATCATTGAAGTACTAGTTGACCTCGATCTCCCGTTCATCGTTCCCCCGGAATTTTCACGCGAGTGGACGGTTCTCCGAGAATTTGACGAGTGGCAGGTATTGACCCGCCGAG
>MBAA01000080.1:5781-8567 GCA_001940655.1 Promethearchaeota archaeon CR_4
CGACCATCCCACCTACGGCGAGTTACTTAGCTTCGTCAGAGCATGCCGACCAGAGGACGTTTGGATTCTTCCTGGGGAAGATAAATCCCTTTCTTGGGCAATTCGGCACGAGCTCGGGATCGAATCCAATCCACTCCAAATTCCACGCCCTTCCGGTTTACCCAACCTTCCCCAACTTTATTTCGAATAAGTTATCCATTGCTCCCCTGTGTTCGTTTTTCCCGATATTCAACCTTCCTGGCCTCCTTGAGAGGGGATGCCGACAATATTATTAACCAGTTGATGAATATTTGTTATGTCAAGAACATCCAATGTCACATATTCCTGTGGGGGATGTGTTATCGTGTGTCGTGTAAGACTGTAATGAACATTGCTACTCAATTTACACCTGCTTTGATTCGGCAGGTATCATATCGTCCGTGGTTGGGATTGTGGGTTCCGCACGTGGAAATCTCGTACCCGCAATGGGAGGAAAATGAAATCACATACGAGGTTACGCTCCTCGGACAATTAGCATGGGTGGTGAGTGGTCGGCCCACTTGCGTTGGGTGCGGATCTCCTCTAGATTACAACCATAGTTTAGCTATGGTCGCTCTTTGTACCCGATGTTTCACCCGGATTACCCAAGATTCGCAAGTTTGTTGTGAACGGGTGGTAAATAAGGAGGTTCCGCTTTGCAGGTCACCATTACGATCCCCGCCCTGCTTACGATCCTCTGATCAGGCAATCGCATCCCGCTTTGCAATTGCTCCCCCGTGTCTTGAACCTCACGAGATAGTCGCTTTGTGGTTTGCTCCAGGACTCGCCCGCGTCTGTATTTTACCATCAAGTCAAGCGGGTGCCACGATTGCAGCGAGTGGCGCGATTGTTGCTCGTCGTTACCAGCTTACTAATCATATGGCATTCTTGGAGGATTGGGAGAGCATTCTCGGGCAGATTCGAGATTCAACATTCTCTATCTCGGTGAAATTTCAAAACAATCCATCCCACGAGGAAATCTGCAACGAATCCTTAGCATCCCTTCAGATCAACGCTCGAGGGGCATCTAAGGCAAAAGATGAAATCGCAGAACGATCCAAACGGGAATTATTTGATCCCCTGGAGGCAATTCTTTCCCTTCACCATGTTTCCCCGGTTAGTGAAAACTGGGCTTACCAGCGTTACTTCCTCCCCCGGCACTTACCCCATAGTGCATCCCCCCTCGAGACGTTACCTAACACCGAGCTCTTATTATTGCTTGGAAAGGGTGTGGGCGCTTGGGGTCCGTGGTTTTTCCTGCGTAAATTAGACGAGACAATTGCTCAGCTCAATCTCTCCACCATCCTCGGCAGACTGGCAGCAGATTCACCGATTCTCCTGTCCGAGGTTGATACCACCCTTCAATCTTCCTTCAATGCAGGATTGAAACAAATCTCCAATTTAGGGGGGAGGTTTGTGACCTCTGATTCTTCAGTCGCTAACGGGGAATTGATGTCCGACCCTGAGGGAGGCGAATGAGAGCGTGCCCGTCCTAATCCTTGACCAACCTGGTAGCACCTTAGGGAAAGATCGCGATATGCTCTACGTTTCCATACCGCCCACGATTCGGGAGAACGTACCCATTGTACATCTCGAGTCCGTAGTGGTGGCAAACCGGGTGCAGGTGACGCACGATGCGCTGATGATGCTTGCGGCACGGGGCATTCCCGTGCTCTTCCTCGAAGGATCCAAACCACTCGCCACCTTCAATCCCTTCGCCGCTCATGGTATGGTGTTGACGCGCCGAGCGCAGATCCTCGCCTATGTCGACTGGCGGGGGGCTCACCTCGCTAAAGCGTTCGTACGCGCGGGACTGGAAAACAAGGCTCGCCTACTCCTGCACCTGAATAAGTATCTCAGTAGGAAAGGTGGAGGTAGAAATGCAAATTCCGAGACGAATAACCCTCAAACATCGGAAGAGGTAGTTTGGGACGAAGAGGAGGAGGTTTTCGAAGATTTCACCCTTCAGGACGATCCAGCTCTGGATCCCATTTCCCCATCGACTCCCACCGCATCAAGCAGTACCGCTGGTGCTAAGTTAAATTCACCGGCCAGCTTACCCAATCAGGCCAGCCAAGTCCTCGTGGATGCGATCAAGCGAATCAGGAACAATGTGGCTACCATCGATGCGATCAACGAACGAGGACAGGGTGCATGTGCCGATACGGTTCGCTTCCACCTCATGGGTCTAGAAGGAGAAGGGGCTTCGGCGTACTTTGGAGCCCTCCGCTCCTTATTGCCGAGCTGGGCGGGATTTGACGGCCGCAATCGTCGCCCGCCCCGCGATCCGTTCAACGCTTGTCTGAGCTACGGCTATGCAATTCTCGAAGGGGCAATTCTTGCAGGGATCGGCGCAGCGGGTCTAGAACCTTTCGCCGGGTTCCTACACGCGGACCGGTCGGGGAAACCTTCTCTGGTTCTCGACTTGATCGAAGAATTCCGCCAACCTGTGGTAGACCGCGTTGCTCTCCGCTTATTCAGGCGACGGCAGCTCCAAGAATCCCACTTCGACAAGCAGCCCGGGCGAGTGCTCTTCACCGAGGAAGGCAAGCGCGTGCTCGTGGGAAACCTCTACCAGGAAATCCGTCACGGGGCAGCCCAACCACGTGGTGGAATCCGGCACAAGGAGAAGGGTGGTTCCGGAACTAGTGACGTAGTTGCTGCATCGAACCTCGGGGCGGACATTGCAGGCACGGGATCATTCTACCGCGCGGCGATCGGGCAAGCCCGTAAGCTCGCCCGGTTCGTGTTGGGGCAGGATCCCACCT
>MBAA01000080.1:8634-8854 GCA_001940655.1 Promethearchaeota archaeon CR_4
GAGATATTACGGAGGTTGGTTGTATGTTATACTTAGTCACCTATGACGTGCCGTCCACGGACAACGGAATCCGGGACAAGATCGCTCATACCCTCGCCGCTGCGGGCCTCGTGCGCGTTCAATACTCGGTTTTCTGGGGATTTTTGTCTCGGAATGAAGCCGAAAGCGTATCCCTCCGGGTGCAACAAATTCTGGGATCCGTGGAAGGAGACGTGCGCGT
>MBAA01000080.1:8864-9045 GCA_001940655.1 Promethearchaeota archaeon CR_4
TGCAAGAAATGCCGTACCCGACTCCTGCAGGTCACCACGAAGGTTACTGGGGGTTCTGCGACCATTGCGCGGGGGATCTCCACCATCAACACGAAACACCTATCTCGCCCCGCTAAGGAATTACTGGGAGAAGGAATGCCCGCGACGCCCATTCCTGTTGCATCGTTCGGAAAATCCCCAA
>MBAA01000080.1:9069-9294 GCA_001940655.1 Promethearchaeota archaeon CR_4
CCATCTTGACCCGAATAAAAAACCCTTCCTCTTAATTTGACTTTCGTTCCGCGTTAGTGGAACAATCCACATCTATCTTTCATAAAAATCAATGGAGTGTTGACCCTCGTTTCATGGAAATTCACGATGATGCCTCGATCGCGCAAGTGGTGCAAGAACACGGGATGGTCGTGACTGCTGAAGACCTCCGGCAATACGTGTATTGTCCCCGCATCCTCTTCTTTC
>MBAA01000080.1:9347-12426 GCA_001940655.1 Promethearchaeota archaeon CR_4
GAGAAGCACGAGGAGGACTTGCGTAAAAAAGGCACACGGGCAGAAACGGATGGTTCAGTCACCCGTTATTATAACGTTCGAGTTCTTGATGCCAAACTCGGGTTGCTGGGTGTGCTGGATTACGTCGAGGTCGCGGGGGGGTTGACCTTTCCCGTGGAGCTCAAGACCGGGCAGGTGGATCGGTCACCCTTGCCGCCCCACCACCGGGTGCAACTGGCGGCTCAAGCCCTCCTCCTCGAAGTTCTCACGGGCGAACCGGTGATTAAGGCCAAAGCAGTCTACCCGGACGCGCATGAAGAGGTGGAATATGCTATCGAACTGGAGGACAAGGGACGGGTGTTGCACGCGTTGGATGAGATCCGCTCGATGGTGTCACAAGAGAAGATACCAGATCCTACACCCTATGCGGGACGGTGCGAGGACTGCGAGTTCTGGAACTATTGCCAGAGGGCATAGTAACCTCTTCAAGAGTATTTTCCCAAGTTTACCATGTGACAACAAGATATATATGGAAGGTCGGGGATAAGTTAGATAGCCCCGCGTTTGCTTTAGGTCGGGAGAGGCAAGTTCCGAGGTTTAAATAGGAAACTGTTCACAGAAAGACAGAATAATACTTGATTGCATCCATATGAGCATGAAAAGGCTACAGATAACAATGTAATTGAAATGGGATCGAAATGTTAGAAGCGATGTTGCAAGTTGGCAAGGCTGCGTTGTCGAATGATCTGGGGATTCCTGTTAATGAAATAGATACTTTGAGTGAATTGCAGCTCTTGCCCTTCATCGTGAAGGATCCTTACAACGTAGGAATGCTGCAAAAGGAAATCAAGGATGGTAAACCATCCGTCAAATATCCCAGGATATTTTTTCTGAAATTTGAGACTGTAGCCAAGGATACTCTTCGTTTTGTTAATGTGGAGATTATGCAATATAACCAAGACATTGGCCGCCGATTGCTTATGTTGGAAGCGGTAGGCGGAAGTTTCCAATCACCAACATTCCAGTTCAGTGTTGTGGCAGAAGAAAAAGGAAATAAAGCGAAAACTACCAAGGAAAAAACAATTAAATCACAAGAAACATTGAACGCAATTAAACGTGGTACCCAAAAAGCCATCGCTAACATGATGAAATATCTCAAAGCAAATAGGAAAGTCCCTATATTGCAAGATATGCTTGCTGCCATCGATGGGCAAGACGAAATTATCGCGGATCAACTATTCAATCTCCAGATAGGCATATTTTCTTCGCCAGATAAGGCAGTTGGAGCGTTTAGATCCTTATTGACTGTGGTCGTCGATGGGAAATATCCAAGCGAGATCAACGAGATTGCACAACCTGTTTTTAATAAAAAATTCAAGGAATTCACCGGTGACAGTAGCAGTAGTGGTGATCTTGTTTGTTCCATAACGGGCAAACCTTCAACAAAGATCACTGGGAGTTACAAACCGTACAGTTTTTATACAACGGATAAACCGGGTTACATCGCGGGTGGTTTTGACTTAGAAAAAGCAATATATAACTGCCCTATAAGTTACAAGGCCGCGTTGCTTATCGAGGTGGGAAAGCGGATACTAGAGAATCAGTTAAAATTCCAGATAGGTATACTGACTTGTTATGTAATTCCTAAGACAGTAGATGTGGAATTGTTGAAGGAATTCCTCAGTCACTACAAGATAGACGCTCGCAAGACGATGACTACAAAAGCAACGTTGAAAGAATTGACTGAGGACGAAACCACCATATTCGAGTACCTCGGAGGAGAATCAAAACAGATCGCTTTCGATTTTGTGTTCTTCAGTCTCGATAAAAACAAGGTATTCAAATTCTTACTGTATTTAAACGACATTCGTCCTTCCCGGTTTAAAGAGATATTTAATGCTATCACTTCAGCAAACGAATACGATCCATCATTGTCCTATTTTGCATCGGATATGGAGCAATTCCCCGCCCATTTCTCTTTCCGCACGATTATGAACTTGTGTACCAATGACTTAGGTGATTTGCAGCAGAAGAAATTTCTCGGATTCTTGCAATCCCTGTTTTTGGGGAAGTCAGTTGATTGGTTTGCTTTACTCCGTGATTTTTTCCAATCATTCCGCGTGAATCGCCATAAGGATAAAACTGATGCATCGGATAATATAATACTCTCTCGGACAGTTAAAAATTTCGTGCCCGTGTTTCTTACCTTGAAGAATCTACACATGCTTTCGAACTATAGTTGAATATACGTGAGGAATATGTTATGACCGAAATTGTACCAATAACCCCTGATGATAGCTCTGATTTTTACGAGAAGATTGTCAAGGAATATTTTCACAAACATCCGGATTTCTTTCAAAATAACATTGCTAAAGCCATTTTTTTGGAAGGAGTCCTTGTTGGGTTCTTGTTGGAAGCCCAGCGATTAGCTAATCCCGACAAGAAAACCAATGAACCTTTTTGGAATGCTCTCCACGAGCTACGACTCTCCAAGAGACAACTCTTGGAGATCTATCCGAAAACGATGAATAAACTCAAACAGCTCAATAGGTCGTACAGCAGTTTGGTCAAGGTCGTCTCAAATCAGATTCAAGAGGCCGGTATGGAATGGACTTTGAGCGACATCGAGTTGAGTTGGTATTTTGCGCATGGTATATCTTCATACCAGAATTTTCGTAAACCCAAGAATGGAGAGAATTGATTATGAGCGAGAAAGTCCCTATTAAGAACAGGTCAGAAATAGTCTTCATTTATGACGTGCGGGAAAATAACCCAAACGGTGATCCATTGGCTGAAAATCGGCCACGAATTGACGAGGAAACGAAAACGTGTTTTGTCACGGATGTTCGTCTTAAGCGTACAATTCGTGATTATCTACAACAACACGAAGGGCAAGTCATACTTATCGGAGATTTCGAGAAGGATGATGGTACAATCAAGATGGCTAAGGATCGAGCAGAGGAATTAGGTGTAATCGGGGCAGGTAAAGATGGAGAGAGGGTTCTCTTGAAGCAATGCATCGATGCTCGGTTATTTGGGTGTGCTTTACCTCTAGGTGAGGGTGTTCGGTCGTTGCAGATTACGGGTCCAGTGCAGTTTA
>MBAA01000108.1:0-1849 GCA_001940655.1 Promethearchaeota archaeon CR_4
GTCGGGAACCTCAAGAGGCCGTGCATCGAGAAAGGCCGGCTGCTGTTCAAGGACGCGGGGGAGCTGGGGTTCGTCAGCGGGCCTCCCGAGGCTAAAAAGTTTTACGCTCACTTCCAGTTCATCGAAACAAACATCGGTCCCGTGTGGACCCTAGCGAACAAGGAGCTCGCACGCCTGAAGGTCCACGATCTCACGGCAACGACTGTCGATGGGACGAGCGTGCCTGTGGACAAGCGAGACACGACCGGATCCATTGGGACGGGGTCACGTGGCACGTTCTCCGGGCACAAGCTGTCCGCCGGGGCAGGGGCTAATTGCCTGCCCATCTCGGGCATCGTCAGCGGGGGGCGCGTGTCGGACGTGTCCTTGCTAGAGGGCACCCTCGCTCCGATGGAGGATCTCGCACGCGAGAGTGGACAGGACACTTGGGTGAACATCATGGACGCGGCCTACTCGAACCCGGGCGTGATCGACCGCATCGAAGCGGGTGGGAACGTGCCGTTCGTTGACGTGAACCCGAAGAATTCCGATCGGTTACAGGCGCTGAAAGACGCTGCACGGGCACTCACGGACCTGTCCAAGAAGGCCGTGAAGGAGGGCTTGGCAGCGGAAGAACGGAAAGCGTGGCTGGAAGGGGCACGAACCATTTCCGAGCAACGGGGCGAGCGCGTGCCGATAGGGGAAAAAAAAAGTTCCTGAAAGGTCTCCTGCGAAAGCTCGCGGACAAGGCCCGGAACCGTGGCCTCGAGCCAGGTGAATGCCGGACGGAGAAGAAGTTGCGGAAAGCCGTGATGGCAGCGCGACGGGAGATTTTGAATCACGGCACGTTCGAAGAAAAGCGCGTGGGATTGCAGATAATTGCGTTGGGAACCATCGAGTGGTTTATCGTATATTTCTTGCGAGGTCAGAACGAGGGAATCAACGGGTTGCTAAAGAAGCGTGGGGCCCTCATCGGGGACGGGCAACACACGAGCTGGGTGGTGGGGCAAGAAGTCATCAAAGGGCGGGCGAGAGGAGACCTCGCCGGTATTTGCGTAGTTTCCCTGGTGAAAGTGAAGGTGACAAGATTGAACACCCACCCGATGCGTGCAATTCACAACTGGTCCCAGAAGTCCAAGTCTTTTTGGGTTATTTTTCTAGTGAGTTTCTGTCGAAAAACCCCCGTTCGATTTTGATAAAAACTCAAACAAACCTCAATAAATTTTGCGTTTCTGAGAATTGATCAAAATATATGAAATAATCGTAAAAAATGTAGCAGAAAAGCTATCTAAAGGGGGGAAGCAATCAAAACCAATTATTCGTACTAAAAAGGAAAAAATGAAACCAAATGCAGCAAGTGGGGCAATTAGCATCTTTATTTTAGATTTTCGGCTTATTTCCTTGAATTTAATGATTAACATTATTGAAATTGTAAGTAATGTAATCCGGCTGATTTCAAGTCCCATTACCAAAAGATAAAATATAATAACATTACTTTGGTTTAAAGTGATTATTTTATTTATCCAGAGAACAAGAAAAATGTCAATAATGGATAATATTACTGAAATGCAGAGAATTACCACGACCAATTTAACTACTGTTTCATATCTTTGCTCTTTATTCATATTTACGCCCAAATTTTGAAGTAAATTTATTGATAAATAGCTTTATAAATATTATTCTTAATAGAGTTGGTTACAAAATCCTATTGGTTTGATGATGACCGTTTATGATAGGAGAAGAGATTTTCTGTACTAGTTGTGGTAAGTCTAATAAAAAAGAAAATATGTATTGCACTTTCTGCGGTGTTCCTTTAGGTGGTTCGAAAAATACACCAATAGAGGAAAAATCCCCCCTATTAATGGATACA
>MBAA01000108.1:1867-2739 GCA_001940655.1 Promethearchaeota archaeon CR_4
AAAAAAACCCCTCGTAACTATAAAGTATTGTATAAAGTAATAGGATTTTTTGTTATCGTGGTTGTTGTTGATTTAATAGCGACAGCTCTCGTAATCAATGGGTTCCAATTGCCCTCCGAAGGGTTTGGTTTAGTATTTGCCGCCCTAATTTTAATAATACTTCCCGCTGTTGCTTTGATTTGGGGTGTATCTCATCATGTAAGTTCCGGGGGCGGATGGTCAGGGGGTGGTGCTGATGCCCAGGCTTGTGCTTATGTGATAGGTATTATTATCGTCATCCCCATCGGAATTCCACTGTTCATTATAAAAGCATTGGGTCCGATAGTAGGTGGGATTGGGGAAGCGATTGGTACTGCAATTAGTAATACAATTGGCAATGCAATCGAGGAAGCGATTGGTAATTTCTTCAATGAGTTGTTTTCAGGAATATTTAATTCTGTAGAAGTTGAGGTTCCCGGTTTTGAACCCTTTCTCTTCGTTGGGGTGATTTTGGTCTTATCTCTATTTACTATATATTCTTATCATCTAAAGGTTAAAAAAACAAGAAATTCCTCTCAAGAATGTGCCCAAATGGTATAGAGGATGAAATCAATTCGAAATGAACAAAAATCTCACCAGAAATTTACCCTTCACTTTGATGATAAAGAATATACATTTTCGCGGCTACAAATCATCTTTTTTCTCGTAGGGACGCCTTTATTTGCGATTCTAATATATTTCTTTCTTCAATTCCGAATAAATTATTGGATATATGAAGGCACTTCTAACCAAATCGTCTTCATCTTGAATGTATTTTGGAATTTACATTCTGAAGTGATTATTTCCGCGGATCCCGATACATTTCCTTCCATTTTTGTGCCTAACAATCTCTC
>MBAA01000108.1:2758-3058 GCA_001940655.1 Promethearchaeota archaeon CR_4
ACTACGAATTGTATCGCCGCTCATGTGTTTGCTATCATAATTGCCATTGTGATATGCATCCCCTCTTCACGGAATCTTTCAAATAAAAAGGATTTTTTTTGGAGAAAGGTAAAAACATTCGCGCTTTCCATTGGGGGAATTTACGTTCTCAATCTCTTTCGCATTGTATTTTTAATATATTTTAATTCTACCGAAATTCCCTTCGAATTTATTCACGAGTCGTTATTCTTTTTTTCTGCTATCATTGGTGCTTTATTTTTTGTTATGCTACTTAAAAAATGGCTACCGGAATCGTTCATC
>MBAA01000108.1:3106-3345 GCA_001940655.1 Promethearchaeota archaeon CR_4
AAAGCATAAGTCTACCAAAGAACGAATCTTATTAACACCAAACCTAAAAATCTTCATTATAGGATTTCGTGGAACAGCAAGCTAGAGTTTTTACGCATCAGTTTTAGTAAAACCTTTTAAAAGGGAAAATCTCGTTTGATTTAAAATCAAGAAATAAAATCTCTTGAATCATCATCGGATTTGATGGGAACCAATAATCAGGGAACCAAAATAATAAATGGCGATATGACGTATGGATA
>MBAA01000108.1:3393-4245 GCA_001940655.1 Promethearchaeota archaeon CR_4
CCCTGCTGTCGGGTTTTTCAGCGCTAGTAGGGGGAGAAAGCATCGCTAGATGTAGTAGAAAATCGCTCTGGGTGGGGAATCCATTCCCATCTGAAAGTGTCGCATGGATCGCTAATGGGATAGCCATTTGCACCGCGATAAATACCCAAGAAACGCTTCACCTCGTCAGCGATGAGGCTGGCGGCGCGATCATCGCGTGGGTAGATTTTAGAAGTGGGAATAACGATATCTACGCCCAGCGGGTCGATTCCGCGGGGATCGCCCAGTGGGGTGCCAATGGCACCGCAATCTGCAATGCCACAAATACACAATATAGACTTCAACTCATCAGCGACGGGGCTGGTGGCGCGATCATCACGTGGGCAGATTTTAGACGTGAGGGTAGTTTTTCTGACGTTTATGTCCAGCGGGTAGACTCCGCGGGGAATACCCTGTGGGGCGCCAATGGAACCGCCATCAGTAATGAGACCAATTATCAACATGATCCTCAACTTATAAGCGACGGGGCTGGCGGCGCGATCATTACCTGGGAAGACCAAAGAGATGGGAATGGTAAATATGACATATATGCTCAGCGGGTAGACTCCGCGGGGGTCGCCCAGTGGACTGCCAACGGGACTGCCATCTGCAATGCGTCAATGAATCAAATGTACCCTCAACTGGTCAGCGATGAGGCCGGGGGCGCGATCATTGCCTGGAATGATGCAAGGTCTGGTGATTGGGACGTCTATGCCCAGTGCGTCAACTCCATGGGAAACATTCAGTGGATTGCGAACGGGACCCCCATCTGCACCTTAATAACTCAACAACAACCACCGCTACTAGTAAGCGATGGAGCGGGCGGGGCCATCA
>MBAA01000108.1:4262-4612 GCA_001940655.1 Promethearchaeota archaeon CR_4
AGGAGTGTATATTATGACATCTTCGCCCAACGGGTCAACGCGGCGGGGGTCGCCCAGTGGACTGCCAACGGGACTGCCATTTGCACCACGCCGGACGTTCAAATGTACCCCCAACCGGTCAGCGACGGGGCTGGCGGCGCGATCATTACCTGGATTGATTATAGAAATGGGAATTATGACATCTTTGCCCAGCGGGTCAACGCCGCGGGGGTCGCCCAGTGGGTTGCGAATGGGACTGCCATCTGCTCCGCGCCACTAACTCAAAATTTCCCTCAACTGGTCAGCGACGGGGCTGGCGGCGCGATCATTACCTGGATTGATTTAAGAACTGGGAGTAATATTGACATTTA
>MBAA01000108.1:4670-7313 GCA_001940655.1 Promethearchaeota archaeon CR_4
GCCTAACGTAAATTTGACTCTCAACGCCACCAACGCTACAGAGATGCGGTTCTCGAACGATGGCATTACGTACTCCGCGTGGGAGGCATACAACACCACGAAAGCGTGGACGCTCGAAAGCGGGGCGGGCGTAAAGACCGTCTACTTCAAAGCAAAGAACGAGTTTGGCGAGTCAGGGCCGGTCACAGACACGATAATGCCCAGCAGCGGGATTGCGGTTCCCGGATTTCCCGCCCCTATGCTTCTGATTGTCGCCGGCATCGTCACGTTAACCATTGCGAGACGAAAGCGGCGTTCTATCCGTGTGTGAGACTTTTTTTACCTATTTTCTTTTTCTTTACATTTTTGTTATCAAACGGGAGAAATGATGCTCCGCTTTCCTATTTGATTACTAGAAATATACATCTAACGACTGTTGGCGATGTCTTTGAATTGACAGAAAGGGGAGAGATTTTCCCAGGTTAACCCCAATTTCGTGCAATTGACGAGCATTCTTTATCAATTGGTGCTGTTCGCGCATTGTGAGAATCTTTTGGGCCGTTCGCAATCCGATACCAGGAACCCGAATTAATAGGTCATGAGGAGCTTCATTCACATCTATTGTTTCATGAGGATCGAAAAATTCTCTGGCAAGGTGCAGTTTTGGGTCACCCTTTGGTAATAACCCTGTTTTGGTGAAAATCTGCCGGAATTCTTGGAAAGGAATCCTATATTGCCGGAGGAGGAAGTCAGCCATGTATAACTGGTGTTCGCGTACTGCAGGGGTCTCAGGTTGGTGTTCGAGGGGGGTGCCTTTCAACGGGGTGAAACCCGAGTAATATGCCCGGTGGAGGCCCACGTGCTTGTATTCCCAATCCACGCGAGAGAGGATTTCTTCATCACTTTCGCCAGACGCGCCAACGACAAACTGGGTCGTGTGTCCGGAGTCAAATGCCCCCTTAAAAATGAGATCTCGAATCCATTCTTGTCGTGTTATGAGATCACGCTGGAAATCTTTTTCCTCTGCGATTAATGCCAGGCGGTCTGCAGACGGCGCTTCTAAATTCACCGAGATGCGATTAGCCAAAAGAGCAGCTTCCCGCAAGAGGTCATAACTGACACCGGGTAAACACTTGAAATGCACGTACCCCTCGAAGTTATATTTCCCCCGGATGAGGCTGACCGCTTTTAGCATCAGTTCGGTCGTATAGTCCGGGTCCCCTTTGAGAATCCCCGAACTAATGAAGACCCCCGTGACTTTGCCTTGCTGTACAAATTGTGCGTAGATCCTAGCATATTCCTCTGGAGTGAAGGTGACCTTCTGCCGCGTGCAATGAGTAAAACAGTATTTACACGAGTAGGAGCACGCATTGGAAAGAAGTGCCTTGAAGATGGGCTTTGTTTTCCTTCCAGATACTCCTCCTGTAACAGTCGGGTAAATGCAACATTCAGCTGTTTTATCTAGCAGTTCTACACGAGATCGGACTGGAGATTCTAGTCTCATTCCTAATGTCCCTGATTGGTACAATGACTTCCGTATTTCTCGCACAGGCGCAGAAATGTCGAAAGCACAGGTGGCACCCAAGACTTCCAATTTTGATGCGAGGGACGGCATTTGGGGAACAAACTCCTGTTTATTTTCAATATTTCTCTCACGTTTTAAATGATTGATTGCGTCCAGAATTAGTGTTTTTCAGTGGAATACCTTAATAACCGCCCCTAAATTCCTCATTGATCGCATGCTCATCGCGGAGGAATTCCTACTTCTCGCGTTGGACGACGAGACGGGAAAAATATCATACTCTGGGGCAAGCTCCTTCCCTTTTGGGGTCGTGAGCGGTCTCTTGTTAGACTTGATGTTTCGCGGGCGGATAATCTTGAAAGACCAGCGTGTTAGAATAGTAGACAAGTCGAGTATGAATGATCCTCTTTTGGACGATGTTTTAAAACGGATCGGGAGTCAAAATCGACAATTACGCCTTTGCAGCTGGATTGTGCAGTTGAGCTTGACATTTCGCAATATCTATTCCAAGGGGTTGTTATCCCGTCTCACGGACCAAGGGATTCTTGGTAGAGAAGAAAGAACTCGTTTGAAGATCTTCCACTCTATGCGACACCCGTTGGTTCAACAGACTACGAAAGACAAGTTGCTCGGACGACTCCAAGGAATAATTCTTGACAAGCAAGATGCCGAAGCCCACGATCTCGCTCTTCTTTGTTTAGTGAAAGAATGTGGACTAATTAGTTCTTTATTTATCCGCGAATATCGGATTGTGACTGAATCTCGCATCAAGGAATTGGCATCTTCGAACAAATTAGAGGGATCAATTAAAGAATACATAAACGAGACTTCCGAAGCCCTCTCAAGACTTCTTTTCCGACCACCCTTCAAGATCCAACGGGAATATTCCCCTAAATTATTCGAGAAACGCCTCAATTAATTTTTGGTCGCATTTTCATTGTATTTTTTAAATGTTGTGTTAATTTTGGAATGAGCTCGTTCTCAATGAATTTTAAATAATCATTCGTTTCTCGATTCCAGTCAAATCCTGCGCGGTTTTCGTGCCCTCCGCCTCCCCATATCTCTGCAATCTTGTCTGCACGATTCTGAGAATGTCGACTTTTCACGGATCCTCGTCCGTTTGGGTTGAGACCTATCACGAC
>MBAA01000108.1:7366-8387 GCA_001940655.1 Promethearchaeota archaeon CR_4
ATTGCACAACAATGGAGATGGCGGGCGGAAATTCCGCCATCTTTGCCGGTGCCGGGTCAATGCGAACGTAGAAGCAACGCAGGTCAAATCCAAAGAACACCTTTTCCAGGAATCTATCGGTACGATGCATGGAGTCGCCTCCGCCCGGAACTGCGAATCCTGCAGAAAGCCATTCAAAGTAATCGGTCACTTTTCCGTCGAGTTTAGGCGTAATCGTATGCGCCGGACTCTGGAAGCGAGGGCGGACACCCGATTTTTTTATCGGTTCATTCAGTCTGAGTGGAGGAGTTTCGTCCAGCAACCTGTAAATTTTTTTAAGATGGCCGCGAAACAGAGCGTCAAACTCCGCGGCATTCTCCGTTTGATGATCGTCTCCGTACCACCAGAACCAGTCGCTCCCCTCCGCGATCATCATTTCGCGGAAAGCCATATCCGCCTCAGCGGAAGCGCCGCTGCGGAGCTGAAAAGAGCTTAACAAGCTGCGGGCGGCGGTCAGTTCTTCCCAGGCGCGATTTTTTTCCGGATGGCCGATCCAGGTAGCAAGATTTCCATAGATCCAACTCCCCGGCATGACCGACGTCAGGGTTTCCCGATGTGTTTCGAGATCCAGGTATTCGGAAAATGTCACCGTGCGCATATCTTCGGATTCCGACAATCGGCGATAAAGCAGGCCGAGAAAATCCGAGGCATTATTCGCATAATGCTCCCACGCATTTTCTCCGTCCAGGATCACGGGTACTATATAGTGTCTTCCATCATCCGGCAGGCTTTGATGGATAGCGCGCAGACGCCTGAGAAAGTCGGCTACCGCATCTGCGGCATCCCACTGATAGTAGGAAAATCCAAAAAGGTCCGACAGCGCGTGGTCGCGGAAGAAAAGGCAGGGCCCGTCCTTCCCCCACCGGTATGCGCAATATTCCTGTTCCGGAGGCAAAGTCGCGGCTGCACGCCCTCCTTTTTGGAGTGAATTCCAAAGCACGATTTCATCGGAGGCCAGCCATCGCAGCCCTTCTTCTTGCGC
>MBAA01000057.1:0-635 GCA_001940655.1 Promethearchaeota archaeon CR_4
AAGTGGCGGCGCAAGTCTCCCGAGCGGGTGGTACGCGAGATCGAGCAGTGTAGCCGTAAATCGCGGTGGATCACGTTCCAAGACTCCGAATATACGATTGACATGAAGCGCGTGCGCCAGATCAGCGATCTCGTTATCGAGCACGGACTCGACCAGCAATGGTATTCTGCCCAAGGGCGAGTGGATGACGTTGTCAAGGACGTGGAGACGGTAGACCGCATGGTAGAGTCTGGATTCCGCATGCTCTTCATCGGCATCGAGTCCGCATTTCAGTCCTCTCTTGATAAGATTGGGAAAAATCTAAATCACGAGAAGATCAAAGAAGCGGTCAAGATTTTGCACGATCGCGGGGTTACTATTTACGGGGCGATCATCATCGGGAACATCGGCGAGACCTACGAGATGGTCAAGAAGACTGCCCAGTATGCCAGCGACCTCGAGCTTGATATTGTGCAGTTCACTGCATTAACACCCTATCCAGGAACCCGTTTGTGGGACGAGGCGAAGGAAAAGGGCTGGATTGAAGACGCAGATTGGACTCATTACGACTTTGTTCGACCGGTGATGCGCACCGACCTGCTGACCCGCCTCCAGATCGCGGAATTGGTCAAAAATGCGTTTCGGGAATTCTACCT
>MBAA01000057.1:645-1031 GCA_001940655.1 Promethearchaeota archaeon CR_4
TGGGGTGGATATTTCTGGAAACGGGCGCCGCGTTTTATTACCCAACAAAATTTTCACTGGTTCTTCAAGATGCTCCCAGACTTTATGCACAACATCCCGGGCGTGTACCAACTCGTCAAGGATATGTCCACACCGTTTAAAGTCGAAGAATTCGACAAGAATTCTTAATTCTTCTTTTTTCATACACGCAGAGCAATCAACAGTTAGATTAATAATGTTTTTATATTGTTTGATAGTATATATATGCAAAAATATTGCGGAGTGGGAATATGAGTTCTCAAGATTGGTCTGACAAAGCAAAGTTTTCAGAAGTATGGTATGATAAAGGAAAACAAATACTTGATATCATAGAACGATTGGCGTACTATAGAGCCGGATTGAATCTT
>MBAA01000057.1:1047-6685 GCA_001940655.1 Promethearchaeota archaeon CR_4
CGTATGCTTGGCATGGCATCGGGGAGGCATTGCACATACAAGGTGATTTTAGTGGGGCATCAGATGCCTTTAAAAATGAGGAAAAAACCCGACAAGGGTTGGAGCCTTCCCCATCACCCTACGTCAGGAATGCCACCTTCAGTAATCCTCCGACAAGTCAAACTTTTTCAAGCGATGCTAAATTTTGTCCCAACTGTGGGGCATCCCTTCCTGCAGGAACGCAATTTTGTTCTCGGTGCGGTGCACAAATTAGCACAGCGAGTATCGTAACTCCTGCTTATAGTACGCAAAATGCGCCTTACCAACCAGCGCCTTACCAATCATCTCCTTACCAACAAGGTTACTACCCACAAGCGCCTTATCAAGGGACTAGAGGAAATGTATATGGGGAGTTGGGCTTGCTCTAGCTATCATTGGACTTTTTATATTTGGAATTCCATTTGGAATTATGGCTTTAATATTGGGGGCACTTGGGCAGAGGAAAGATCGCACCAAAGGTCTAGCTAGCGCTGCATTATGTGTCTGTTTGATTGACATCATCGCGGTTATTATCGTTCTCGCAATTTAATTGTTAAAAATTATATGAACATCATAACTTTTTTTTAAAATTTTATTGCATCTAAGAGGGTAAATGACAATAATACATTCTTTATTTGGCTAACGATTGACAAAGTGTGTTCCAATTTTCGCTTTGATAGAGTTTATATCCACCATGATTTCGACAGGTATGTCAACATCACGAGGAGATATTTATTGCTCAAGTCTAGAACGTGATTGCTAGTCGCAATTTCCCAATAGCTTTTTAGGGTACCATGCGAATAACAAGGGTTGGAGATTCGTATCTGCTTAGCTCAGGGTCGTCCAAGAATAATATTAAATAGGTTCGAGAAATAATGGTCATTATAATCTATTCGGTGGAATAGTCCTTCTTTAAATACGCCTTATTGCATAATCAAATCATCTATCATCACTCGTGAATTCGTATGGCATTCAAGCTCAAGGTCCTCCTGTGCGGGCCCGCAGCGGTCGGGAAAACCTCGCTGATTTACCGGTTTATCAAGTCCAAGTTCAATGCCGATTACAAACTGACAGTGGGCGTGGACATTATGACGAAAGACGTAGAATATTCGCCCGGGGAAATTGCGACCTTGTCAATCTGGGACATCGGGGGGCAGGCTAGGTTTGAATTCATCCGTTCAACCTTCTACAAGGGAGCTGCAGGCGTGCTCCTCGTCTTTGACCTCACACGAGCCGACACATATGATCAAGTCACCTCGAAGTGGTTACAAGAAGTTCGCCAGTTCGCTGGAGAGAACATCCCCTTCGTACTCATCGGAAATAAACTCGACTTAATCAAAGAACTCGGTGAAGTAGTTGATCGGAAGGCCGCCAAGCACTTTGCCGAATCCCAAAATTCCATCTATATTGAGACTTCCGCTTTGGACGGCACCTCGGTTGACGAGGCATTCCTCGAATTGACCCGCCGGATCGTGCGGAGTCGTTCAGGATAAATAAAATTGACTTACTTTTCGTGATTTTTTCTTCATTATTGATTAATCTCTACGCTTTTCCTTTTCAGGAAAAGTTCGATGCAATTAAGCTCAAGTAGGGATGTGTCCTCCTCTTTCTTGGTTTAATTATGCGTTTCTCTGCCATTTGTGAGATTTTCGAACAGATCGCATCAACGAGTAGCACAAACCAGAAAGTCGCCATCGTCACGCAATTTCTACGTCAAACGCCTATTGACGAAATACCGCTAGTCATACAAATCCTCACGGGCACGCTCTTCTCCCAAGGCGCTCCCCTTAACATCGGTTACATAATTCTGTGGAAGATTGCCCGGCAGGTTGTGGGAGCGTCAGAAAACCAATTAGAACAGGCGCGACAAGCTCATGGTGATCTTGGTGGGGCGATGGCAGCTCTTTTTTCGCAGCGAAAAACCCGCCAAGCAACACTCTTTATGGTCGATCCCCCTTCTCTAAACGATTTGGTAAACCTGTACCAGCGTTTGACGATTACGGGGTCTCGTTCCACAACCCGGAAGAAACAGTGGATTGCAGCTTTCCTCGACCGTTTGACTGCAGTGGAAGTGAAATATTTCGTTCGACTTCTCCTCGGATGGTTAAACATCGGTCTGCAAACTCCGCTCGTTTTGCGGGCCATTGCCGAATTGACAAATGTACCCGAGGAATCCGTTCGGCGGGCGGTTCTCAAGCACCCAGAGGTGGGTGAAATTGCACGCATTGCGATGACGGAAGGACTTAATGGCCTTGCTCGTATCCAAATCCGACCATTAATTCCTGTGCTGCCCATGTTGGCAATGCAAACAGATACGTTTGAAGAAGCTTTGAGGGATTTCGGCGGAACAGTGGCTGCAGAGTACAAATATGACGGCATCCGCCTACAATTGCACCAGGACGGGGATCGCATAGAAGTATTCTCGCGACGCTTGACTCAACTGACCAACCAATTTCCTGACCTTATTGCAAGTTGGAAGGACATTACACGAGAGAAACGCTGCGTTGTGGAAGGGGAAGTAGTGGGAATGTTGGGGGGAAAAATTACTCCCTTCCAAGTTTTCATGCGTCGTATTCGGACGTATGAAATTGAGGCAACAGCATCAGATGTACCAGTATCATTGTTTCTATTTGACGTGCTCTTTGTTGGAGATGAAGATGTCACGCGTCTGACTTATCGCGAGCGATATGCGATCCTCGAAAGAATGTTTAAACCAAGCGAACACATACGTTTAGCCACCCGCATCGTATCCAATGATGTCAAAGAATTACAGAATTTCTTTGAACAGGCGATAACAGCCGAATGCGAGGGCATTATGCTCAAGGATCTTAAGGCAGATTATATGCCCGGCACGCGAGGAACCCGAATGCTCAAGTATAAGAAAACCCTCGAGACTCTGGATTTGATCCTCGTGGGAGCAGAATATGGCGAGGGGCGGAAGAGTGCCCTTTTTTCACGTTTTTTCTTCGCTGCCTGGGATGAAACACGCACTAAGTTCACCACCTTGGGAAAAGTTAGCACAGGACTTACGGATGATGATAATCAAGTCCTGAATGACCAAATCCGCCCCCTAATCGTGCAAGAAGAGGGCCGAAGAGTAACCGTTGCCCCCCAACTCGTGTGTGAGGTGCTTGCAGACGAGATTTTAGAATCGCCGCGTTTCGAGGCTGGATATGCTCTCCGTTTTGCACGAATTGTGCGCATCAGAGAAGATCTGAGTATCGATGACGCGGACGACATCGGCAAAGTCAAGAATTTATTCACCACCCAGCGATCTCGTAAAAATTATGCCCAAGGAAAACACGAACAAGAATAAAACATTTTTCGCGGGCTACCGAAATGCTTTTACGAGCTATCTTGCCTAGAAGGGTATGTTACATGCGTCTGATGAAAGTGTAGATGTACGGGCGCAGAATGTCATAACGGGGATGGGGAAAGAAGAACGCCTCTTTGTTAAGGATCTCCCTATCCCACGTGACCTCTCTGTATTGGATGTACCCTTGTTAATTAGGAACGGGTGGGTCGCCCACGTTGGTAAGTGGTGTGTTTTGACTCCACGTGGGGGAAATGTGACCACAACGCGTGATTTATCAAAGGAAGTCCTGTGTTGGTTTCACATTCTTGCTCAGGTTCCGAAACGGAGTGTTCTCGCCAACTTGGAACAGAAAGGTATAATAGAGAATCGGCAAGGGTTTCCTTTGCTGACCATCTTTGGGCAAGTCGTAAAAGAACAGATTAAAGTCATAGATGATTACGTGTTGCACCACTCGTGGCGTTTACCTTCGGATGCAAGAGAAAATGCACCACGGGACCAAGTTTGATAACACATATCTTTCAATGTCTTCGGGAGTATCCGACCATAATTATAGAAAAGCGCCAGGCTCAAGTAACCTTAGTCTCGTGAATTATAACCATATAGGGGAGATTTATTAGCTGCACTATTTATGCCGATCGTTATTGATATATATCTAGCCAGAATTTACTTGACTAGAAGTGATCGTCCGCGATGCTTGCCAAACCCCTGGAAAGTCAGAAGAAGATCATCCTCACAGGATTAGCCTCGGCCGGCAAAACCAGCATCCTCCGGGCTCTGGATCAAGATTTCGTTGGCCTCCACCAGCTCACCCCTACGAAAGGCGTGGAACACACGAAAATTAAGGTCTTCGGCGTGGAAATATATCGCTGGGATCTCGGGGGACAAGAAGGTTACCGCCAGAAGTATATCCAAGAAAAAGAAAGATATTTCTCTGGAACCAACCTCGTCATTTTCGTCCTCGACATCCAAGACGAAAACATCCGAGCTAATTTAGACTATCTAAGGCAAGTTTTTGATGCATTACACGAGTTAGATGTAACTCCACTCTTCTCTATATTCTTTCACAAATATGATCCGCGTATTTTAATTTCCAGTATAGTGCATCGCGAACGGATGGAGAAGTATATCCAACAAATAGGGGAGATGAAGGGAGAGATCGAGATGTGGTATTACCCAACCTCGATTTACGATCTCACGTCATTAATCACTTCTTTCTCCCACGTTTTCATCCAGATCTTTCCCCAACAGGAGGTTTTTGCGAAAGAATTGAAAGACATTCGTGAAAGATTCGTAATCCCGGCAATTGCAGTAACAGATTTTTCACCTTTCATCATTTCAAAAAATTACGAAGAAAATTTAGCGGAAGAAGACGCTCACCAGTTCGAAGCTCGAATGCTGACGTTGACACGCCAACTCAAAGGTAGGGGAGGGGGTACAATTTCTTGGACCATTGAACCATTCAACGAAATCTTTTCGATTGTAGCGTTTTCATTTCCAGTTAAGACAGAAAAATACGTTATGACGGGTTTGTTCCCGAAAGACACCTTCCACGATCTAGACCGTCTTCGAAAATTCGACATGAGCGCCAAGGAAGCCATCCTAGGTATCCGGAAAATCCTCGAGCATTTTTACGTGTAGGGGATTTTTTTTACAACTACTTTATGTTATAACAGTCTTAACGTTGCCATATTTGTTTTTTTGGTTATTTCAAGTGTGATTGGATAAAATCTAAATTGAAAAATAAAGAATAAGACGCGGAGTTAAAAGGACAAAGACGTTAAAGAATGAAGTGTAAATGATGTGCAAAGGAATATTGTATGGCGACTAACAAGAAAAACGAGGAACTTGTAAGTCTAGAAAAATTATTAAAATCTTCTGCTCCAAAAGTGAAAATTCAAGAATATATTCGCCTTAAAAGTAAAAATAATGATGTGTTTTTGCTTAGTCTTAAAAAATCTCCCTTTGCGCGCCAAAATAAAGTCATCCTCAAAAAATATAACACTAGTTATTCATCAGATGAGAAAGAAATCCTGACGAAATTATACCAAACAAGCGTGTTCGTTCCCAAAATTCTCAAATCAGACAAAGAATTCATCGTCCTTGAATATATCGATGGCCACAACTTGTGTGACGTCATAAACAGTACATTAGATCCCAAATACGTGCGCATGCTAGCTCAGTGGTTTGCGAAATTCCACCAAGCATTCCGGAATGGAAAAGGAAAAGTCACGTTAAGGGGGGACGCCCGCCTGCGAAATTTTCTGATTAAGGACGATAAGATCTTTGGTGTAGATTTCGAGGAAT
>MBAA01000057.1:6696-17465 GCA_001940655.1 Promethearchaeota archaeon CR_4
TCTTTCGTCACGGACGTGGCGGAAGCGGCCGGTTCTATTTTTGATACACAACCCGGTCTCGAAAATCCCCTCTTTTTCCCAGCAAAATTAAAACTTGTCAGCGAATTTCTAAAAGCCTATACAAAAGCGAGAAAAAATTCTAAAATCAGTGATGAATTGCACGAACTTTTTGTTCCCTGTTTCATCCAAGTCTTGAAAGAAACCGCTGAGCGGCGAAAATATTGGAATAATGTGGAGATCTCGAGCAACCTCCAAACCCTCTTCCAGAGATTAGTGAATAAAGAAATAGATTTGTGGAGAATCTAATCAAAATCCCAGTTTTTCCGCGTAATTTTCCCTTGAACAAATAAATTAGCTTCTTTTATCCATTTTAATTGGCGTATCAAGTCTTGCACGCTGTGGGAATCACTCCCGACAAACATTTTCACGCCACGGTCCCGAAATTGCCTCGCCATCTTGATACTAGGGAAGGATCTCTTACACGGGTAGAGAAGACCCCGCACGTTGAGTTCTACTGATACATTTCGTTCCTTGCACAAATTCGCGAGATCCGAGAGGAGTGGGTGCATTTCATAACTTGGAAGGTTTTCCACCATATCCCCACAAAAACGAAATATGACATCTGGGTGGGCAATGGCGTTAAAAAGACCAGACTTGACCATTTTTCGCTCATATTCAAAATATCGTTGGACTAATTCATCAAAAGAATTGCGTTGCAAAAGATTTTGTAAATGCATCGGCACGGTGACGGCTTGGAAAGGAGCGATCTCGTGGACAGACCCAACCACAAAGTCCACGTCTTTTTTATAATTATCCAGAAATTCGGCGATTGCTGTTTCTTTATCCGGATAATAATCAACCTCGAATCCTTTAGAAATATGATTGCAACGACTTTTAGCAACATCAAATGCCTCAAGATAGTTCGCGATGGTGCTCTCTTTCAACGGAACATTATCATTGAATAACGCAATTTCGAGGTGGTCGAGGAAATTGACGTGAATGTGTTCCTGTTCTACTAGGGGGATGTAATCTTCAAAAGTTGGCCCTTCGGGAATGTCAAGACTCCAGCGAGTGTGCACGTGATGGTCAACAGGCCAACTTGAATGCATAATAAATGCACCTTGCTGGCATTAATGAAGCAATGAAATTAAATTGCCACAAATAGATGGACAGAACTAAATTTTTTTAACAGTCACATCTAGAGGAACCTTGTATAATGTGCACAATTTAAGCCACCTCGGCGCGGGTTCTGCTCTGGTGGCTGGTGGTGTTCAACAACCTATGCCAAAAATCCAGTTAAGGATGACCACCGGGGGAACTGTTACGCAAGGAGTATCCACGAAAGGTGGTCGCAAGGAGCAACCATTCTATACTAGGGCCGCTGCAATCGTGTATTTGGACCCTTCAGATTTTAACATGTTACAAATTTATCCAAATTCCCCGGTAAAAGTCACGAGTAAGTACGGCGAAATCATCGCCATAGCCGACCTTTCACCAGATGCACCCCATCCAGGGGTTTCCTTTATGCCACGCGGGCCGTGGGTGAATCACGTTGTAGATCCAGAAACATACTCCAATGGAACCCCAATGTATAAGGAAACCGATGTGACGATTGAACCTTGCGAAGGAGCAGAAAAACCCTTGAATATGCAAGAGTTCATCCGCAAGAATTACATCGAAAAATTCTGGAAGGGCAGTCTTAGCTAAAGGGGAGATCTTCGGACTGGTTTGATACCATCCAATACGGTGATGATGGAAAAACTTTGGGAATCTGGAATGAAAAAACTCACCCAACATCGGTGTAATCTAAATAAACACGTTAAAACCCTTTCTTTTCTAATTTTCGAGAAATACTTAATACTGGAGAATGTTCTGCCCAAAGAAATTAATACTAATTAGAAGATATCTGTGAAACTACATTAAAGGTGTTGGGTTGACATATGATTGAGCGTCAATTTATTGCCACGAAAATCGATGTAGATAGTCAAGAGGCCCGAGAGAACCAAGTATCCGTGGCAATTGAGGCTTCGTATGCCTTACTCATCGACAATCGCTATCGGATCAACGTGATCGCCTCCCCAGAATACCTTGAAGAGCTCGCGACAGGTTACCTCCTTAGCGAGGGAATTATCAGTAACATTGCGGATATTCGTTCCATAAACGTGAAAAATGACCAGATTCTGGTTGCCCTTACAAGGAAAGAAGGAGATACTGATCTGTGGTTTGAAGTACGATCTTCTGGGTGTGTTGGGATCAAGATGCAATATGAGAATTTAGGAGAGATAGTGACTTCAAACCTATCAGTTTCCGCGAGTGTCTTATGTGCAATGCTGGAGACCCTCTTAGATGAGTCCTACGTGTGGACTGCAACAGGGGGATGTCACATTGCGGGAATATTTTCAGCAGATGGCACCCTCATCCATGTTGCCGAGGACGTGGGGCGGCATAACGCACTTGACAAGGTCATC
Source organism: Promethearchaeota archaeon CR_4 (assembly GCA_001940655.1). Taxonomy (GTDB): domain Archaea; phylum Asgardarchaeota; class Lokiarchaeia; order Sigyniarchaeales; family CR-4; genus CR-4. The sequence goes on from MBAA01000057.1 coordinate 9,165, forward strand.
GGAATGAGCGCCCGGGCGGGGGAAGACCGCAATCAACTTATTCTGGTAACGAGCGGGCGTCTCGCGGCAGGGATGGTCGCCAAGGCCGCTCGGGCAGGATTCCCCATTCTCTTGTCAAAAGCGGCACCCCTTGACGGGGGAATTGAATTAGCCCGGCGAGTTGGTTTAACTTTATGTGCCTTCGTACGAGGTCAAAAAATGAACGTGTATGCTCACCAGCGCCGTGTCATGATTGACAAGGGCAGAAAATAATAATTCTTAGATTTCCCCCTTCAATTCTTTAATTTTATCCCGCAAGAAGGCGGCCCGCTCGAATTTGAGTTCCTGTGCTGCTTTGTGCATTTCGGATTCGAGCTCGGCGATAAGTACTTCGATACCTGCCTTCTCCTCTTCGCCTTCCTGCTTAACATTAGACTTGATTTTTTCGAAGAATCGCTCGTCCTCAAGATCTTCGGTTGGCCGTTGCTCGGCCAACGATGCTGCGATTGCCTTCTGGATGGTTTGTGGGGTGATATCGTGCTCCATGTTGTATTGCTGTTGAATACTGCGCCGACGGTTTGTTTCATTGACTGCTTCTTGAATGCTACGGGTGACTCGATCTGCATAGATAATCGCACGCCCTTCCGCGTTTCGAGATGCCCGTCCTATCGTTTGGACGAGCGAACGAGCGTCCCGGAGGAAACTTTCCTTGTCCCCATCCAAGATAGCCACGAGAGCTACCTCTGGGAGATCCAAACCTTCCCGTAAGAGGTTAATCCCCACAAGAACATCAAAATCCCCATACCGGAGTCCTCGCAGGATTTCCATTCGCTCAATGGTTTCTACTTCCGAGTGGAGGTAACGAACGCGGACACCCTGCTCGGCGAAGTAGTCAGCGATATTTTCCGCCAACCGCTTGGTTAATGTGGTGACAAGTATGCGGAACCCTCGTGATATAGTTGTCTTGATCTCAGCCAAGAGGTCATCAATTTGATTTTTCGTAGGGCGGACTTCCACGATGGGATCCACAAGGCCCGTCGGCCGGATAATTTGTTCCACGAGGCCATTACTGTGGTCTCGTTCATATTCGGAGGGAGTAGCACTCGTGAAGAGTACTTGGTGGATCTTTTTCTCGAACTCCACGAATGTGAGGGGACGATTATCGTAGGCAGATGGCAAGCGAAATCCATAGTTGACGAGATTTTTCTTCCGCGAGCGGTCTCCTTCGACCATCCCCCCGATTTGAGGCACCGTGATGTGAGACTCGTCAATAATGAGCAAAAAATCTTCTGGAAAATAGTCCGTTAATGTCATAGGCGGCGTTCCCGGTAATCGCCCGTCAAGGTGGCGAGAATAATTTTCAATCCCATTACAATACCCTAGCTCCCGCATCATCTCGAGGTCAAACATCGTCCGTTGCTCAATTCGTTCGGCTTCTGCCCATTTTTTCTTCTTCTTAAAAAATCCGACCTGATCTTCCATTTCCTGTTTGATGGATTCCAACGCTCGGAGCTTCTTATCTTCAGGAATGACGAAATGTCGTGCGGGGAAGAACCGGCACGTGGGCATATCAGCAATCAGGACTCCCCGTAATGGGTCAACTTCTGCGATACTCTCTATCATATCTCCAAAAAAGTCTACCCGGATGGCTGTCTCTAAATATCCCGGCCAAACGTCCATCACGTCACCACGAACACGAATGGTTCCCCGGTGGAAATCAAGGTCGCTCCGCTCGTATTGGATGTCAATAAGTTTCCGAATTAGGTGATTCCGGTCAATGGAGTCTCCTTTTGCCACGTTAATAGACTGAGTTTTCCATTCAGTTGGGTCCCCCAAACCATAAATGCATGAAACGGTCGCGCACACGATAACGTCCGAGCGAGTCAGCACCGCGTGGGCTGCCGCCATACGTAACCGATCTATCTCTTCGTTGATGGAGAAGTCTTTCTCGATGTAACGCCCGCTCGTGGGCATAAAGGCCTCTGGTTGATAATAGTCATAATAACTAACGAAATAATTCACCGTATTCTTGGGAAAGAGCTCTTTAAATTCGGAATACAATTGGGCGCAAAGTGTTTTATTGGGCGCAATCACAAGCGTGGGTTTCTGCAGTGCTTGAACGACATTAGCCATCGTGAAAGTTTTACCCGTCCCCGTGGCCCCAAGCAAACACACAAATTTGTCCTCTCTCTGGAATCTTGCGATGATCTGAGATATTGCGTTCGGTTGATCCCCCTTGGGTACGTAATTGGAGGTAAGTTGGAATTGTGGCATATGGCAGACCCACACCTTAGCAATCATGGACTACCTATGGTGCCAATTACTTATCTTTTATTTGACAGAACAAACCCTCATGAAGAAGTGAATTATAAATCAACCACACGTGGAATCCCAATATCTGGCATAATCACCTGCGTGTCAGGCATTTCTTGCTTCACACGCACCTTATACTTCGAAATATCCGTCCATTGAGAAATGGGAGGGAAAAAATTGTCATAATGTGATGGAATGACGATTTTTGGTTGAAAGTACCGCGTAACGCGGATGCCCGGATTTGTAACATCGTTACGTCCTGCGAGTGGGATGAATAAAAGGTCACACGGACGGTATTTCTCAAAAGTATCAAGTTTTTTAAAATTTAGAGATCCAAATATGATGATTCGTTTTCCCTGGTATTTGATTTCGTATCCAAGAACTTTTCCCTTTGGTAATCCTATCCAGTAAGACAAGAAACGCCCCGCATGGGACCATACTTCCCAATTGAATGCGACACGATTAATTTCGTGAACATCAAACTGAATGTGGCATGATTGGATCGGGGTTACTGTGGCAAGCGTTTCTCCATTTTTTCGCAGCGAATACACAATATCGGGATTAACGATGTCAATATTATTTAAATCACCTTTGTCAATGCAATCGGGTAATTCAGGCAATAACTTGCCCGAACCGATTCTCTCGATGTTAATCTTGACTTGGGCGTTCCCCAAGACTCGACAGCGATCCCGGTGTAAAAAGTAAGGGGCAGAGGTGATATGATCAAAATGCCCGTGGGACACGAGGATCGCATCAATTTTCTGCACTTCTTCTTTCTTAAGCGGTAAAAGTGGCATAGATTTGGGATTCCGTTCAAAAAATGGATCAAGCAGGATGCGATAGTTACCAAAATCGAGGATAACACACGCAGTTCCACACCAAGTGATGCTAATTCTCATAGATTGTTCGAAGCTCAAAAGAGGGAAAAATTATAATATTATTCGAGATACGGCGCTGCAGGTTGCCCAGTTTCTGTTCTTTTACTGGTAGAAGTGGAGTCGGGAGTAATTCGTGGTAAGTCTTTAAACCCATAATAAAGCATTATTAACGGTATGAAAAAGAATAATGCCAAGTAGACCATCATTCCAAAATCGGATTCTCCTCCCGTTAACCAAATCAACCATGAATATTTGACGGGACCGGCAGGATCGTTAAAAAAGGTAAAAAGATCCCCAAATCTTTCATCGAAAAATTCCTGACCATTAAGAATCGGGATGAAGAAAGAAAGGAGTAGTATGCCAAATGTAACTCCGAGAACAATCAGGAGACCTTTTGCTAGGTTCCAGAAATTTTGAGTGCGTAAACCCCAAATCAACGCGAGGAGAATTCCAACTATGAAACCAATAAATAAGAGGATTGCAGGAAGGTATAGTTGTCCACAGGGAAATAGTCCTGTCGAGAAAATCCAGTCTAGTGATAAATAAAAATTATCCCCAAACCACACGACCCCCCACGGAATATGCATCCCAAGCGTTCCTGCATCTATATATGCTGGATGACCGATGATGTCGATGAACATATGAGACATCCCTGCTGCCGCGCAAAATAGATAGACTTGCCAGTATTTCAGTCGTTTTTCTTTGTCCTCCATCCGGATTCGCGAGAAAAATGACGGCCCTACGCGATGTTTCTCAATTTTCCCGTTCACGAGATAGTACCACAGGATTGCCATCAATGCGGCTACTAAGTACCACCCCATCCCGTGGAAGAAGAGATAAATGGGATCGTTATAATTAAAGAACGCCCCGATAAGATCTGGCCCATAGGCGTTGTTGACAATATATACGGTGGCAGGTTTGATGCCGAACTTGCCTTCCGTCACTTTCCAGAGGAAAATTGCAAAACCGATGGCAAAGAACCAGTGTGCAAAGCTTGGAATGAAAAGTCACCACGTCATCTTCTAACCCAGTACGTTAATGTGTGTCGGCTGGTTATTTCATAATTCCTAAAGTAATATGAAAAATGCTTGTTTCGTCACTTGGTTCCGCCCGTGATAATTAAAAAGAGAGGTAGGAATCTTACTTAGAGATCTTTCGTGATTTTCTCCCGATCAAACCAAGCATTGCGATAGTTGCAAATGCAACAAAGATCGGGAGGGGATAAGCAGGCATACCATCGGTAACTCCCGTATTTCCGGTTGATCCGATACCTAAAGCACTGTTTATTGCAGCAGCACACGCGGCGATAGCGTTATTCAGATTCTGTTCGACGCGATTATAATAAGTCCGGTGTTCGGAGGAGTCCCCGGATCGCGCCGCGAACGTCAAAACCCACGATCCAAAGAAATTATCATATAAATATTTTGCATCGTGTGAACCTGTTGGATCCTTGTAAGTATCCCACGCGAGGTTCTTGGCCGCATTATAGGGAGTCGTACTATTGATGCTGAAACTCGCGATCTGGAAGAATTCCTCCGGATTTGCATGATTATTTGTACGTGACCCGACATAATCTTCAAATTCAGTGTGATTCTTGTCGAAATCCAAATAATGGGGGGCAACGTTATTCTCCGCAACGTGACAGAATACGCCCATGTCTGCGATATAATGCGTCATAGTGCCGAGATAGAATGCTGCCAAGTCATATTTATCCGCATCCATAGCTACATCAGCGAGATCACCCACGGTTTTCGCACGAATTGCGGCATCATCTTCATTATTGCTAATCGTCCCATCTTCATTAAAATATATGTGGTGTTTGGTCGTATCTCCAAATCCACTGACGGCAGTTCCATCCAAGGTCATAGAGACTCCCGAATTATCTGGTGCTTCCGTTCCTACTAAGAAGATCGTCTTTCGATCCATCAACCACTGCCAATTACTTTTATCCACCGAATACAAGGCATTAAGCGCCGCTTCCGCTACCCAATCGTGCGTCCCAAAATCATCACTGTAAGAATAGCTCGCGGAATTATACGCATACGAGCCATTTTTCCACGCAGACCCGGAATCTATAAATGGGATAGTCGCGGTTAATATGACCATAACAGTTGCCAATACTGCATTTTTTTTCGTCCAACGAAAATTTATCCCCATATGCATTACATCTCTGTGATTTCCTTCCTAACCTGTCTATTAAAGGCTATAGCTAGTGATGATCTATTGCATCAAATTAAATTTTTACAACTCGGTCAATTTCTTCTAAGGAGATATGAAGTCAAAACTTTGAAACAAAATCAGAGGATATCCGCGAATCTTCTCGCGTTTCCGGGCGATTTTTGTCGCCTTGTGAGTTTTCGACCTTGAACTTATCACTGGATTACGCTCTTGTGTCTGCAAGGTCTCTTGTCCTAGTAAGTGCGTGCTTGTTAACCTAATTGCAAAATATCTTTTTGACCTCACTTATGGGGATTATAAACCCTGAAATTCACGAGAAGAACAAGAAAAAAAAATTATGCATGTGTAGACCGAATCGCGATGAAGATGTACAATGCCCCCACCGCAAGCACGACATAGACGAGGTAATATACGAGATCCAAAATATACCAAGCGTTCTCCAAGATATAAATGTAATCCGTATAGATATATAACATATCATAAACTGCTTCGACCATAAATCCGATCGAGAGGATGATCCAACCTCGCGAAAATTGCCCACCCCGATATTTAAAGATCAGGAGAACCGAGAGAAAGATGTTGACCTCGTCAAAAATTAAATAAAATACGAGGATCATCTTATCCAATTCTGAAACAATAATTTCTCCATCGACTGGGAGTTGACTCAACGGGATCACCCACCATATGAGTAATATTACTAGGAAAATCCCTTCAACGAGGACAATGATCACATACTCCCATTTTGGTAGCTTTAAACCTCCAACCTTCAGCTGTGCAGCGAGACCTGCGAGGATAAAGATGTATCCGATGATGTAACAAATCCGGCCAAAACGCAATGGGGGTAATTCTGTGCTCTGAATTACAAACCATTCAAGGGAATAGTAGAGATCTCCGAGGAACCACAAGAAAATGGCCACAATTAATAATGCCCATATTTTACCCGTGCTTGTCTTCAAGGTAAAAACCTTGATGCACAGAATGAAAGTAAAAATCGGCAACAAATTCCACAAGGGTGCCACGGTATAATAAACATCTAAAAAGGCGATTCCTTCTTCATCCCAGTACGACTCTGGGTTTAAAATCTCCGCATTATAACCATTTGCAAAGAATTTTACCAGCATAAACCATAAAATAAGAGCTCCAACTAGTAAAACCAAGATCGGCCAATATTTTTTTAATCCGCTATTCATGCCAACGGTTATGTATATTCCACCTTATGAACTTGCTGTAATCTTTAGAAAGTTACGTAAAAGAGTTCATTTTAAGGAGGGTTTTATAAATATGAAAAAGGGAAAAAAATTCCATTCATTTATTTGGACGGAGTTTTCCGCAACCACTACGGAACTTTATGAAGCTAGCGGTAAAAGTGTCCCAAATTTGCTTTAAATACATTCCACGATATGTTGCTTGTCATCAATATTCAGGTGACCAAACATGCAGACAAAACGACTTATTGGTATAGTAATGTTGTCGGGGTTGCTCCTCGTTCTCGCCACCGCGATCTACGGAAATTTCGTTACCGCGGCAGTGGGAACGCAAGAAGTGCCCGGTAACCAGTACAGCGGAACACATGAAGCGGGGACTCCCGTGACTTACCGGTTCCGCGAGAGAACGCAACTTCGGTTGAATTCAAGCGTGAATTTATCGCTGAATATTAATTGCGACGCCGATAACATCGGAGAACAAACTGTTGAAATCAACATCGACGCTGATGCTCCATCTAGCTTTACGATGAATTGCACCGAAACACAAGCCGAACTCGGTTTGATGAAAGGTGAAACCGTTCAAGTGCGTAATCGAGAACGGAATCAGGTTGGGTTTTGCGTGAACTTGAGTCTTCAAGGTGGGAACTTGACGAGAGCGCAGTTGAGGTATCAGGTCAGAAACCAGACCCAAGCACACGTGTGGGCATATTATGATGAAGCCAACGCGGAGTGGGTGGAAGTGCCCACGACCATCGTTGACGGGTATGCTGTTGCAGAGGTGACCCACTTCTCCGTGTGGACCGTATTAACCTACGAAGCAGGCATCAGTGGGTATGCAATCATACTTCCCGTGAGTGCTGCGGCCATCGTTGGGCTCGTTCTCCTCCAGAAGCGCCGCCGCAAGTAAGTTTTTTTTCCCTTTTTTCCATTTCATTTTACGGAGTGATTACGGATGATAACCCTCAAGCGCCGGTCGCGAATCCTGATTGTTATCACGATATGCACTATCATTGGGATTCTCGCGTTGTCAACATCCATATTTCCGGTATTGGGGGCAAGTAATCGCCGCACCGTCCCAGGATGGACTGTGAACGAAGACATTAATCCAGGAGATGATGTCACATTTGCATTCGGGAACGGGGTGGAATATTCTGTAACTACCCAAGTATTCGCGCGGACTCATCTTACTATCGATCAACAGTTGTCAGCCCTGCAATTCGGGATCGTCATTAATGGAACACAAAATGTCGAAATTACCATCCAAGGTAACCAGAACGGGCCATCGTCCGGCATCGGGCCTGGGCAGGATGTCAAGTCTGGGCAAGGAGGGAAGCAATACCGATATTCATACGGTATGGTGATCCTCGTGCAGACTAACTTAACTTCCGCTGGCATTGAAACGTTCACATTACAAGCGACAATACCTTCTGGGCGAACCGCGAGTAATTTTCACTGGGTGGTCTACAACGAGTCAAGTAAGACCTTTGACCTGTTAGAAACCACCGTTGTCGGTTCCTCCGTGACCGCAGAAATAGACGCACCGGTTTTTGAAGTGTTACTTCTCGAAGAGGAAGCTATTTCGTGGGTATGGGTAGTTGTAGCTGTCGTAATTACATTAGTTTTGATTTTCGGAGTTATCATGTCAAAAGTAGAGTATCGCCAGTGGGTGATCCAGCGCTTTAGTCGACACCAGGTAGGTATCCACCGTTTATCTATTGAGGATATATTAGAGAACGAGACTCGGAGTA
>MBAA01000076.1:0-128 GCA_001940655.1 Promethearchaeota archaeon CR_4
GAAGGGTTCATCTGCCAGTCGTATGCGGAATTTCCGATCACACAGAAAACACTCACGCCCTACGATATATTAGTAGTTCCTTGCCCTGATTTCTCGAAATTTTCTGAACAGGAAATAAGCGACATCAA
>MBAA01000076.1:194-3283 GCA_001940655.1 Promethearchaeota archaeon CR_4
AAGATCCAATCTGAGTGAACTCGCTGAAAAATTTGGGATGATTTTTGAGAATGATCAAGTCATAGATGAGGAACACAATTGTGGAATGGGGAATATCCCCAACATCAAGGATTTTGTTATGCACCCAATTACCGCCGGAATCACGGAGATTTGCTTCCGGGCAGGGTGTAGCTTGACCCTCGTGGGAAATGTTATTGCCGTAGCATCATCCGGTGAAAATGCACAACCATTCAGCGTACCCGTGATCGTGGCTGCTCAAAACGACGAGGGACGCGTTGTCGGGATTGGTAGTTACGAGATGTTTCGTGACCGGATTGCCTCGGGATTTGGCGAGAGTCAACACGCAAAATTCACTTCCAATATTTTCAATTGGCTCGTCTCTGAGAAGCGATATCAGATGCGCGCCCAAAATAAAGTACCCATTCCAAATATCGCGGGTGCGGTTTTTGCCCAGCAAGAATTTGCGGCAAACACTACACCCCAGAATGACAGCGGCAGCCCTCCTGTAGGGACGCTTTCGACCGAACCTAGCGCTAATGCCGCTAAATACGAGGTGAACACCATGATCAATATTAACACGAAGTCAGACCTTGGGATTGAATTGACGAATATCCTGATCGAATTTGAAACCCTCAAAGGACGCCTGGAAGCAGTTATCCGGGCAGTAATGCAATCCAAGGAAGTTATTCAAATGGGATTGGACGCGAGAGCTATGCCAACCCTTCCCAGCTATGAATCCACATCGGATACATCTACAGAAATTCCTCGTTCAGCCCCAGCCACTCCTACCTTGACTCCACTTCCAGAACCCCCGCGGTCAAAATTTAGTGATTTACCCATCCCCCCTCCTGGAGCCCCTACAATCACCCCACAGACACTCCAAGAGACTTCCGCTCTAGTCGACACTATCCCCGAACAAGAGGTTGCTCCCAAAAAATCTTCCAAGAAGACCCCCGCTGAACCTACGGAGAACAAGGAGGACCTGCTCACTGAAATGGAAACCATTAGATCCCAGATTATCTCCATCCAAGACCTCAAAACTTTCTCTGAAAAGAAATTTAAGGCGGGGAAAATCGATGCGACAGCCTTCAAGAAACAGGAAGCGAGCTTGGAAACGGACTTGAAGCGGGCCCAATTTCGCTTGAGCGAGATCGAGGGCAAGTTAAAGCATTTCAAGTGAAAAGCAAAATAAATTATTGACGTATTAAACCTCGGGGTTTTCTCCCGGGATCTGCTCTATTTTTTCCATTTTCGCGTCTTCTCTAGTTACTCCTGATTTTTTCACGATCTTTTCGCAGGCGATCGACAACGGCGTGAATCCCATCGACACCACGTGCGCGAGGAGTTTATTATTGACATCGTAACCGAGATTGATTCGAATTGAATCTGCATTCATTTTTTGGAGGATGGATAGTGCTTTTTCCATTAATTTGAGACCTACGCCCTTGCCGAGATATTCCTTCGCTACCCCCCAATTACTGAGGTGCCCGATTTTTTCACCTGTTGGCTCCGTTTTAACTTCGATGAAACCCAACCCCACCACTACACCATCGATTTCTGCGATTAAGGTCATGCGCGAGGAACCGGGACTAAATAGACGCAAACCAGACGCATCTTGCCACTTGTCTTCCTCGAACACGATTTTGTGGTCATTTGCAAGCTCCCGAAAGATGCGCATGGTCGCTTCGCTATCTGATTTCCGGTAATTACGGATGGTAATCCGTGGGGGAGTTTTGAAACCATCGACATTTGATTTAGGTGCAATTACTTCTGATTCTTTTGTTTCGGTAGGTGGATTTTTCAAGGATTTCTCGCAGGCAATCACGACGGGTTTGAAACCCTCTTCCGAAATGCGTTCTAAGAGTTTCGCATTTACATTGTAACTGAGATTGAGACGGATCACATCGACATTGAGGGATTCCAAGATAGCGACCGCCCTCTTGAGAATTTCCTCCCCGATGCCTCGATGGTGATATTTCTTGAGAACTCCCCAATTCGATAAATAGCCGATCAATTCACCTGTGGGTTCTTTCTTGATTTCCGCAAAACCCATACCAACGACTTGACTAGCAATTTCCGCGATTAGTGTTAATCGTTTATATCCTGGACTGAAGAGTCGGAGGCCAGATTCTACTTTCCACTTGTCCTCTTCAAAATTAAACTTGTATTCGGAGGCAAGTTCCTTAAAGATCTGAATAGTTGCCTCGTAGTCCGATTTCTGATAATTTCGAATTATTACGGACATTTATGACCCATTTCCTTATTTTAGGGTATTTTTCGTTAAACATCATTTTCAATGACTACTTCTTTTTTCTCTGGGACTATCTCCGACTTTTTCAAGACTTTTTCCACCATAATTGACGTTGGATTGAAGCCTTGGGTTTGGACGTGTTGGAGTACTTTAGGATTGATGTCATATCCAAAGTTGATACGGATCACTTGCACGCCCATTTTCTCCATTATGTTTATTGCCCGATCCAGGAGTTTTCGACCCACGCCCTTGTGGTGGTATTCCTTGGCTATGCCCCAGTTCTGGAGAAAACCAACCTTGGTACCAGTGGGATCTGTTTTAACTTCAATGAAACCCATTCCAACGACCGCTCCTGCCATCTCGGCAATGAGAGTCATACGAGCTGACCCGGGACTAAACAAGCGGAGACCAGAGGATTCATTCCACTTTTCTTCGTCAAAGCCGAAATTGTAAATCTCGGATAATTCACGCATGAGCTTCGTGGTTGCGTCAAAGTCAGACTTGCGATAATTTCGAATGAAAATTTCTTCGCTCATTGCTACACCTCCATTTCATATATTGCTTGAATTTTTGAGATATTTGGTATGTTTTGGATTTTAGATTACTTACTCACCTTTACCCTTCAGAAGTTATTTCAGCTACATCAAGGCGTTTGTTCAAGAACTTTTTCCCGTTCACATCCACCGAGATCATGTATTCCTTCATATTCTTGATAAAAGGAAATTTCAACATAATTTCCTCGTGACTAAACCAGTATTCCACGTCATGTTCGAAAAAGTGCTTCTCGAAAAACCCTTGGACGTTAGATCCCATGATCTTCGCGCCCACAATGTCTTCG
>MBAA01000076.1:3339-8403 GCA_001940655.1 Promethearchaeota archaeon CR_4
AGAATCCACTCACAGAGCTTGTAGAAACGGTCGAGAAAAGCGTCGGCTTCTTTTATCACCTGTTGTACTTGGATTGTTTTGATGGGCTTCGAGCGGGCTATGTGACCTTTCACGATCTTTTGCAGTTCCGCCGTGAGAGTGTCCTGAATTGAGACATACACATTTGCCAACACGTGGGAACCAATTACGCTTAGGTCGCTCGGCACACTTATAATAAGCACCATAGTCTCAGTGCTATCTTTCTCGCACCCTGCTCGCTCTTTTTTGCGGGTCGTGGGCACCCGGAACTTTTTGGCCAGGTAAGTCCGGTCACTGTAATCCAGATCGATGTGGTCAAAATCTTCTTGTTCCTCGACACTCAAGAACCAAACAGAGTGGATAAAAATAGGTTTAGTCGCTGCCTCGTCAAAGAGGATATTCTTATCTGGATAACTTGCCAGCAGGATGTGACCCCGCATTTCATCAAAGTAGCACAAAAACACTTGTGCATAACTGCGAATAGTTGCCCCAAGGGGTTTTGGAGATTTTGAGGAGGGTTTTATCTCGAACATGGACTCAATTACATAAACTGTTTAACGGCAAAAAAAATTATCGGATCAGTATGGAACAATCTCCTTATGCAATTTGCATTTAACTTTTACTGACGAATTCTTTGGATGTTTTTTATTCTTTGATTACAATGTTATTTTTGGTCATTTTGAGCTTCAGGGTTTTTTATCTTCACTGGATCCTTTTCTTTTAATGTCACTGCGTTCGCTTTGTTTGAGATCTTGAAGTCCCCGAACTAATTCGTCCAATGCGCCCTTACTTGCAGAGGGCAATGCATTCTCTGTCTCAACTTCAATTTCGGCATCAACTTCTTCTAAGGCTTTCTCCACTGCTTCGTCCGAGACTTGGTCTGTTGCTCCGAGCTGTTCCATTCCCTCTGAGGCTACCTCTTGGATTACATCGAAGTCTGAGATTCCCAAGTCGATTTTCTCCAACACCTCGGAAATTTCGGGAGTAGAAACACTTTGGGAGAGCCCTTTAATCGCAGAGGCAACGTCAACCAGGATGCCCGCCACGTCCTTGACTGCCTTTGATTGTTCTAACTTGTATTGTAGACCTTCTAGTTTTAGCTGGAAATTTTCGATGTTATTCTTCCATGCTTGTGTTTGGAGATGCGCTTTCATTTGGACTTTTGAGGAGTCTAGATTCCCTTTTTTCCGGAAATCTATTGCTTTACGCCTGGCCAGTTGCGAACTCTGATCCAATTTTTTAGCTTGCTTGGTTAAGCGCGTATTTAGGAGTTTCAATTGGATTATCGTATGGTTTAGTTTCTTGTCTTTGTTGCCACCACTTGACAAATAATCTGTTATTTTGTTCAGAAGGCCCAAAATTCTTCAACTCTCAGCAGAGAATTAAATTAAATAACACACCGCAGGTTAATAAAAGCAGTATGTGACTTTGGAGATAAAGAAATTTTGTGCCTAAGTATTTTGTAAAAAACAGGGAAAATGAAGACCTATGTTCCAGTTCGGCGGCGTTAACATCCTGAATGAGAAAATCCGGGAGAAAATCACTAGCGAGAACCTGTTTAAAATTTTCAATCGCTTTATTATCCCATATCTGAGTCATAATGAGCGGGACTTTATGTTAGGTTTGCAGAAATATTGCCTCGAGGTGGTAGAGCCGAAAATTGACCCAACTCGCGATGTTTACTATTTATTCCCAATTCTCGGGGAAGCCGGGTACATGCAACGCTTGTATCCTTATCAAGACTTCAAACCATTTGGGATGCGCTACGAGCTCATCCTTGCGATGTGTTTATCAATTATAGATCCCGAGCTAGACCTCGCGAGGGTGGTGTCTGGCGTCCTTGCGATGAATCCGCTTTACTCTCACGGGAAGTCTGATCGGGAACACAAGGCGCTGGATGACCTTATGGCAGGTCGAAAAATAGGGTGTATCTGCATCACCGAGCGAGAACGAGGATCGGACGCGGTCAATATGCAAACTCAGGCGATCGAGTGCGAAGACGGGTCGGGTGACGTGTATTTCGAAGGAGAGAAGGTCTTCACAACCAACGGTCCCGTGGCGGACTATTTCATCACGTACGGAGTCACGGATGAGAAGAATCCTCGAGGTACGATGTACCAGGTGCTCCTCGAGCGAGGATTTAAAGGATTAGAGACGAAACGCCTCGGCATTCTCAGTGTCCCCCGGGTACACATCGGGCAGACATTATTCAAACACATCCGCGTGCCCAAAAATAACATCATCGGGTTCGCCGGAGAGGGATATACCAACCTGTTCAAGGGACTCGTTGCCGAGCGCACGACCATCATTGGTTCAAGTCTAGGCATTAGTTGGTTGTCGGCAATTACGGGCCTCATCTATGCTGACCTTCGCAAACAATTCAACAAGCGACTCTTGGAATTTCAAGCCGTCTCCTTCCCCATTGCAAAAATGCTCGTGGATGTTATGGCTGCCACCGATCTAGGATTCCAGGCCGCGACTGAATTCGAGAAAATCGCCCGTTACCCCGAGAAAATCGACATGGTCAAGTATAACGCGGGTTTCTCTTCTGGTACCAAATACTTGGCATCGAACTTAGCCCACCGGATCTCTTATGAGATGCAACAGCTCGTGGGGGGCGTGGGGTACACTGATAACCTACGCATCGATAAGGCATTAGAGGTTTCTAAGATTCAGGAAATTATCGGCGGATCCCGGAACATCCAAATTCTGCTCGTTACCCAGACGATTAAGTCGATCTTGAAACTAATTGAATGAATTTTGAGTTACATTTGTTGTTTCTAAAGTCCAGATTTGGTAAAAAAGGAACTTATTTATTGAGTAATTTACATAGTTTTTTTTACCGCTTTTAGCAAATTCTATCTAAAGAAGCGATTCAATTGAAAAGCATCCGAGGAATTTTAGACGCATTTCAATCGTATGCAATTTGAGAAAGGCGATTGGGGAATAGTAATATGGAAAGTTCAGCTCACGACCAATTATCATTCAGTTTCGAGTTTTTGAAAAAGCACCTCGAAGGTAAAAAGGACAGCTTCGGGATGCTGATGCGGGATGTCATCAAGGCAGGTATTTGCACCGCGTGCAGCGCATGCGTGTCAATATGTCCCATTCTCGTGTGGGACCATGAACTTCAGCAACCAAAAATTGACCCGAAAAGGGGCACGTGTAACGGTTGTGGGGCATGCTATAACCAATGTCCCCGGACAATTACCGAACCGGACATCCTTGTAGGAAATTACATCACGGGTTACGTTGCGAAAGCCACAGATCCGGAGATTAAAGGGCAAGACGGTGGTGTCGTCACGGGTCTCTTATTGTATCTTCTCAAAGAGAAACTCGTAGATGGTGCGGTTGTCACGAAGAAAAGCGAGACAAAACTGTGGTGGCCCGAAGCCACGATAGTGAAAAACCGGGAAGAGCTCCTGAAAGCGTCCGGATCGATTTACTGTCATTCTCAAACCGTGGAAAAACTTGTTGAAGCGATTAAAAGTGGAATGCACTCCCTTGCGTTCGTTGGCACGCCCTGTAACATCGATGCGGTAACGAAAATGCAGAATTCTCCTCAAGGTATGCTCCATTATTTTATGCGGGCAAATATTTTCAAGATTGGACTGTTCTGTATGGACTCGTTCAGTCCCGAGGCTTTATACACCTTCTTCGAGCGGGAGGGAATCCCCCTGCATAAAGTAACCAAGATGAATATCACGAAGGGGAAGTTCTTCATTCATTGGGAGGGACAAGAAAAAGGTTACCCCATCAAGGTACTTGACAAGTACAAGGCCACCTCCTGTAATGTATGCACGGACCTCACGTCAGAAAATGCAGACATTTCGGTAGGTTCCGTGGGTAGCGGCACTGGACAAAATACTGTCCTCGTACGCACGCCCCTTGGGCGAGACATATTAGAGGACGCGGTGACGAAGGGATACATTTCCATCGAACCATTCAATAAAGAAAATCTCACAGCTGTCCTAGTCCTCTCAAAAGCAAAGAAAGTCGCACAATATAATGTCAGGGTCAGAAATGTCTATCTTATTTCACCAACACGCCTACCTGCTGAACCTGCATTATTAGACCGTACCGTGAAGATGGAGAGCGCTACCCAACAACCTAAACGCGGACGAAATTTAATCTCTTCGGTTGAAAAATTAAACGAAGGCAGAGACACGCTCAAGATCACTCTCTCCAACGCAGCGGGGTATGTATTAGAACATTTACGATTGCGGATCGCCAAAGTGGAGGAGATGTTCGAGATTGGGGTTTTCTACGCAGATGTACCGGAGTTATATCCTTTCGAGTCTGTGGAATTCAATTACCCCCTCAAGGATGACAAGGGGAATATTGACACTCACGAAATTCTAATTGAGGTTTCAGACGCGAGTGCTCGATTGTTCAATAAAAAAGTCGAAATAAAGAAACTTCTCGAGGCACCCAAAGAAGAAAAACCGGTGAAACCAGCAAAAATTACCCCTGTCAAACCGCTTCCGGAAAAACCCACCGCAGTTTAAGAAACTTTTTTCTATTCAATGAATTTATAAAATCAAATTTAATATATCAGATAATCAAAATGGTAAAGGACGTGTGTAATATGAAAATAAGCTTGATCGGTCTTAGTGGTTGTGGAAAAACCTCGCTTTACAGTGTGACTTTCAAAGGATCTTCCGCGCAAGAGACAAAACGCTTGGCCCCGACAATAATGTACGAAGTACGGCGGCACCCCTTCCTTGGATTGGAAATGAGTTTGTTCGATTTTGGCGGCCAGGATCAATATCGAGATGGATATGTATCAAAACCTGAAGTATTCGGCGAAACTGATGTCCTGATCCCTGTGGTGGACCTCCATGACCCTGATGCATTTCCGAAAGCGAAGGATTATTTCCAGCAAATCTTAGACCTATTCCGCAAAAACTACCAAAAACCAAAAGTTTTCATCTTTTTCCACAAGTACGACACGGAAGACGGGTACCAGCGAGAGTATCTCGACTCGAATGTTGCGAAAGCGAAAGAGATTTTCCTCGAACTCTTCAAGGAATATAATCCCCAATG
>MBAA01000076.1:8442-17163 GCA_001940655.1 Promethearchaeota archaeon CR_4
AAAATTACTTCATGAGTGATTCTGCGAAATTCGTGTCAACGGGAGCGGATGGCAAAGAAGTTGAGTTACATATATTCAAGTATATTCTCGCGGTCATGATTCTGAAGGGGAAAGAGTTTGATACAAAGTCACTGGAATTAGTAAGAGTTCTCCTACAAGACATGGAGCTCTTTGCAGATCTGGTCGTATCTGCTCACGCTGATGAATGAATTCACACATGTTAATCACGTCAGGACCGAGACTCATGAAAATAAACATCGAAGCTGACTCAAAGGTTCGAGCGGGTTTCCCCGCGAATGTTCAAATGCAGATAGAACTTCCAGAACCTAAGAAAGTCTTCTGGGGTGGGGTCAAGCTAATCACCAAGCGGCCCTGCAAAAACCCCCTCGTGATTGCTAGTAAAGATGTCTTTAGCCAAGGATTCTTTGACAGCGGCACATACAATCGCCAATTACAAATCAGTATCGCCCAAAAAATCCTGCCCTCGGTAGAATTGCGGAACATCGTTTATACCATCGATGGTTGCTTGCGAGTTGAAAAAGCTCCGAAAAGTGATGAGGAATTGGAAATTGTGTCATCACGGTCTATTATCATCGATTCCCCGTTGGATAAAACAACCGCACCCTCCCCTAACCCGGTCAATTTTTCTCTTGGTGGATTAACAATTACACTCAATAAGGATGTTTATGCACCGGGAGAAGCGATTAAGGTTTCCTACCAGCAGAAAGGTTTCCGGCAAATTTCGGTTAAATTAATGCAATTAGCCAATGTGGTATGTTCCTGTCCCCAATTCGGTCACGTGTGTACGTATCTTGAAAAATCACCTGCTGTCGTGACTAACGCCAATAAGAAGGACCTGAACTCGTCAGATGGATTCATTCTCCTAAAAATTCCGAAAATTAGTGAACCAAGTCATAAATACCAATGGAAACCCTCGGAAGAGACGTTCTGGGGTCATCAGTTTGGTGATGTGAATGAGTGGTTTATCGACATCACGGGGAAGTATGATAATCCAACTGTGAAATCTATCAAATTTCAGGTGCCAATCACCATCTTGCCAAATGGCACAACTTCTGGGGATCACGAACTCTTTGCACCCGGTAAGAGTAATGTTGATTTCAAACCAAAATCTCGCCCAAAGAATGTGTTTGAGGTCACCACACCTCGGCTGGATTCCCAGAATAGAACTTTTGAAATTAAGATCACTAACCGCCTCCCATCAAAGACCCTCACCGGAGTTACGATCAAGGCAACTGGCGTGCAAGAGGGGTTGTTTGAAACCCCTTCTTACATGCAAGGTATTGCCACGTGGGCATCTGGCGAAATAAAAACTATATTGTATCGAACACAGCCCAACGTAACGAACATTGTACTAGTTATTGAAGACAATGATTTCACCCAAACCCGACTTGTTGCTCCTGTGGCGTAATTTCTCTCCTATTTAGGGGGTTTTTTATCTTCCACTAATTTTTCGAGATCCTCTGCTTCGTGCAGTAGTAATACTTTACTCGTCTCTGTCCCGCGATTTTGGAAATTCTCATCCAAATGGATGACCAAGAAATGATCTCGATGCTTCACAATGACGGGACAAGGCCAATATACCGCAGATTTCTTGATAATTTTTTGCTCTTGCTCACTTAGTTCGTAGTAAACACGCAAACCACACGCCCTACAATTAATGATGATTTTCGTACTAGTCATTCTTGGAAGCACCTCTCAGCTAATGAGTCCCTCTTTATTCACGTATATTTAAAAAATGATAACATACCGCTAAAAGTGTTAAAAAACTTTGAATGGATTTGTAACGCAATGTCTACAAAACTTGTCCTGTTCGATATTGATGGAACCTTAGTCTTTAAGCAGTCTGTGCATGTTGCCGCTTTTCTCCACGCATTTCACGTGGTTTTCGGGATTCCCGAAACGAAACTCCATTGGACTTCCCACCACGGCAAAACTGATTTGTGGATCGTTGATATTGAGTTACAAAAACTCGGTGTTTCTCAAGCGGAGATCAATGCGAAAATCCCCCGATGTACCGAAGAAATGATCAAGTACGAGCGTGAGCACATCCAAGAAGATACCGGGTATGTTCTTCCTCACGTGCCGGAATTTCTCGCAGAGCTCAAACGACAGGGGTTTCTGCTCGGCCTTGTGACGGGAAATCTCGAAGGAATCGCTCGCATAAAAATGGAACATTTTAGGCTAGGCGACTTTTTCCGGGATGGCATCGGGGGATTCGGCAATGAACACCGCGACCGGGCAGAGCTGATTAAAATTGCTTTACAAAAAGCCAAAAGTAAAAATGGGTTCAAATTCAACGACACTAACGGGGTGTATATCGGCGATACGCCCCTCGACATTAAGGCAGCCCGCATCGCGGGAATACCTACCATTGCGGTTTTGACGGGAATCTATAAACGTCCAGATTTCAAAGAAGATACCCCCGATTTATTCCTTGACGATTTTGGACAGGCAGTGGATTTTTTCTCCTTCTTTGATCAGCTGCAAAAGAGAGAAATTGTAAAAAATAAAACGGTTGACAAAAGTTAGCTTTACGATTTAAGAATTTTCGTCAATTCACTAGCAATAAGGTCGCCCATTTCTCTCGTGGAGCAAGTTTTCGCCCCAGAAGTTTTTGTTTGGATATCTGGTGTCCGTCCCTTGGCGAGCGCTACCTCGACAGCTTGTTCGATAGATGCCCCGATGTCTGGTAACTTGCATGTTTCTTCCAACATAATTTTATTGGAAAGAATAGATCCGATGGGATTCGCGATACCTTGCCCAGCAATGTCTGGTGCCGACCCGTGGATGGGTTCATACATCGAGATGCCACCGGGGCATATATTACCGCTAGCGGCCATTCCTAAACTGCCAACAATGAACGCTGCTTCGTCGCTAATGATGTCCCCAAATAAGTTGTCCGTCACAACGACTTCGAAGGAATAAGGTTTGCGGATGAGCCACTGGCAAAATGCATCCACCAAATAATTTTCCTGCTGGATTGTTTTATACTTCTTTCCAATTTGTTCGAAAATTTCCCGCCAGAACATCGAGCAATCCAGAATATTCGCCTTGTCGACGTTAGTAACTTTGGTGAACTTCTTCTGTATGGCAAGATCGAAGGCATAACGAATGATCCGCTCGCATCCCTTCCGGGTGTACAACATCACGTTTGTCGCAGCATCATTCTTGATGCCACCGATCTTCACGTAGAGGCCCTCGGTATTTTCCCTCACAGTGTAGAACTCAATACCATCCCCGATATATTCGGGTTTTAGCGGACACTTGTCATACAGAGCGGGATATAATTTTGCGGGACGGAGGTTCACGTACTCATCGAAACCTTGCCTGATTTGGAGAATAGCATATTCCGCCACACCGGGGGGTAAACCGGGTAAACCGAGCGCGCCGAACAGAATCGCGTCTGATTGTTTCATCACGTCCCACGATTTTTCAGGCAAAGAAACACCGTGCTTCTTCCAAACGGCGCCTCCCGCAGGGGCATCAGTGAACTCGAACGCGACATCAGCTTGTTCTTGGATCACGTGGAGGATTTTCATTGCCTCTTCTACTACTTCCGGGCCGATGCCATCTCCTTTAGTGACGGCGATTTTGAACGTGCGCTGTGCCATGTGAAAGAAGACCATGTCGGGGGAAAAAAATATTTCTAGAGATGTCTAAGATGAGGAAAAAAAAACCTCCCTCTACCCCCCAAGTCAGTTCCCGTGAAGGCCCGAATCCCTCAATTCTCCTCTTCCTGACCTTGTGGCACTCTGAGCTGGGGTAACTCAGGATACCGCATTGGATATCGTCATATTTGGCATATATTATGAAGTTGCAACAATGAGGTTGTAATTATGTTGTACCTTTTCAGGGGGTTATTTAAATGGGGGGGGTAATTTTTTTGACAGCCAAATCCACGTCAATTTTTTGGACTGGAAGTCACTTGATGTGCAAGTAAACCATCAGATTCTTTTCTTTTTAAAGGGACTTGGAACGTTTTTTGCACAGTATATGGATATTGAAATATTTCAAAATCAAGGTTGCAAGCGGTCTATCCTTAGTTTTTTTAGGAATTTCAGTCGATTATTTCTTGCTAATTATGTTCCTAAACCAATTAGGAAGGAGATAACCTAAATATCCGAATAATCCAACGAGGATTGTAAAAATCCACCCCATATAATAAAAGATGTTAAATTCTAAATTAAAACCCATTAACACTTGGTCAAGGATGAACATTAAAAAAGTAAGGATGAAGCAATAAGTCATGTATCGTACGATAGAATATGCGATCCGGAATATTGGATCCTCAATATGAGTTTGAGCACGTTTGCTCCGTACGATGATGGGAATAGTCACTAGGAGGCCATAGACGAGTATACAAACGAAACATATTGCATTTAAATTAATATTGGCCGGATCCCAGAACATAAAAACAACTAGTGTGCTACTAAAAAAAGCCATCAAAATAACTAATACTTTTGATTTTCCAACCCCAAACACCTCATTGGCGAATAAATAGAACGCGAGGAAACCGAGGGAATCACAGATTAAAGCAAGACGATCATTCAAGAATAAAGCAGTTATATAATTCATTGTCGGATCCGCCGTCCCAACAAAGTCTAAATAATGCACGAGAAAGCGAGCTGTGAAGGAACAAAAAGCGCTTACTCCAAAAATCGCGGTAGCAATTGCCAATAATATGATGCTACGATTTTTCTTATTCCGATATCGCAAGAACAATTGAATGGCAATAATCTCTATGAAAATTCCAACACCTAATTCAAAAATCGTTGCTATTTGACCCGCTACTGACATTGAAGGAAACCTCCTTAGAATAAAAAAACAGGTTGATACACCAGTTTATCCTAACAATATATATAACTTTCGTTGTCAACTAAAGTAGTTTTTGTTCTAATTTGTCTAAAAAGCGCAAATAGACGCATATTTGTTCAATGCAGGCATAACTCATAGAATCTCTGTAAAGTCGCCAGTAGAAAACTCCAAAGTGGCTTTAGTTAAAGATGAAAACCAATCCATAAAATCAGTAGTTTCAAAATACCGCTTTTAGTTCAATAAAATTGATTGACCTAAGAAATGTTCTCATAGTACAGTTGTAACAGAAACAAGGAGGATGAATAGGAACAGATTGTTGATATCCGAGCGGGAAAATTATTGTTTGACATCTATTGCAACAAAAGTATAAAGATATTTTAACACCAATTTTGGTAGAAGATCCCGCGTACTTTGGTACGCTGTTGGAAAGTTGATAATTGACTATTGATTAAGATTTATTTGAATAAGATTTACTTGATTTCTCTAAGAACCTAGAAAAATATGGTGTTATTAATGCGCAAATTCGTAATCGGGGGAAATTGGAAGATGAACCGGGGTACGGCACAAGAAACGAAGGAAATGCTCGTCCCCTTCTTGAAAGCAGTCCACACGTTGAAGAATGTGGACATTATTGTCGCGCCTCCCTTCACTGCCCTGCAAACGGCGTGTGATTTAATAAAGGGGAGTATGGTTAAAATTGGGGCGCAAAATATGTACCCCGAGGTAAAAGGGGCATTTACAGGAGAGATTTCCCCTGTTTTCTTGACAGCTCTTGGAGTTAATTGGGTCATCCTCGGCCACTCGGAGCGGCGGCATATAGTTGCTTCTGAGACAGATATTCTCATTTTTAAGAAGGTAAAAGCTGCGCTAGCTGCGGGTCTTACCCCCATCGTTTGCGTAGGCGAGAAGTTGGAAGAACGGGAGAAAGGAAATACCGAAGAAGTCAACCGAACCCAATTCGAGGGTTCTATTTCCGGTCTCAGTGCCACGGAGGTCACAAAGATAGTGATTGCTTATGAACCAGTCTGGGCAATCGGGACGGGCAAGACCGCAACTCCGGTACAAGCACAAGAGGTTCACGGATTCCTGCGAAACCTGCTTACTAAAAAATATGGGGCAGATATTGCCCAACAAGTCCGCATTCAATATGGGGGTTCCGTCAACGACAAGAATGCCAAAGAACTCTTTTCCCAACCAGATGTAGACGGAGGCCTCGTGGGTGGCGCATCCCTCGATCCAGAAGCGTTTGCGAAAATCTGCTTGATCGCGGCAGAAATTCGTAAATGATTTTTTCCGTTTTTATGCATAATTCTGCCATTTAAATGCTTCAAGAATGAAGTGCGAGACTTATCATTGTTTTTTTCCAAAGGTATAACAATATTCAAAAATTCTTTTTCAATCCATCTAATTAAGGCACACCAACCGATGGAAACGGCAAAATCAGTATGAAATATTTAAAAGCGCTTAGTTTTGAGGAATTCCGATCGAAAATTCTCTCAGGACATAACGCCCTATCTGATGTCGAAATTATACCAGTCCCAAACGCGAGGGGACGAGTTCTCGGTTCGTCTATTCAAAGTTCCATCAATGTGCCCCATTTTCGGCGATCAATGCGAGATGGGTATGCTGTACGAACAATGGACACTTTCGGGGCGACTGAAGAACATCCACTAATTTTTGACTGCGAGGAAGAGGTTCCGGCAGGAAATGTGCCGACAAAGGTGTTGGACGAACGTCAATGTTCCTATGTAGCAACAGGATCTATGTTACCGGAGAACGCGGACGGGGTGGTAATGATTGAGTTTACGGAAATGGATGGTTCCCGCATTAAGATCAAGCAAGCAATCACCCCAGACACGTTCATCATTCCAGCAGGCAAGGATATTCGTGCGGGGGAAGATATTTTGCCTGTCGGGATTTTTCTCACGAGTGAACGGTTAGGAGTGTTGTCGGCTATTGGAATGAAGGAAGTCCGTGTATTCCGGAAACCTCGCGCGGGTGTGATTAGCACGGGTAATGAAGTCATCCCTTCCGGGAGCGCGATGCAACCAGGGAAAATATACGACATTAACACGGTTACCCTTATGAATCACCTTGAAGCAGCTGGCGCGATCGTAACGAATTATGGTATCATCCCAGACAACAAGGAACGCTTGACCCGTGTCGTAGAAGAAGCGATAGCAACTCAGGACATTGTAATCCTGTCAGGTGGAACGTCCAAGGGAAAAGAAGACCTTATGCCTCAAATCCTCGAAACCACCTCTACGGTAGATATCGTCCTCCACGGGGTTCGCATCAAACCGGGAAAACCAATATTATATGCGAGGTGGAGTGGTAAACCTGTGTTTGTTTTACCTGGATATCCCACCTCATGCGTGATGACGTATCTCCTTTTCGTGGAATCACTCGTGCTCAAGATAGGACATTATCCCCCCAGGAAAGAAAGGGTAGAAGAGGCTCGCCTAGCTTCACGCGTCTATTCTGAATTAGGCCGCCAAGAATTTAAGACCGTGCAACTCCAAGAGGATAAAGTCACGGGGCATTTGATTGCGATCCCTACTGAAAAAGGATCCGAATCCATCACGACCCTTGCAAAAGCAGATGGTTTTCTCATCATTAATGAGATGCAGACTATTGTGGAAGAAGGGGAAATAGTGAAAGTGCACCTTTTCCAATAATTGACTGTTTGGTGAATGAAAATGGTAAACATGATTGATGTAAGTGAAAAACCCCCGATCCGACGTGTTGCCGAAGCAGAGGGCACGATTCTTTTGCAGTCGGAAACAATAGAACTTATCCAAAAGAAAGCAGTGAAAAAAGGGGACGTGCAAAGCGTGGCGGAACTAATGGGTATCCAAGGTTCCAAGCTTACTCCTCAAATTATGCCCCTCTGCCATCCCATCCCCGTGGAAAGCACGAGGGTGACCTTTAAGGTAGTCGAAGGTGGCGTGACGGTCACGGCGCGGGTGACGGCCACTGCCAAAACTGGCGTGGAAATGGAAGCACTGACCGCGGTCACAGTAGCATTGTTAAATGTGTGGGATATGGTAAAAATGTATGAAAAAGACGACCACGGGCAATACCCACACACCCAGATTATGAATATCAAAGTGAATCACAAGGAAAAGTCTTAGGCAGGGGGCGTTAGAGAGATAATTATGCCCACAAAAGAAGCAGGTTCAACATTACCAGACACTACCGCTACTCACAAAGAACAAGGTCCTAAGAGCATTAGTTTTGCGGCGGCAATTGTATCTACCACCCGTTTTGCTGAAATGCAAAAGGGTAAGTTGCTTACAGACCAAACGTTTCCGGTTATCGAGAATATATTAAAAACACATCCTGATTACGTACTAAAGGATCGAACCGTGCTACCAGACGACCGTCCTGCCATCCAGAAGTATTTACTCGAACAGATCGCAGCCCCCAATCACGTTGATGTAATACTTCTTGCCGGTGGCACGGGAATTTCTTCCAAAGATCAAACGGTCGAATCCTGTCGAACTTTATTTCACAAAGAAATCACGGGATTTGGAGAGTTATTTCGATATCTCAGTTTTCAACAAATCGGAACGGCGGCGATGATCAGTCGTGCCGCAGCCGGAACCATCAAGAGCGTCCTCGTATTTTGTTTACCGGGTTCTCCCCGAGCTGTACAACTCGCCTTGGAGAAACTTATCCTCCCAGAAATCAGCCACATGTGTTATGAAATGCACAAAGAATGAGATTAGCCTATGAATCAAGCCGGCGGTATTGAAAAGTACGGGTTTCAAGATCTAGTTCCCTTGGAAACCGCCATTGCCAAGTATTTTTCTCATTTTTCCGCCCTTGGAACTGAAGATGTCTTGCTTGAACAAGCATTGAACCGTATTTTGGGGGAAGATA
>MBAA01000076.1:17224-22123 GCA_001940655.1 Promethearchaeota archaeon CR_4
TGCCAAGGATTCTTTCGGCGCATCTCCCTCAAAACCCAAATCGCTGGAGATAACGGGAGAAATCCCCATCGGCAATGTGCCGTCCCACGCGTTAAACGAAGAACAAGCTATGGAAATCGCTACAGGTGCCCCCATCCCTCGCGGAGCAGATGCCGTGATTCGCGTGGAAGACACAAAGGTGGAAAACAATCGCGTTAAAATATTCCAGTCCATTCCTCCTCAGCGAAACATCATTCAAGAAGGGGAAGATGTGACCCTTGGTTCTGTGATATTGCATAAAGGAGAGGAAATTCGCCCGGATCATTTAGGATTGTTGCGATCCTTGGGAATTCAAAAGTTAAAGCTTGCAAGGCAACCACGTGTGGGGATTTTAGCAACGGGAGATGAGTTGGTTCCCCCCGGCAAACCCTTACCTCCCGGAAAAATTTATGATTCGAACAACTTAATGAATAGTACTCTCTTGTCCAGATACGGCGGTATTATTGTATACCAAAAATTGTTACCGGATGACCCTGCTCTCATTCGTCAAGAGATTTTAGCAGGTTCCAATAGTATGGATTTTGTGGTGTGTTCGGGGGGGACTTCTGTAGGCAAGAAAGATTTTCTTCCACAGGTACTCAAAGAATTAGGGGAGATTGTGGTGCATGGGGTGGCTCAGAAACCTGGGAGTCCCATCTTGCTCGGCAAAGTCAATGAGAAACCGGTGATTTGCCTGCCAGGGTTTCCTGTAGCAAATTACATCAGCAATGTCACTATCGTAGGCCCCTTTTTACGATACCTCCAAGGAGCTTTGAAAAAAGATCCCCGTCCCGTTGTATTTGGGGAGATTAAAAAAAATGTGTCTGTTAAAGGGCTTGGGCGGATTAATTATCTTCGCGTTAATCTACAAGAAACGAACACGGGGTATGTTGTCATACCGAAGAAACTCTCTGGAAGTGGAATATTGCGATCCCTCGTGGAGTCAGACGGTTTGGTCGAAATCCCGGCTAACGTTGAAGGCCTCGAGGAAGGAGAGATTGTAAAAGTCTTCTTGCATATTAGGTGAGATGATGAACAAGGTGTTCCATTTGCGGGTGGCAATAACACCCAAGTGCAATTACAATTGCGTGGTCTGTGATCATGAAGGGATGCTGGGAATTCCCAAGGAAATGCCACTTGAGGATTTGGTTCATCTAATTAATCTATTCGTGGAGGAATTGGGCATCTCCCGAATTAAATTGACCGGTGGGGAACCCCTGTGCTCCCCCGATATCGTGCCCTTGATCAGAGCAATTAAAAGCAATCCTGCCGTGACCGACCTGTCATTAACGACAAATGGGTCGCTCTTGGCCGGAAAGGCAGCTGAGTTGAAGAACGCTGGACTCGACAGATTGAATGTCTCTATTTGGTCCCTAGATCCGATAATCTACAAAAAAATCACAAATTCAGACGCACTCCCCCAGGTCCTGCGAGGTCTCGAAATTATCCACAAGGTGGGATTCAAGCAAGTCAAGTTAAACTATACCATCCTGCGAAATTACAACCTGAAAGAGTTTTGGGACATCCTCGCCCTCACCCAGAAATTCGGATTCATTCTCCAGTTAATCGAACTTCACAAAGTCGAAGGCATAAACCCCGTGATCCAATACACGCAGGAGCACATTTCAGTGATGGAAGTAGAAAAGATATTCGAACATCTCATTGAAACAACGCACCACCGGGAAACAATGCAAAACCGTCGGGTGTACGACTTGAAGGGTGGCGGACGGATTGAAACGGTGGTTTCCGGGCCTGATGCATGCGCTCATTGCACCAAGATCAGACTTACTGCCGATGGACAAATTAAACCATGCCTCATGCGCAATGACGAAAATGTTGATATGCTTTCCATGCTCAACATTGGTGCTTCAGACTATGAATTGAAACGGGTAATTCGAAGAGTCGCGCAAAATCGGAAACCATACTACAATTTCAAGGCGGGAGAGGGTTCGAAACACGCAGTTGAGAATTGAATATTACGGCCACATTCGGGAACAAACCCAAAAATCAGCAGAAGAACGAATAACAAACAGCTCTACGATTGATGCCCTCCTTCATGAACTCCAGGGATTGTATCATATCGAGTTCCCAGCACAAAATTCACCTTCGGGGGCAACCCCCCAAACCTTCATCGTTGCAGTAAATGCACACTTGATACAACCCACGCAATTTAGCATTCCAAACCTATTTCGGGATGGGGACACTATCGCCATTATGCCCCCGTTTTCAGGTGGTTAAACAATATGGGCAATGAAAATCAACCTTTCTTCCAATCGGGAGTATTTCCCAAGGGAACTTATACCCTATCAGACCTCATTTCCCATCTCAAACAAGATCCTATAATTAAGGAATGCGGAGCAATTATGACGTTTACCGGTATTGTTCGTGGCGTCTCGCAGAATTCTAGCAGCAAAATGCACGTCAAGAACATACATGTGGAAGCAAATATTGGCCTCGCGAATCAAGCCCTTCAACAAATTTGTACGGACCTCCAGCAGGGAGATGTCAAGCGGGTCATCATTTATCACGGAGAAGGCGAGTTTGCTGCTGGAGAGGACTTAGTTCATGTAATAGTTGCGGGAGGGCACCGACACGCGGCATTCGCAACACTTCAGCAAGCAATCGAACGATATAAGTCCACCGCGGCCATCTGGAAAAAAGAGATTCTCGATGATGGTACTGAGCAATGGGTTCATTAAAGGGTTGATTCCAGCTTTAAAGAAATAAAAAGAGCAAGACATCCTACTTTGGTACCTTTGCTGCTTCAGTCTTGGCCCAACTCACCATTTTATCCCCATGGAAAAGTTTGCTTTTCTCGGCGGGATTTACCACTTTAATTTTCAGTAACCACCCTTCACCATACGGATCATTGTTCAGTTTATCCAACTGGCGACCAGCTAACATTGGGTTCACTTCCGTGATGTCGCCTGTTAAAGGCGTGGTTAATTTCACCACGCCTTTCCCGGCTTCCATTGTGCCAAGAGCAGTGCCTTGTTCCACTTTCATTCCCGCTTTCTTGACACGTACGAAAGAGACTTTTCCCGCGAGTGCAATCCCGATTTTGTCCAGTCCAATTGTGGCAACGGCGCCATCGATGCGTGCCCACGTGTGCATGTCGGTATAGTAGAGATCGTCCGGCATCTCAAACCCGGCAATATCCATTTGAATCAATCTTCTTCTATGCGATAGGTGGGAATTTGGCGGGAACCACTTAAAAATTGCCAAAATGGAGAAAAATTAAGAATTGATCAGAACGGACGAAAATGCCATGGACCCCGGTGTCCGATTCCGCCAGGCATATGTCCGTGCCGGTGACCCATATGAAACGGCCCAACGATAAAACCACCACTGCCATGTTGATCGTGCATTGAATTGTCAATCGCTATACAAAAACCAAGAATCAGGCGGCGATCGATGAATTTATCGAGAATGCGAATCGCATACCGATCAGCAAAGTCAAAAAGTGATCCCCCCAGGAAAAATTCCTTCCACCGGTTGAGCATATTGATCTCTGCGACCGCTTTGCCGTTCATATCGTACACCACGAAATCATAGCGCATGAAAGACCCGCGAGCCTCGAGAATTTTATTTCCCATAGTGTCTTCAAGCCAAATTTTCGGATGGATGATGTTCAGGATCGCTTTCCGGAGGCGCCCGATGAGGATATCTTGTGCATCCTTGAGGTCATAGGTTGGACGTATAGCTAGTATTTTTTGGTGGATCTGGGCGGAAAGCGTACCATCGACTTCTTTCAGTTCGATCCGTGCCCTGAGGGAGAGGAATACGCGGTGCATTTTCCCGATAACTACTCCTTTTTCGTCAAGGATGTCCCCGGATCCCCAATTCCAATATTTCTCGTGGAGAACGTAAAACTCATGTTGGGGATCAAATAGACTTCCTGTGGTGTATTGATTTGCAGGCACGAGCGATTCGGGTGCCCCTACGTTACTTGGGGTCACATACCCCTCGGAATCTAGCGCTATTTCAGATTGAGAGGTTTCAGTGTTATTTGCTGAAGGTGTGGTTTTTTGTCCCGAGGGAATGAGGTCAGCGCCACACGCCTCACAAAACTTGTAACCCGGAGTGATAGGATGCCCGCAGCTCCAGCAGAATTTAGGTTCAACCATACGATAGATAAACGAACTTCGGTTATTAAAGAATTTTTAAACCAATTTTTAGCGATACCAAATGCCGCTCATTAGTGCCGATACGAAATACGTCTTTTCCCAAGCATTTATGAATGACTTGCGTCGAACAGTTGGGAAACGCATATGAAACTCGCCACAGAGAAAATTTTTTTATGGAAACGTCACAAGTTCAATCACCAGAAGATTGTGCACAACATTCGCATGTGACTGAATATGGCGGAAGATTTCTTAACCCAGCTGGACAAGCTGTTGAAGGGAGTCGACCAGATTGAACTCAAGAATGTCGACATCCTCGCGGAAGAGTTTACGCTTAATATTATGCCCCAGATGGTTGCCGCGATTGCCGGGCAAGCCGCTCCGGCGCTCGCTGCAGGGATTGGACCGGCGAACTGGATAGATTCCAAGTTCCGCATCCCATCGGTTGATTTTGAGTCAGAGATAGAGACCATCACGTTCAAGCGTTCCGGGCGAGGCGGCAAGGAAGTCAAAATTGGTGGTGAGAAGGTTTTACCCTTCATGAACTTCCTTTCGAAGAAGAATCCTAACCGACCTGTCGTATCGCTGGATGTCTTCGATACGGATATCGGATTCCCGAAACCCATCAAGAACCAATACCAAGACGTCTTTGGGGATATGGCCGCGTGGGCGAAACGAGCGGTAGACAAGTTTGGCGCGGATATGGTCACGGTTCACCTTCTTTCCTCTGATCCCGGCCGAAAAGACGTCCACCGCT
>MBAA01000233.1:72-3640 GCA_001940655.1 Promethearchaeota archaeon CR_4
GATCTCGGCACGCCAATTAATACACTGAATTTCCAAAAATTAGGTGTGCTCCCTACAAAAAATTTCCAAACTGGTATCTTTGACAAGGCGGTTGATATATCTGGCGAAACAATGGCTGAGAAATGGACCACAAAAAAGGCTGCCTGCTCCCAATGCCCCATCGGGTGCGATCATCTCGTTTACATTAAAGAAGGTCCTTATAAAGGAGCTATCGCCTCGGTTGATTTCGAACCATTGTTTGCCGTTGGGAGTTGTTGTTGCGTAAACGACATGGCGGCTATCACGAAAGCGATAGAACTCGAAGACCGTCACACCATTGACGGAATTTCTGGAGGTGTGATTGCAAGCTTTGCAATGGAAGCCTTTGAAAAAGGAGTACTCTCAAAGGAGCAGGTGGGTTATGATCTCAAGTGGGGCGATGGAGCAGCGATGGTGCGGCTTATCGAGGACATTTGCCTCCAAAGAACCGAAGCTGGCAAGATCCTCGGCCTTGGGACTCGAGGGGCTGCAAATCACTTGGGGAAGGGAAGTATGCATTACGCAATGCAGGTAAAGGGGCTAGAGCTACCCGGATATGTCGTACGTGGACTAAAAACCGCCGCATTAGGATTCGGGGTAGCGATCCGTGGCGGGTGTCATCTGCGGAACGGATCATATAGTCAGGATATTAAGGGTGAGTTTGATCGCCTCACGCAAGACAAACCTATCGAACGGGTGAAAAGTATTATCAAGGATGAAGACGTCTACACACTTATTGATTCATACATTATATGTAAGTTTACGCGCGGTATTTACAAAAATGGGGTAGCTGGACATGCGGAGGTATTTAATATGGTGACAGGATTCGACATCAACTCGGAATTCCTTCTGAATCGGGCCCAAGCAATTCTCACCCTCGCCAAATGCTTCAACCTCCGAGAAGGAGCGACCAAGGAGGATGACTACCTCCCAGAGCGAGAGTATACAGACCCGTTACCTGAAGGACCATCGAAAGGGCACATTGTTGACAAGAAATTATACACGGACATGCTTGACGCCTATTATGAAGAGCGTGGTTGGGATAAACAGG
Organism: Promethearchaeota archaeon CR_4; assembly: GCA_001940655.1. Lineage (GTDB taxonomy): Archaea > Asgardarchaeota > Lokiarchaeia > Sigyniarchaeales > CR-4 > CR-4. The sequence continues at coordinate 1,142 of MBAA01000233.1, forward strand.
GCGTTCCTACTGATGCCACATTAAAGAAATTAGGGTTAGTTTCGTTCGTGAAACAAAGCGATGTTCACCCCAAGGAAAAAAGGAGGTACATGCCATGCCTGTAGGGCGGAAGATATTGCTTGTTGACCCTGATCTTTGCACAGGGTGCGAGATGTGCGAGAGTATTTGTTCCTTCGCACATGATGGTAAGTTCAATCCAATGAATGCACGTATTACTCGAGTGAGGATTGAACCAATCACCAACGTTGCGATTGGTTGTCAAACCTGCCAAGATGCAGCTTGCATAGCTGCATGTCCCCAAAAAGCACTCTCGAAGAAGGAACCCGAGAGTTATCTCATCGTCAACAGTGACAAGTGCGATGGATGTGGATTCTGTATTCGGGTATGCCCATTTGGGGCTATTACCCTCCATACAGAAACCCACAAGGCTATTTCCTGTGATCTATGTACCGGGACGGAATATTCTCAACCACAATGTGTAGAAATGTGCCCCAAGGAGGCGATTCGCGTAGCATTCCTAGAGGAAGTCGCTGAGGATAAAAGGATTATTGCGGTCAAGAAACTTATGACAGAGCTGGGCAAAGTTTTGTAAAATCTTAGGAGGTGGGTATACGAAACAAATTATCGTATGGGTACTCGAACCAGGAATTGAGAAAATCCTCCAATCGCCCCAGATCGTGCATATTGGTGACACCGGTGGATTACTTGAGGCCATTGCTGCGTTTGACAAGCTTTTTTTAACAAAATACAATGAACATCTTCCGCTTAGACGGGTATTCATTGAAGGACGAGATGCTCGATCCGTCCTCCATCTCGTTTGGGACCCTCGCCAAAATATTCTTTATCCAAATATTGGATTAGACGCCCGGGGTCCCCAACAAGAATGGCTTCCCCTCAAGGAGAACATAGATCGCTCGCTACCCTCGAATTCGTCCATAATGGTCACGATCGATGCCGGTTGTTGATGACATGAAACAAGTGACACTGCTTCGCTGGACACCTTCCGAAATGCTCTTTTGGCGAAATATGGGTATGATACGGATTGGGTTCAATCCTACCTTCAAATATTGGAATGATCGCAGGTCGCAAAAGTCCGCGCCTGTGGGACTAAGGGAATGCACCCCTCTTATTTGATAATTTATGCAGACTAATGAGGACGCCTATATGACTAAATTAATGGAAGGTATAATCCTATCCAAGGAATTTCCTAAAATTCTTCAATCATTGTTTTCTAGCGGGGAGGTGAAAGCGTTAGTGAGTAGTCAAATGAAGAAAGATCGCTTTACTCTTGTACCGACAATTATCACTGACGTAAAAAAATTGACGGATTTTCCCCTCACGAGTTATATTGCGTACGGATATGACAGTACGGATACACCCGCAGGGGTAGTACACCGGAAACTTAATGGAGCGCGAGACCAAAGAGTCGCATTTATCGGACGCCAAGAAGATCAATTTGCTCTCGTTGAACTTTCAAAACGGAAACAGGTTAATCTTGCCAATATCGTCTCAATCATAATTCAAGGCATGGGAACGATAAATCCCAAAAAACTCTTACGTTACCTTAAGCAGCAGAAATTGGAAGTTTCTAACATCACAGGGGAATACCTCACTCCTGAAGAATTAATCCTTTATAATTCCCAGAAACGATTGGTCATCCCTTTCGACTCAACAATCCGTAAAGATGACTGTTTTATCACCCATAGAGATCTCCAATATGATATTTTAATTTCTTTGGTTGGCCTCCCTGAGGATGGGTCGAAGGTATATATCGCTGCGGGCACACCCCTTGGAGAAAAGATTATTAAAGAATCAAGAGCGAATTTAGGGACTCTTCCAAAAGATTACCTAGACCGGAAAGAGAATCTCCTACAAAAGACATGGGACTTAATGGACGCACAAGTCGGGGAATTAGTTGCGGAATGGAATAAACTTACTCCTATAGAAAAAGTGAAGGGACTAACCAAGTGCACGGCTTGTGGATTGTGTATTACAGTCTGTCCTGTTTGTTTCTGCAAGGACTGCAATCTGAAAGCGCAAAGAAAAGAGAAAGTCATCGATTCAGTTACATATCAATTATCACGTTTGGCACATATTGGTGATTCCTGTGTAGGGTGCGGCCGGTGCAACGCCATTTGCCCGGTTGGTGTTCCTCTCACCTTATATCTTACGAATATCCGCCGTGGAGTTAAAAATGCCCTCGAGTACGATGCTGGTTTAGATATAGAAATCCCTTCACCTAGGAGTAAAAAAAGCGTCTGCAATCATTGATGCTAATGTCTTGATTCTTTTCATTATCAAGAGAGAATGACTCCACCCCTTTCTTGATAGAATAACCAAGTTATAATAAATTTTCAATTCATTTAGTAGATGTCAAAGGTTACAAACTGGAGAAATCAGAACAGTAATGTTTCGAGCACTATTGAATTTCATCTTGGGTTGATAATTTATGCAAGTTTTAGTGAAATATCTAGGCGAACTGAGTCTGTTCACGCAAAA
>MBAA01000233.1:3722-6370 GCA_001940655.1 Promethearchaeota archaeon CR_4
GTCGAAATTCAGAAGATCCCTAGAGAATTTGAGATGCATGGGGGACGCGCCGTCACTTCAAGAATTGTTGCCAAAGAAGTTCCACCTCATTCCAATTCTTTGGGTCCGGAAAATAAGCTTATTATTGCTCCAGGTCTCCTAACCGGCACCCCTGCGCCATGTTCTGCTCGCCTCTCTATTGGCGCTAAAAGTCCATTAACAGGAGGCATCAAGGAATCAAATGTTGGAGGCAGATTTTCCTTCCAACTTGCTCGTAATGGCATTCGTGGAATAATAATAGAGGGACAGGCACGAGATTGGTTTCTCCTTGAAATACGCAATGGGGAGTGTAAAATCAATCCTGCATCATGTTACGTGGGATTAGGGAACTATGAACTAACCCAGCAATTACTCAAAGCTTATGGAGATAATTGTGGTATTCTCTCTATTGGTCCAGCGGGTGAACGACAATACCTTGGTGCGAGTATCAATTCCATTGACCTCCAAGGCTATCCAAGTAGGGCCGCAGCTCGAGGAGGATTGGGTTCAGTTATGGGTTCTAAGAAATTAAAGGCAATAATTATCCATCCCCCCTTGAGAAATCAGGTCAAGATTCAGGATTGGGACAAGTTTATAGCGGTTAGTAAACCATTAGCCCAAAATCTGGCGGTCTCTCGAACTTATTTTTCTCAATTTGGTACTTCCAATATGGTTGACACGGTTAACGAAGTGAATGGTATTCCAACACTGAATTACAAATTTGGGAAATTTGATGGCGTAAATCAAATAAATGGCAAATCACTTGATGATTGGGTGAAAAAATATGGCGGAAAGAAGCGGGTGGCTTGTAGTCCCGGGTGCGTGATCCGATGCTCTAACGTGGTCTTGGATAAAGAAGGAACCCATGCAACGTCAAGTCTCGAATATGAAACGATGGCAATGAACGGGGCGAATCTAGGAATAGGAAATCTTGAATTTCTACTGTACATGGACCACTTTTACGATGACTTTGGGCTTGACTCGATCGAATTGGGGGGGGCAATTGGGGTCGCAATGGAAGGGGAACACCTTCCATTCGGAAATGAGGCTGTGATACGTGAACTTGTGGGAGAAATAAGGGAAGGAACGGAAAAGGGTCGCTTGATTGCAAATGGGGTCGCCAGTATTGGGAAATACCTTGGGGTTAAACGCTTACCAGTCGTCAAGGGGCAAGGGATGCCCGCTTATGATCCTCGAGTTTTTAAAGCTATGGGAGTTACGTTCGCAACGAGTCCTCAAGGGGCAGACCACACTGCGGGTCCTGCTATCAAAGGAAGACGTGCATATGGATACAAGGACTATGGTGAATTAGACCAAGAACCTCAGAAGCTAGAATTGTCAAAAGAATTGCAGGTTTTTATTGCAATGATGGATGCCCTCGGATTTTGCTATTTCGTTGGCCCGAATTACGAACAAGCTGTAACGAGCGTTAAACTGGTTAATGCGATGTATAATTGGCACTGGACAATCGATGATATCATTATGTGGGCAAGAGCAACTATACAGGTTGAGGTTGACTTCAATATAGCTGCCGGAATTACCAAAAAAGACAATTTCCTTCCAGAATTTTTCCGCATAGAACTACTTCCAAATACTAGGCACAAATTCGGTATCCCCCAAAAAGATCTTGAAAATATCTGGGATTAATTCTGAAATCTCACTTTACTTTTAAAGTAAAGACTGGACATTGGCAGAGTCTTCTCCAATCTTTTAATTCAGTTCCTCGTGTGGGTTGCATATTTTCCCAATCTCCTTTATCCCTCATTTACAACAGCGAAACCTTTACGAAAGTAGCAAATTCCAGGAGAATTAATACCCGCTATCTGAAATATTCTCCCCGAATAATCAAGAAATATATTTATTTGGAGACGGAGTTAGATTATGTTGGTGATTTTATTTTGGTATCATTACTCTGCCATGAGGAATGTGTGCATTGCAAGAATAAGGTTCCCCACAAACACCTTTGCGAACCAGAAGAATTGAAGGAGATATTCACGTGCGAGTATTGTGGGGAAAAGAATGTTAACCTACTTCATCTCTGCTCGGAAAAAGTACAAGCGTTAGCGTTTCATTGCCCCGGATGTGGGCGTGTAGCGGTGACTCCGGATAATTTGTGCAATCCGCAACCCATTCCCCCGGATCTCAAACAACGGTTAAAAAAAGCCATTTCTCACGGACCCGCAACAAAAACCTGTAAAGTTTGTCTCCAACCCGTGGAGATCCCCGGCCACGTGTGTGACTTGAAATTTCCTTTTCATTGCCCTGGGTGTGGGCAAGACATTTCATCCATCAACCACATTTGTCCTCAGTTTGTAGACCGGGCGAAATATATCTGTTCTATTTGCGGACGCCTTGGATTGAGTCAATTTGATCTCTGTGCTCCCCTGCGTCTTGTTTAAGGCGTAAATTTTTAAAAAATAGAACAAATTAAGTCACAAATTTATGTGTTAATAAAATGAGTATTTCGTATTAATTCACAAATATTTTTTTAGTTATACCATAAGTGTTCCATATTGAATAAACTGAAACGATGTGCAAGAGGGTCGCATATTGACTACTACAATTAATTTTGAATTTCGGAATCAAATCCTCGGAACCCACAATGGAAACACTCTCTCCTACTGTTACCA
>MBAA01000233.1:6400-9189 GCA_001940655.1 Promethearchaeota archaeon CR_4
AGCCCAAATCACGGACGGCGTGTATAATCCCCGAAAAATCATTATTGAGAGCTTGCTCGGCCTCCAAGAAAAATTAATCGAGAAGAAGTTACCAGATATCTGGTTGTGTGCCACGTGCCAAAAATGTGTGGAGCAGTGCCCGCAAGACGTGGAATTGACGGAGATCTTCACGTTACTGAAGAATATGTCAACTGCGAAAAACCTCGCCCCTAAGGCATTCTACGCCCAAGGGAAGACCATCCAAGCAGAAGGTAAGGCGATTCCATTGCAGGCTGCTATTGCCCGGCGGAGGACGCAGTTGGGCATCCCCGAAGTGGTTAAACCAGCAGTGACGGAGGTACAATCCATTATGAAGGCCACAGGACTAGATAAAAAACTCGCGGTTGCACCCAAGGAAGAGAAGTCCGCACCTAAACAGGAGGCGGTATGAAGATGGCAACCGTAACGAGTTTGGGTGAAAAAATGCTCTTCCCGGGGTGTGTTATTCCCAACCGATTGCCATATATTGAAGCCGCTTCTCGAAAAGTCCTTGAACGGTTGGGATACAAGTTATTGGATATGAATGGTGCAACTTGCTGTCCAGATCCAGTTGGGATGCAAGCCCTCGATCAAAAAACTTGGCTTGCAATGGGAGCTCGCAACCTAAGTATCGCCGAAGCAGCGAAGAAAGATGTTGTATCTCTCTGCAATGGATGCACTGAAACGCTCCGATCTGTCAACCATTTCCTCAACCACGACCTTCATCTCTACAAAGAGGTTAATGGTATCCTCAAGGGAGTCGGGAAGGAATATCGGGGGACAGTAGATGTCCAGCACGTGGTTGCAGCGATCTATCAAGATGTGGGGCCTGAAAAACTCCGCGGTTTCGTGCAGAAACCTTTAACGCGCATAAAAATAGCGACCCACCATGGGTGTCACTTCAATCGGCCGACACATGTTATCGACCCCGAGGGAAAGCTCGGGCCATGGGACAATTCAACGCTAATGGACGAGATGCTCGAGGCTCTAAGTGCCACCGTGGTTGATTATGACGAGAAGTACCTCTGTTGTGGGTATGCCATCAGTCTCGCGGATGCGACACCAGCAGAGAAACTCGATATGCAAAAGTTCAAAAGTCTCATTACTGCGGGAGCAGATTACCTCTGTGTTGCCTGCCCATCCTGCTATTTACAACTAGAGGGAGTACAACGTACCCTCAAGAAAGAGGGGAGATTGGACCGAGATATCCCCGTGCTCTATTTCACGGAGTTCCTGGCGCTCGCGTTAGGGTTTACACCAGAGGAAATCGGTTTGAGTTTTCACGCAGTCAAACCAAAAGAACTTATCGACAATTGGAAGTAATGGTTCAAGCTAAAACCCGCAATTATAACCCTTTTTATTTTGAAATTATTGGTTGTTACCAGACTTTTCGACATATTTCTTGTGGACTAGAGTGGAAATTTAAACCCCAAATATGGCGTATGCTTGGGAATTTGCGCCTAATTTTGGAACTTAGTTGCTTGGTCACTAAGTATCTGGCAACAGAATTGTATAGTCCACCCCTATTCCCGAAAAACAAGAAAAAATCTTGTTTAATGAGAAAACCCAAATCTCTTCCTAATAAAGACTTTAACAATCTTCTACGGCAAAAATGTTTATTTTAACCTCAAACAAAGAAGTATCGGGTGATAATTGGATAACGATGTTGACTCTATCTCCCGCAAGTAATTACCTACAATTGTGGGAACACTATACAAAGGACGATGCAAATGGTACTTGTCCCAATGCAGGAACTCGTTTTTATGGAACCTAAGCTTTTTGAAGCGTTTTTTTTCATCCTGATCGCCTTCATCGTGAAAAATCGGGGAGGGCACTCATTCAAGAACCAATATTACCTCAATTGAACAGACTTCTTTCCGTTCATAGCATAGTTTGTATATATTGTTGCGGATGCCTTCGTGTTCCCCTTTGTCGCATTGAATTTTGAAGGTGTAGACCTTGCTGCAAAAAGGGTGTTCACCGGTTATGATCCGGCATATCTAAGCCTCTTGATTGCCAATATTCTGAGGGACATCGGCATGACGGGGGGGATGTTAAACTTAATGCGGCTCTTTGTAGCCGCAACTCAGATTCGCTTTGGGTGGGCCAAATGCCAAAAAGTTTTACTCACAATAAGTTTGCCATTATCCTGGTCATTATTTTTTTCACATTTGAAGGGAGTATTACAGCGTTTTACTACTCTTGGGCCTTTCATCAACACGTATACGATTGTACTCTTGCTCATTGGGCACGCGGTTTGGACCCTCTCACCCATCCTCATATATATAGGCATACATAACACGGGAACTCCCCAAGATATTACGCAATAGGATTCTTCTCTCGCCTGAAAATTACTTCAAAAGAGAAACCGAAAAACTTGCTAGAACTATAATTATAGGATTAATTTTCCTTCATTTTCCCAAGAGGAAAATTTTGTTCGATCTCTTCGATGAGGGAAAAGAATTGGAGGAGACCCTTTTTAAGCAAAGGAATTTCCAGAGACTCTTGAACAGAATGCGTGAGTTTCGCCCGTGTGCAACCCAGCGTTATGCTCTGAAGACCAAGACTTAGGGGATAATTGGATTCCGTTAATCCATACCTGACTTGTGATTTAATCCCAAGGTTCTTTAAAATATTGATAACAACTGGGATGATAGGAAAACTTTCGTGGATAGGACTTGAAGGTCCGCTTCCAATTAATTTCACCTTAACCTGCACTCCATCTTTCTTCCCGAACGAATTTATAATGTCTAAAGCTCGTTTTTCGAGTT
>MBAA01000233.1:9213-12891 GCA_001940655.1 Promethearchaeota archaeon CR_4
CTCGTAATTCAAACGTGAATACCACTTGGGCAGCAATTGAATTGATGGCGGTTCCACCCCGAATTGTGCCCACGTTGAAGGTTGTCGCCCAACGTTCTTGCTTAAATTGAGTATATAATTTAGAAATTATCTCGGAAGACCAGTGAATGGCATTGGGATTGACTGAGTCATACCAAGAGTGACCCCCTGGTGTTTGAACGGTTATTTCATATCGCCGAACTGCCACACCACCAGAATTGATTCGCCCAATGTCATTTCCTTCGATAGCAATGTGTAAAAATTTAGTAGGATCTAATCCCACTTCCCATAGATGGTCAACGATTGTACGAATGCCATGCATTTGTGCCCCCTGGCCAACGGTTGCCGCCAGGATATATTGATTTCTCGGTTCGGGCACAAATTCTTTTAGAAAATTAGCAATCCAAATTAAAAAGGCAACGCCCGTACTGTTGTCCGCAACGCCGGGCCCACGTAGAAGTTCTCCCTCTTGTACCACTTTCCATTCTGTCTCCCATTGATAAACCGTATCCAAGTGGGCAGAAAACAGCACAATTGGTTTGTCCGATTTTGAGATTTGAGGCAAGGCGGGCCACGCGACCCACAAGTTCCCTACATCATCAAACGAGATGTTGTTCAAGCGCAAGTTGGTTAGCTGGTCCCGAACTTCTTGTGCACGGCGCACCTCGTCGTTAGTTGGTGTAGGGATCTCTGCTAAGGTTATAATGCTCTTTATCAACCGTGAAAAGCTCTTGTCAACAAACTGGACTTGACGCTCATCCATAGTGATCTTATCAATTTGAGGTTTTAAAAAATATCCCAAAGAAAAAGGGGATTAATGTGGCGAGAGTCTTGGACTTTAGGTCTCGAGCGTTGTTTTATAGATATCAATAGCGATCGCTTCAAAGGCCTCTTTCACGCCCCGCCCATCTTTCGCGGATGACTCGAAATAACTGTAGCCGTTCTGTTTGGCAAAGGTTTCGCCATCATTACGAGCTACCTTTCGTTCTGACTCCAAGTCAATTTTATTTCCAATTAGCAAGACCGGGATCTTCCCGGTGTGTTGTTCCATCTCCTTAATCCAAGAGGGTAACGCCTTGAACGAGGAAGGATTCGTCACATCGTAGACAAGCAGGGCGCCCTTAGCTTGATTATAGTACTGTTTCCGCTGGCCCGCGTAAATTTGTTGCCCGCCAAAGTCCCAGACGGTGATTTTTATTTTGAGTTTCTTAGTCCCACCCATCATAATATCATCGGGGAGATACTCAACGTCTAACTGCTTTGATCCAAAATCAATACCCAATGTAGACTTAAGATCCCTCCTGAAGTAATTGTCCGTAAAGCGCACTTTGATGGCAGTCTTTCCTACCGAGGATTCTCCGATCTCGATGACTTTGAACGTATACTCGCCTGCACTGAGGAAATCAAGCTGTTTTTCTCCCCAAACCTTGACATTGTCACCAGTCACGAGGTTCTTGAGATCCTCATCCAAATTTTGGGGTGCCATTTGAAGGAAGAACCCATCATAATATGGGTCTTTTTTTAGATCGCCCAGTGAGGCAGAGTTAATCTTCAGGATTTTACCACTGATCGGAGCTCGGAGCGTGACCGGGCCATTGGCAGTTATTAATTTAGCAAAAGGGTCGTCCTTTGCGACTTGTTCTAGTTCAAAGAACTTTATTTCCTTTGCTGTAGAAAGAATTGCATAACCAATTTCGGACATTCCAATCGTGCAGTTCTCTCGGTTTACATAGAGGTATTGCTCGTTATATGCTAAATCTTCCGGTAATTCGTATTTTCCATCACAAACATAGACCATTTTTTTCACCCTATCTGATTCAGGTTAAATATCGCGTTTGGGCTATTTCTTTGATCGAGAAGCGTCATCTCGATTGAGAATATAAGTGGAATGATGAATCTGGACTATAAAAATTATTGTTTATGGAGAAGAAGAGCAATTGTGGGAAAGATTTGCAACTTTTTGTCCCAAAAAGTTTTACTTTCGCATATCCGGGATTAGCATGCGTGTAACGCGCGTTGCTTGCAGCGCGATCAAGCGTTGTTGCTAAATCGCACGTGGTTGCAGCGATCTGTCAAGATGTGGGGCCTGAAAAACTCCGCGGTTTCGTGCAGAAACCTTTATCACGTATAAAAATAGCTACCCACCACGGGTGTCACTTTAATCATCTGACACATATTATCGACCCCGAAGGAAAGCTCGGGCCATGGGATAATCCCACGCTAATGGACGAGATGCTCGAAGCCCTAGGTGCCACCATGGTTGATTATGACGAGAAGTACCTCTGTTGCAGGTATGCCATCAGCCTCGCGGATGCCACACCAGCAGAGAAACTTGATATGCAAAAGTTCAAAAGTCTCATTACTGCGGGTGCCGATTATCTTTGCGTGGCTTTTCCTTCATGCTATCTACAACTAGAAGGGGTACAACGCACGTTCAAGAAAGACCCAGGTTGGAACGGGATATTCCAGTGCTCTATTTCACAGAATTTCTTGCGCTTGAATTAGGTTTTACGCCCGATGAAATAGGTTTGAGTTTCCACGCAATGAAACCAAAGGACCTTATTGATAATTGGAAGTAATGTTCCAGTCAAATTCAATTCACTTGTAACCCTTTTTATTTGTTACATTTTTGTTTTTGCCTTGTGTTATATCTTATATCTCAACGATTAAAGCGAAAATTTAAACCCTAAATATGCCGCGTGGGTGGGAACGTCCGTGTGGTTTTTGAGCTTACTTGCTTGTTCCTGACTACGAATTGGGCCTCCCGGGTTTGTAATGCGCCACCCGAAGTGGGTCAAAATAACCGCCCGTAAGTGGCCTGCTTTCCGCATCTCGGCTACACTCGGGGCAAGCGTGTCTAACGACAGGTGGGATTTTGAGATATAATTTTCCGGGCCTCGCAAATATGCTATAAGAACATTCACGTTCGAATATGCTTCCGTGAATCCAGGGTATTGTACGGTGTCTCCCGTAATGCCGACACGCCAACCATTTGCAGAGACGATAAAACCAATCGCTTGAAGGTTTTTGCAATGTTCTGCGTGGGTTGCTGTAACCTCCACTTGATGATCCTCAGATAAAGTGAAGCGGTCTCCTACTGAGAGCTGGTAGATCTGCTTGAAAAATCCCCTGTGATATTCGTCTACACCTGCAATGGTATCTGGAGTGCCTACGAGTGTACCCACAGGTGGTGCCGTCTTCCCAGAACGCATACCTTCTGCAAGGATTGGGACATCATGGGCATGGTCGAGATGAAGATGCGTGACGAGAATCGCATTGACGGTTTCGGGAGAGACATTCATTTGTTTCAGGTAAGCGGTTGTGGACGGCCCGGGATCAACATGGATGCGGAATTTATCCCCAATAACAATTTGAAAACCCCCTGTGGCCAAGTATTGGGTAACAGAATTATACCGTCCGCCCCCGTTCCCGAAGAAGAGGAGATAATCTTTGTTCATGAAGATTCCCTGCTTCCTTCATAATAAATACTTATTGTTTCTCTTCGAAAATCTTTATTTTGTCCTTGAACAATCCAAGAATTGGGTGGCATTATTTGAACAATTTTGCTAACTCTATGTTTATATTGTGATTACTCACGTTTGTGGGAATATCGGATATGGAATGACTCAAATGGCACTTGTTCCAACGCAAGAACTCATT
>MBAA01000233.1:12902-13618 GCA_001940655.1 Promethearchaeota archaeon CR_4
TAAACTCGTTGAGGCGTTCTTTTTCATCCTAATCGCCTTCATCGTCAAAAATCGGGGGGGTCATTCCTTTAAAGAGCAATACTATCTCAATCGAACCTTCTTTTTCGCGTTCATTTCGTGGTTCGTATATATCTTCATAGATGCCTTCATTTTCCCCTTTGCTGCATTGAGCTTTGAGGGTGTAAATGTTCCCGCAAACACACCACCATTCACTGGATATCCCCCAGAATATCCAAGTTTAATGATTGCTAATATTCTCAGGGATATCGGCATGACGGGGGGGGTCTTGAACTTAATCCTGATCTTTGTTGCCGAGTATCAAATTCGATTTGGGCGGGCTAAATGTCAAAAGAATCTTACCCACAATAAATTGATCATTATATTAGTCGTTGTTTTTATCGTGATTGTTGGTTATTTCGATGGCGTGAAAGTGACGATATATCCGTTAGTGGAAAACAAGGATCCCGGGGTGAATCCGGTTTGGGACATTCCCCAAACAATAATTATACTCGCCACTATAATTTTTTATTTTTTCACCGCAGTCAGATTGCGTCGGGCGATGTATTTGGATATAGCTGAAAACGAACGCCCTTTACAGCGGCGTTTATCTTTCCTTAGTGTTGGGGTGTTCTTAATGGGCATCGGACACCTTTACTGGGTCGTGAAGGGGGTATTACAACGTTATACCGCTCTTGGGCCATTCATTAATACGTACG
>MBAA01000233.1:13624-13850 GCA_001940655.1 Promethearchaeota archaeon CR_4
TATTTTTGCTCATTGGGCACGCGATCTGGACCCTTTCGCCTATCCTGATGTATTTGGGTCTTCGCGACACGGAAGTCCATCACTCTAGCAAGATAGAGTAAAATAGCATCCTTTTTCTAGGATTTGAAAAATTTAATTCAAATCTTCCTCGATTCTTCATCAGAAAAGATGCGTTGAAGTGTACCCCAGAGGAAGTCAATGCCATCAGGAAGGTTTGAGGAAGTAG
>MBAA01000233.1:13859-17300 GCA_001940655.1 Promethearchaeota archaeon CR_4
CACCTAAATTACCGAGGTTTTGAAAAACACCTGCCAGCATCGTGTTCATCTCTCGAATGGTGCCTTCTTGCTCCTGGTCGACCGCGTCCCGGAGTTTTTGGTAGTTGGTACTCCACTCGGTGATGCGATCGATAGTGGTATCGTCAAAGAGGTCGATTTTGGACAGACAATTAATCTGGGGGATGCCTAAGAACCTGTATTGTACCGATGCGCTCAAGAGTAATGAAGAAACGAATCCAGCGGGGGTCTTGCACAGATTCGTATCGAAGAGAAACACCACCGATTTTCTTTCCTCACCCAGCGCGTTGGCAATAATGGGGCCGGTGTTGCGAAAAGCGAACAATTCGAGTTGCCCCGGTGTATCTACAAAAACCCATTCGGGGTCGTTGTATTCCTCAATATCTTCCTTGAGGTCATCAATCGAGGTGATCATCAGGTCAGTGGCAGCAACAAGAGCCCCATTCGGCCCCAATTCATATTTATTGATGATCTCGTCTATGTCTATAAAATCCCGCACGTCTACATCAGGTTCATATGGCAAGACCCGCACGCCGGGATCGAGGTTTACGGAGATCGCATTGATCTCTGGATTAAATTGCTGAATGTAGGGAATTAGACGACTTACGAGGGTACTTTTTCCTGCCCCTGCTGTCCCGATGATGTACGCGAAATTCATAATTCTCGATCCTTCATTCTAAAGGTTGCCCAAAAATTTTTGTGAAACTGGGTTTTTTTATAAGAAAAGCAACAAACATAACGCTGAAGAGACATGTCCGGCCGATTACCTTACATATTTAACAGTCAAGATTTGGAGAAATTACTAGTAAATTACAATAAGCTGGAGGGTGTAAGGCCAACCCCTACGCCGGAGCGAGTTTACATTTGGGATGAAACGCTCCGAGATGGTGAACAAACCCCAGGAGTATATCTCACCTTGTCAGAGAAATTGGACATCGCGAAGGCGCTTGATGACATAGGAGTACATCTGATCACGATTGGATTTCCCGCTGTATCTGAAACAGAATATGAAATTGTAAAAGCGTTTAGCAAAGAGAGTTTCTCTCGAGCGAAAATTGCGGCGGTCGCCCGTCCGCGCCAATCTGACATTGAGGCGTGTATTGAATGTGGGGTCCAAACGGTCAACGTCTTCATGCCTACTTCAGACCTCTTATTGAAGATTTTTCGACACAATCATGCTCAAGCATTAAAGATCGTCTCGCAAGGAATTGAATTGGCTAAAGCTCACGGGATGCACGTCAATTGGATTATGGAGGACGCGACCCGGAGTCAGATGGAATATCTTGTTGAAGTTACTCAAACCGCCATCGATGCTGGAGCCGAGAGTGTGGTTCTCTCTGATACCGTTGGCGTGATGATGCCTTTTGCATGGAAATATTTCGTACGCACAGTGAAAGAGCGAGTTCCCAAACTCCGCAACAATGAAATTCCTATGGGAGTCCACGTCCACAACGACTTTGGTATGGCTACCGCAGGAACAGTAATGGCGGTCTATCAGGGCGTAACATTACCCCATACGTGTATCAATGGTTATGGGGAGCGAGCAGGTAACGCCGCGCTTGAGGAAGTAGTCATAGCTCTTGAGTATAATGGCATCAACACCGGCATCACAACAGAGAAGTTGTTCGAATTGAGTAAATTGGCCGAAAAATATTTCCTCATACCGCTTCCAGCACATAAAGCGGTTGTTGGAGAATTTTGCTTCTCTCATGAAAGTGGCCTGCACATCAACGCAATTGTCGCTCACCCCCGAACCTACGAACCGATAAATCCCCAACACGTGGGGCGCGAGCGACACCTTTATGTGGGAAAGTTCTCAGGAACCGGTTCAATACGAGATAAGCTCTTAGGAATAGGATTGAGACTCCCCGATGATATCCTGAAAAAAATTGTTTCCGAAATCAAACGTAAACGCGAAGAAACTCCCAAGGAAGTGAATCGGAAGAAATTCAACGAGGTAAAAGAAATCTTGAAATATTTAAAGGTAGGGATTACTGACAAAGAAGTCTTTCAAATCGTGAAACATGTCGTAGGCCCGAACTTTAAGGAAGAATGGGGCAAAGCAAGAAACACCTTTGACGAAAATAACGGCAACCATGAAAATACCACCAAAACCGATAAAGAGAATCAAAAAACAGAAAATGATACAGGTAAATCTTCTACCAGAAGAAAGGACGGAGGGAGCAATAAATAAAGGTTAGAACCTGAATAAAACAGGGATATTAACCATCAAATATGGCGAAAGTTGATTTTAATTTTGCCACGCCACAAATTCCACAGTAAATTTTGTCCCCAATTCGTATTTCTTTTCCAAATTCGATAGATGCTCCGCAGTTTCGCACATTGCAGGTTAAAAAAATGCCTTTTTTTTCAGATACGTTATTCATCGGGATCAATCAATATTTATGTAGATTATACATTTTTCTTCAAGCTCTACCCGTCTTTACAATTATGACAAAGAAAAATTCATGGGATTTTTCCATAATATGCTGTGTTCGATTTCCAAAAAACTTTAATGTTGCATGGCACTTAATAAATACATCACAGGAAGCGGAACAGTATGGCTCAATTTCGCAACGCCCCCCCTCGCCGGAATCAACCTCCTCGCGACCAAATGTCTGCCCAGCAACAACGCAATCGTCCTATTGACATGCTCAAATCCTCCCTTGACAAGAAATGTCTCATCCGGGTGAAAGCTAACCGCCTTTTTGAAGCAACGCTTCGGGGGTTTGACGAGCACCTGAACTTAATCATTGACAACACGGTTCAGAAATTTATGGTGCCTGATGAAACCCAAGAAGGCAAGTGGAAGGAAGCAAAGGAAGACCTCGGCAGGATCATCCTCCGGGGGGACAACGTGATTTTCATCGAATTTAACATGCCCGACACGCCCGCAACCCCTGCGCCTGCTCCTACCGCATCACCTTAAAAATCTAGAAACGAAAAACAATCCACTTCCGAAAATGGAAGTTATTGATTCACCTCTTTTTATCATTTCACGGCACATTTTCTAGGTTCGAAATTTGTGGGGACGAAGTTTAATTCCACGAATTGGCAATCCCCTTGTTAGAAATCACAATTGTTCATCCAAGATGCTTCACACTTTAAAACCATAATCTGAGTCGCAGGAGAAGGGTTTAGTGGGTATCTTTAAATAAAGAATCTGCGCGAGGAACTTTGGCATACTATAAGGTGAGAGTAGACTAACACTATGGCATCTTTCATAGCTTATGTTTTTTTAATTATTATCGTATTTTCGTGTATTTTCGGGATTGGAATAATCATCTCCGCTTATTTGCGGCACAGGATGAAAAAATCCCTCCTGACGAAAACACTCCTCATCTTGCAAGGATTCATGAATTTATTTGTAGTTGCATCCTTATTCTCAACTGTGTTCCTCTTTTTCGAAATTCCAATATTAGA
>MBAA01000042.1:0-282 GCA_001940655.1 Promethearchaeota archaeon CR_4
GTTCGCTCACATCTCCTTGCGAGAGATCGAATCCAAAAGTTCTCGAATATCGCGGCAAATAGAGCGGCGACCCATCGAACTTGACCATTTCCTCTTTCGTCCGGCGAATGAAGTGTGTCTTTCGCACGTCCGCAGGATAATTGGCAAAGGCCTCCATTGTCTGGAGGATCTCGGGTTCCAGCAGGCGCCAGAGGTAAAAGTACGGGGAAATCTTCCCCATGTGTGGGGTGGCCGTGAGCAATAGGAGATGATGTGCGCTCCAATTTAAGACCCATCGCGATT
>MBAA01000042.1:321-1252 GCA_001940655.1 Promethearchaeota archaeon CR_4
AACGATCCGTTCGGTGCACGGTATAGTCCGGCAAGAGGGAAGCAGATAATTTATGTGCCTCGTCGAAGATCGCGATGTCGTAAGGGATAACTTCCGGTGATTGCAAGCGTGAAAATGCTCTTTCGCCCCGAAGTGTGTCCAAACTTATAATCACTAAATTGCTTTCGCTGTCAATAAATGGATTCTTTTCCCTTGCTTCTTGCCCTGAAATAATGTGAAAGTCGAGATTAAAGAGGTTATGCATTTCCCGTCTCCAATTTCCAACGAGACCTGCAGGCGGAACGATGAGAACTCGCGTAATTAATCGGCGGGAGATCATTTCCCGTATGTATAGGCCAGTCATAATGGTCTTCCCCGCACCTGCATCATCCGCGAGGAGGAAGCGGAGGCGGGTTTGGGGGATCATCCGATCGTACACCGCAATCCGCTGGTGGGGGAGGGGGTCGATCATCGAGATTTCCGTTGCGAAGGAGGGATTGAATAAGTGCCCGAAAGTCAATCGTTCTCCCTCGATCACAGTTCGAACTACTTCGGGATTAGCAGAAAAGTCAATATCTTTCACACTTTCTTCGTTGTTTTCATTTCCATTCGATTTACATGGAAATGACATTTCAGTCATCTCTATTCCTCTTACCTAAATAGAATGTAACTTGTTTAAATACATTCAGGAAGGACGATCTTCTAAAAAGCCTCCATTGGTCTAAAAATTACAAATTCTTCATACTTTGCTTCTTTTTATATTCAAGCCTCATTCTTTTTTTATGAATATGGTCTACGAAACAACCACTAATTCTCACCTACAAGATTTTCTCTACCTGTTACGAGTTCTCAAACTGCCGAAGAAGGGGGTTATTGACCTCTTCCGACAGGCAGGGATACAAATAGCATCCCTGCAGCAATTCTCAAAAGTAGATCTTGCGAAATTGCTGTT
>MBAA01000042.1:1369-1639 GCA_001940655.1 Promethearchaeota archaeon CR_4
TAGCATATCTGTATTTACCGCTCTTGACAATGATGCGCCTCGCTTGTTCCAACAAATAAAACCGGGATATCGCGATGTGGTGTTCGTAAAAGGAACAATCTCCAACGCAGACCTGAAGTCCTATTCCATTTGTGGGTCCCGCACGCCGACCGCGAAAGCTGCCGAACTGACCCGTAAAATTGCTACATTTTTCGCTGAGCACGACTTTACTCTCATCAACGGATTTGCTCGAGGGGTGGATGTAGAAGCTTATAATGGTGCCTCCTCTCG
>MBAA01000042.1:1651-7923 GCA_001940655.1 Promethearchaeota archaeon CR_4
TATCGGAGTTCTTGCCTCAGGATTGGAAAATATATACCCACCAGAACATGCAAATCTAGTCAGTAAAATTTCCTCTCGAGGTGCCCTTATATCTCAGCGTTTGATCTGGGATCGAGTGAACCAGACTGCTCTCCAGATGAGAAATCGGTTTTCGGCATTGCTTTCATTAGGGAGCATCTTTATTGAAGGCAATTATGAGTCCGGGACGAAATGGCAGCTCAAGTTTGCCCTTGAGGCAAAAAAACCCATCTTTTTCTTGGAAGCATCTAATTGGAATCACCCGAACGCCCACGTGCCTAGTATCGTCCGGCAGCAAGGGGGCGTGGAAATCAAACGCGACTTAAGCAATTTGCCTGAGATACTCGATCAATTCGATCGTTTCTACGAGGAGAAAAAGGAGTAGCGTCATGCGCTCAGTAAATTTTGAGTACGGATCTTTCAACTACGATTATTATGAATGCACTCCTGATCGCAACGATAAAATTCATCTGATAATTGGATCTTTTGCTTTTCCATCAATGTCGTGTCCTCGTTATTTCTGGGGAGAATTCATTTTATACAACTTATATGAGTGGAATACTAACCCGCAAGAGAGAGTATCTCTGGGGCCATACCTCCCGTGGCATATTTGTAAGGATTCCAATATATCCTTCCCAAAATTTAGTGCATTAATTTTAAACTCAAAGTCAAGTCGCGTATCTGAAACCAACAGCTCAGAAATTGAATTGCGGTTGAAAGTGTTAACAAATCTTTATTCCCATTACCTTTTGAATGCAAATATTAATCTTGGATGCGATCTCATATTACCCGTCCCTGCGAAACCAAAATATAGCATAAATTGCCTCGAATATAGCTGCACTGAATTTTCAAATATCCTTAGGATACCAACATTCCCGTTTATTTTAAAAAGATTGTCTGACGAGGAAAAAATTTTTGAGTTAAATGCTAAATTTAGCACCATCATCAAGGACAAGAAAATCTTGCTCGTGGATGATATCATCACTTCAGGAGACACGGAAAATCGCCTCAGAAGAGTTCTCATGCAAGGTGGGGCATTATCGGTGAAATTCCTAACATTTGGAAAAACGGATAGCAGAAATTATCAGAAAGCTGACTCTCCATAATAGTAGGCTATGGTGTTGGACGCTCATGCCCACTGATCGTAATCAGATAATAAATAGAGGAATAAACTTGCGCGAGGTTAATGTTACCAATATTTCGATCTCTGTTTGTAGTAGGCAACATAATCTTGCCTTGCCTGAGCGAAAAATAACTTGACGCGCGGCCAACTATTGATGTTTCCAATCAGGGAGTAATTCCGCGAGGATCCAATCTCGCACAATTTTCACTAATAAAAAGCGCATAATGCTGCGATAAATTGTCGAGATATTCTTGCGCCGATTCTTCTGAATACACGCTAGGTTGCTCCCCGCGCGCTATTAAGTCCACGTTTTTTTGTAGAGCTTGGAACAAGACTCCTCGCATAGCACTTATCTTACGGCAGAAATATTTCAAAAAATTCCACAATTTGTTTACAACCGATTCGATCTATTATTGTTGGCGAATATAACGGGGGCCCGCTTGAATTTTATCTAAAACGTCCAAGTTTAGGGCGCAAGATGCCTCTGCGTTGCACAACCTCGGGAAGGGGCGAGGGTAAGTCTCCAGAAATTCGCCCCTCTGGCAGGGTATTAAACTGCCCCTGCCGAGGTGGATTGTATGTCGCCAGCTATAACATCGGTCGTGAACCTCCATGCCTTGGAAATGGAGGAGTTAAAGAAAAACGTGACCAATTGCCTCTTACAGGCTATCCTGGTCAAGCTCGAAGAGATTGGAAGCACCTTGGAGAAGGGGCTCGGAGCACTCCAGCATTTGTCTCCCCCAACCCGTTGAAGATTCTCAATAGAATCTTTGGTTATATCTTGCTCAATAGAACCCTCCTCTATCCCTCGAGATGTAGCGTGAAGATTCTTAAGAGAATCTATGAGAGAATCGATTTAATGACCATTAACGTCTATTAACAATTATTAACCTCAATTGGGGCGCAGTATGACTAGTCATAAACCCCACCACCGGGCACCCTGCAGGAAGGCCCTTCCCCACGAGTCTTACCAGTAGGAGGTAGGCAAATTGAAGGAACAATTATCCTCAATTGGGACGTGATAACACCAATGCTACATCCCACCGCCAGAGGCCCTGTGAAGCGACTTATCCCCATCAGTGTCACCGGTAGCACAGGAGGATTTGAGGGGAGGAAGCGATGATACGAACTTGCGCGAAAGAGTCGTTTGACGAACTTTTGTGTCCTGCAGGAGTAGTTCTGAGGAACATCCAAGTATTTTCTAATCAATTTATGAAAAAACAGGGTGGAAAGGAATGACTATTTATTCAATTCAAAAGATATCCCTATGACAATGAGCACCCAACCTTTACACGAATTAATTGCGGTTTTTATTCCAAATTTATGCATCCCAGAGCGGCATATTTCGTTCGAGTTTGAAGGTATATTGCTTGATTTTTTCGCTTCCGATTATTTGGCGGCTTCATCATCTCAGTATAGTATTTTCGAATGGAGATTGGATTCAAACGGAATTATTATATTTGAGAATCCTGCTTTCCTTGGGATATCAGGAGTATCATTGCTAAGACAGGTAGAGAGATTTCTTCGCCCTGTTATTGATTTTCTCTCACTTCTCCTAAATGTGAGATTGTTAATAGAACGAGTGTTCGTCTTTCAGAGGAATGGGGAAACATACCACTTCTCGCGAGGTGCTTACACGCAAATTTCTACTTCCTATACCACCCCTCCTATTCGTCTTATGCCGGCGCTATATTGCCAGGAGGCAGAGTATTACTTGCCTATTCACACGCAAAACCTTGCGAATGATTTGTATCGGGACCACTTCCACATAATCGTTAACGAGTTCCTTCAAGCAAAAGTAACGAATTTGTTGGAGCTTCAAATTGTGTTATTCTGGTTTAGTATTGAAAATTTCGCCCGGTTTTATGCACTCTGGGCTCTCGGATTAAGTAGAACAGGTTGGAAGAATAGGGTCAAATCTCTGAGAGGTATTTGTCACTATATCCAACAAGACCTTGCACCTTGTATTCTGCATCGTCCATTGACTCAACCAGAGTTTTATTGGTTAAAGAAACTCTATGATTTGAGAAATGCCATTGCCCATGATGGTGAAGATATTTCTAAGCGCAATATCCCACGAATAATAAGAATCATTCAAACTTTCCAAAAATTAATGACTCGAATTTTGTTCGATGCATTCCATATACCTTCCCAAGATTTAAATTGGGAAGAAAGATCCTCATTAATTCTGTTGGATTACAATGCGAGACGGGATCAGGTGCGCTCAACTCCTCAATATCAAGACCGCCTAAATCCTATCGAACAATTAAGCGATGAAATTTTTCGAGATGGATATCGTGACGGAACCCTATTCTTTAGAGGAGAACGGATTCCATTAAGAATAAGGTTTCTCAATCCTTTTTCTGGTGAATTTAGAGTAAATATGAGATATTACCCCCGGATATTGCAAAAAAATGAATCTAATGTTTATATTCAATCCGATTCGTTTTCTATATCGTTTGATTTAATTATGTCCAGAATAAATCTCAGATCAGGGAGTGATGAACTAACCGGAACCTTCGTAACATCACTTGTTTTGCTGACATCATGATGAAAATGGTATTGAACAAGAGGCTTAAAGGGAGTCTAGCCATTCTATAATAGGTCTATATTCTTGGGGAAAATACTTTTCACTAAGGGCTCGCCGTTCAGACAATGTAATTTGAACATAATGACGCATGACTACGGAAGTGATTGCGTGATTCGAGAGTACCTCTATGTAATGAAGGGGAACACCATTTCTCGCTTGGAAAGTTTCAAAAGTCCGCCTAAAGGTATGTGTCTTTACTGGAAATGGAAGACCTAACTTACTCAACGTCAGCATATATGACCGAGTAGGCAAGTGTTTTGTGGGATATATGCTTGGGAATAACCACTCCGTAGAGGGATATACCAATTTCAGGTTTCGGATATATATTGAGAGTAAATTTGCAACAACATCAGGAAAGCAAAAATAGAGTGGAGTGGCGCCGTCTGAATTATTTTTACGAGCATTGTCAGCAATCCCGGTCCGGAAATATCCCTCTTTAATATTTACATCATCGAGAGCAATGGAACAAACCTCCGAGATTCGAGGTCCACAAACTGTAAGAAGAGCTCCAATCATAAAACTCTCCCGAGGGACTTTATTGTAGTGCTGATTGGGAACCTCATAATATAACCCTTGGAGAACTCGGAGTAATTGGGGAATTGTGAATGCTTGTTCCTCAAGCGCTTTTTCCCGCTCAACAAGAGAAGGCGCGGGATCTGGAGAGAACTGATAAGTCCCACCCTCGGGAACGGGTGATATGTATGTTGGTAATTCTCTACGAGCTTTACGAGAGAACGCTTTGAAGAAGGATCGCAAGAGAGCGAGTTGCGTCCGTTTGTAATTTAACCGGACCGGTTGATTAATTCCTCCTCGTTTAACCGTAATTCTATCAATCGTGGTCAAATATGCTTCAACGTCATCGGAAGTGATAGCCATCAGCGTCCCTCGATTCGCGTAGGAGAGTAAGCGGCAAATCGCGGATTTTCGGGTTCGGGCCGACCCGGGACTCTTCCGCGCCCACATTTCGAGATACCGGGTTATAAAATCCCAGTCATTATCTGAGATATTGATTTTTACCTTAGCCTCTACGTTCATTGTTTCACCCTCCATTTGCTCCCGACCCATTCAATTGCTTGTTGAGAAAGAAGTTCCTCGCAGAGTTTGTCAATTACCTTCCAATCAATTCCAACGTATTTTGCTAAGTCTTTAGACGCAAGCGGTCCTATATCCCCAAGAAACATTAAGATTTTGCCCTTGAATATTTCTCTCTCTTCTGAGGTAGGTTCAGTTCCTTCAATAGTAGAAAGCTTCTTGACATTCTCCTGCAATTGCTGTTGGAGAGAACGCTGGTCTTGAATTAATTTCTCAACGGTGGCGCGAAGATCTATTCCATTTGTGTCATGAGCGCGCTGGCGACGTAGAGCGGCAATCCCATCTCGAACCATATCGCTCATGGATTTCCCCTTATAACTCTCGCGGAGTTCCAAAAATTCGAGCAATTGAGCGTATGTAAGACTTATTGTTAGGCGATAAATTTCGTCAGGTCTGACTCTACCTGAATCAATATCTGCTTTCAGTTTTTCATATGTAATTGTTCTTTCTGGCAAGTCTATATACCTCAAGAAAGGTGAAGAAGAAGGAGAATATAACTATTATGGACCCATTGCATACCCAATATGATCAAACACATCTTTCGCGCACTTTTGTAATATCCCCTTTTCTTTGATTTTTATTTCCCTACGTGCTTTCAATTTACAACCACCAACATTGTGTGATGCGGACAAATTCACGTGAATTTTAATTAATACCTAAAAGGAATGGTACTGGTATAGACTGGTCCGGGATGTACGTATGACGCAAACTTTTCACACCCCAACGAGATTTAACGGGATGATGTCACGAAAATCTGCAAGTTTTTTATTTATTGTGTGCGGGTTGATCTTCGCCTTAGTACCCGCCACTCAAAAATGTGAATGCCTTATTCCTTCAAGGCAATTGAGTCTGCCTCCACCACACGCAAGTGATCTTGCGCCAGTTATTTTCATAAATGGCACGGATCCGGATCATGACTGGAATGATTGCCCCAATGTTACTGGGTCTGGCATCTATGAAAACCCATACATCATTCGTGACCTTCTCATCGATGGGGGCGGGAACACGAGCTGCATCAATATCACCAATACTAACGCATATTTCCGGATCGAAAATTGCACGGTATTTAATGCGGGTGGCATTACTAATAATGCCGGGATTTCTCTCGTAAATATCACGAATGCTGACCTTCGAAATAATACCTGCACGGGAAACCTCAGGGATGATATTTTTGGCATACGCCTTATCACTTGCTCAAACATCACACTCGAAAGGAACTTTTGTTCTAATAATGATGCGGGGATTTACCTTTCCGGACCCAATTGTATGAACATTTCGTTGAAGGAGAACACCTGTCTCAACAATATAATCCGCTCTGGAATTTGCCTTGACCAAGACGCTTTCAACAACACGCTGCTCAGGAACACCTGCAACGGGAATAGTATTGGTATTCACCTCTCTTTCAACTCGTACAACAACACGGTTACGGAAAATAATTGTTCAGGGAAT
>MBAA01000042.1:7934-8858 GCA_001940655.1 Promethearchaeota archaeon CR_4
CATTTGGGTACTTTTCGCTTTCAACAATTCGGTCATTGGGAACAACTGCACGGGAAACATGGGGGTTGGTATTGGTGTTGTATATGGGGAATACAACACACTGACTGACAATACTTGCACAGGCAACGCCTTCACGGAAAATACTACAAATATCTGGTTAATGTTTCCTACTAGCGGAAGCGGCATCGCCATTGGAGAATCCTCGAATATCACCCTCGTGGGGAACAATTGCACGGGGAACGCCCAATTCGGCATTCAAATCCTCGAAGGAGAAAACAACTCCCTCTCCCAGAACGTAATGAATAGGTGCGGTATTTTTGCAGAAGGGTCCAAAAGTGAAATGCTGACTAACTCCATCGATGAGTCTAACCGCGTGAATGGCCGAAGGGTCTGCTATAAAGTAAATGAAAATGCACCATCGATTCCAACGGACGCCGGAGAGGTGCTCCTGGTTTATTGTAATGACACTAACGTCCTCCAACCAGTGAATGCCAGCGTCATAATCGTCCTTTCTTCCTCGTACCGCAATAACATCACCGGGAACAACTGCACGGGAAACGCACTAGGTATTCACCTCTTTTCTTCCCCGAACAACACGCTTACGGAGAACATTTGCACGGGGAACGCCCAATTCGGCATTTATCTTCAAGATTCAGAAAACAACACGCTCAGCAGGAACATCTGCACGAGAAATAGCTACGCTGGCATCAACATCACCGATTCCTCGAATAACACGCTCGTGGGGAATAATTGCACGGGGAACGCTCAGGGCATCCACCTCTATGATTCCTCGGAAAATAACACCCTCCGCGAGAACAACTGTACGGGGAACAATTATGGCATCTTCCTTCGATCTTCCTCGGGCAACGTTCTCGATGGGAATAATTGCACAGGGAGCGCTCAATACGGTATTTATCTCGACGC
>MBAA01000042.1:8868-12619 GCA_001940655.1 Promethearchaeota archaeon CR_4
AACAATCTCACCAAAAATATTATGAACCAGTGTGGCATTTTTGCAAGTGGGTTATTAACAGATATGGTGACCCTCTCCATTAATGACACGAACTACGTGAATAACCGGCGGGTCTGGTACTTTGTCAATCAGAGTGCAATCCCGATGATCCCGGCGGATGCAGGGGAAGTACTCCTGGCGTACTGCAATGACACCACCATCCACCAACCGGTGAATTTTAACATCCTGATAATTCTGTATAATTCCAACCGCAACAACATCATCGAGAACAACTGCTCGGGGATCGGTCAATTCGGCATTTATCTCAAGAATTCAAAGAACAACACTCTCAGTGGGAACAACTGCACGAGAAATAGCTACGCTGGGATCAAAATCACCGATTCCTCGAACAACACGCTCGTGGGGAACAATTGCACGGGGAATGCTCTGGGCATCCTCCTAGATTCATCCTCGAACAACAATACCCTGCTGGGGAACAACTGCACAAGAAACGTGTATTCTGGCATTCAAATTACTAGCTCTAATGGAACATATATTTCTGGGAATACATGTTCAAAAAATGAAATTGGGGTTTCTTTGAATAGTACAAGTTGTTATAACGAGGTCTGCCAGAATTGGTTGATAAAAAGTATCACGATGCCTGTTTCGAATGAGAACCTGACTAATTCCGTGCATGACAATTATGTCTTCAATTATTCCCGCGCGTCATTCGTGGCCAACGTGACCTCGCTCGTTACCGGCCAGTGGGTGAGTTTCACGGATAATTCAACCGATGGGGTGTTACCCTTGACTTTCCAGTGGAATTTCGGAGATGGCACAAGTAATTCATCCCTTCAGAATCCTACACATCGGTATGTAACCGCGGGAACGTATGTGGTAACGTTGACCGTGACCGATGCAGAGGGGGATAGTGATGTTTACCACCTGACAATTACCGTGGTCACAGATATTTGGCCTTGGATTGTATTGGTGATCATCATCATTATAATTGCTCTTTTAAGCCTACTCACCATTACCTCGCTCAAGAAGGCATATGCTAGGCGAGCACGTCAATTTCAAGCGACGTCCCTCAGCTCCTCAGGAGGAACACCTGGTTCCCAAACCACAGTCCTAACTGCATTGCTAGAGACGACATCCCCGCCTGAAACTGCGGTCATTCCCTTGATTGTTGAAGCGGAAGACAAGGAGACCGCGCCGGGGGTGTATGCTTACCGGGGCGGACGGATCGTGGGATCGAGATTTGTCTACAAGGTCAAGGTCAAGAATGCCACCGAGACCAGCATTACCGATGTCACGGTCACGCTCGTGAGTTACCCGCAGGAATGCTTGAACCTCACTACGGACGAAATACGGCGCGTTCCGAAAATTGAACCGAACGGTTTTCGGAGTCTCGAGTTCGAACTGACCCCCACGAAAGACTGTGTCGAAGGAAGTGTCCACTCCTCCGTCAATTACATCGATGCACGCAATGAACCCCATGCAATCACCGTGACCCCGTTCACGCTGCGGTCCGTGTGCGACCTTATGGAACCCATAAAAGTTTCCGAACGTGAATTTGACGCAATAATTGCAAAATGGGCAAAGACGAGCGAGACGATTACGTTCAAAGGGGAAGACATTCGGGGACTCATCGCTGACGTGCCCCACATTGTCGAAAGCATGAACTTCCAACCAGTAGTTCAACATCTCCAGGATACCCCCAGCGGGATGGTCGCGGAGGTGAAGGCAATCGCGGTAGGCAAGTACACGCGGCGAAAATTAGCAATGATCGTAAGAGTGCATGGCACCGCAACCACAGGGTCACGCGGAGACGGCGAGGTTACCTGCGTGGGATACGCGGAGGACGCCAACATGATTGTAGCATGCCTGAGCGAAATACTCGAGGAGTTCCGCAAACCATTGGTTCGCCAGATTTACAAACTTCTCCGGGGCAATAAAAACGTGATGGACACGAATCAACTAAGAGTCGCTTTGAAAGTCGAACCGAACGTGTTGGCGGATGCGATTCGCCAGCAGGAAGATCTGGTGCTCCTCCGGGGCGGGGAAATCGTTGCTACGTATGATTTCGTAGCGGATTCCGTCAATAACCTGCGCTCGGACTACACTTCCGTGTCTATGACTGAACTCGAGGTAGAATTTCGCCCTGTCGGGAAGGCAATGCGATTCATCGTCCAAGAATTAATAACTGCTGGGAAAATCCGCGCTATGTGGGTGGGCACGGAGGTTATTAAGTTCAAGTTGGAACGTCACAAGCTTGCGTTAAAGATCCTTTATTACGTTGTGGCGTTTGCCTCTGGATTGTTTACGATTTATATCACTTTGCAGAGTCTCTTCCCTCCTCCTTAAAATAAACTTCTCCTCCTCCTTTCAGTTCGTATCTTTTATATATTATTTGCTGCAGTTTGGTTTCCTGATTGAAAAATTAATTTCACTCGAATGGAAATTGAGGAGGATTCTTAAACGAAATCAAGGAGAAAAATTATTATTCCACTAGGATCTCAATTCAAGACGTGTTTATCGAGAACGAAACATGTAAAATCCCCAGAAAAGACTGAGATGTCTTCGCGTGAAACGTCCACCTTGACTTCCATTTTCCTCCCCAGACCAACCTGTTTGCTGGCGGTGGCTACAAGCGTTTCTCCCGCTTTCACGGGTTTCAGGAATTTGACGTTAGCGGCCCCGAGGACGACATTGGGGTGGTTCACGGCCACCATAGCGGCATAGTCGGCGAGGCCGAAGATGAATCCGCCGTGGATGAGACCGGTGTCGTCCACAACCATATTAGATCCAACCGTTAATGTGACTATACTTCCTTTCTCGGTTATTTCCACTATGCGCCCGCACAAGTCTGCACAGATTTTCAAGTGGGTGTTTGGTTTTTGCCTTGGCATTTCCTCGTCTCGAAGAAGTGGTATGTTTTCTGATATAACGGGAGTAGTTACGTATTAATCTTCTCCTTGTCTCTACATCGAGATCGCACCCTTTCGGAACTCAGTTGTTCCGATGAGGGCATTCACGAGGACTGGCGTACCGGAAGCACATAATTTCTTTGCTTCTTGCAAACACGATGCTATTTCGCTTTCGTCCTTAATAATAAATCCTTTGCCGCCTAAACCGTTGGCGATCTCTTGGTAATTAGATTGTCGCAGGACTGTCCCGACGTTATCGTGGAGGATTTCCACTTGATCCCGGGCGATCTGGGCCCACCCGCCGTCATTTCCGATGACTGCAATGACGGGTATTTTATGACGCACGAACGTGTCAAACTCGATGAGACTATACCCTGCTGCCCCATCTCCATAAAGAATCCACACTTCTGCGTCGGGACGGACGAGTTTGGCCCCGAGTGCAAATCCTGCGCCTACGCCAAGGGTTCCATAAGAACCAGGGTCGAGCCAGCTCAAAGGAGTGCGAGGATGAACGATATAAGATGCAGTAGCCACGAAATCCCCACCATCTACAACAACAACACTATTTGAATCTAAGCAATTGTTAACCTCCTTACAAAGATGAATGGGATTAATGAATGTTAATTTCTCTCTCCCTAAAGCCTCGAGTTTCTTTTGCTTCTCCCCCTCTGCTGCTTCTAAAAATTTTCTCCATTCATTGCGGTTAGGAACTCTATTTTGGTTGGATATCACATTACCTAATGCGATTAAGAACGTTGCAGGATCTCCGTGGACTGCTAATTCTGACTTCCGATTCTGAGTTAGATCGTGTGGGCTGCGGTTTACTGCTATATGTACAGCCA
>MBAA01000042.1:12636-14448 GCA_001940655.1 Promethearchaeota archaeon CR_4
CCGTAATTCAGACGGAAATCCAACGGAACGCCACCAAGAATCACGAGATCCGCGTCTCGCAGCGCTTGAGTTCGACTTTGGTGGAAGAACAGGGGGTGACCTGTGGGTAATAGTCCCCTTGCCATACCCGCAAGAAACACCGGAATCTGAATTTGTTCGATAGCCTTAACCACCTGAGGTATTAAACGACCATTGAGCACGACTTGGCTTCCGAGGAGCATTGCGGGGTGGATGGAATTGCGCAGTAACTCGATAGCTCGGTTGATATCCTTAGACTCTACCGGTTTTTCCGAAATGTCGATATTCTCTTGAGGTATATTGCGGATAAATTCTTCTTGGATTGGGGCGCTAACTGGCGGGAGATCCTCTGCCGCACAAGCAAAGATGTGATCTACTTGGCGGTTGAGATAAAAACGGGTAAGTCGTTCGGCGAACGATTCCTTTTTGTGACGGTCGGGTGAACCCACGTAAAGTTTCCGTACGAGTTCCTCCTCGTATAAAAGATCGATTGGGCACTCCACGAACACGGGTCCAGGCACGCCTGTTTGGGTTACTTTGAAGGCCTTGTCGAGTCGCTGTTCCACATCGCAATCCCGGGTAATGGCTGTCTCCCACTTGACGATGCTCTTCAACAATCCGAGCTGATTTAAATCCTGCAATGCCCCCCTACCACGAAGGATCTGTGCAACTGCTCCTCCTAATAGTACTAGCGGAGACTGGGCCTTGTTCGCATTTACGACTGCAGTGATAGAATTCGTCACCCCCGGCCCGGCAGTCACTGCCACCACACCTGGTATTCCACTCAGTCGGGACACAGCATCAGCCGCAAATACTGCAGTGGCTTCTTGCCGCGTGTCGACCACCCGGATTCCCAGTTTATTGCATTCCACTAAAATCGGAGCGATGTGACCTCCACATAAGGTGAAGAGAAATCTTACTCCGTGTTTTTGAAGAACTCGTGCAATTTGCTCGCCACCGTTCACTCAGATTACCTCTGGATGTTGTGCAAATTTGTAAGCTCGGATAATGCTATACACGGAATCCATATCAAAAGTGAGTTCTTATAGTTAACCTCTGAAATAATTTTGAAAAGGAGTTTCTCGCTTCATCGCTACTATATTACTCCCAATTACCGTTGTAATAAAGTTTTCATAATTCAAGGCCAAGATCAATTCATTTTTTTATTACTGGAAGTCCGAATTGCCCCGTCCATATTTGTCATACTGTCTGGTTTTTGTAATTTATTGACATTCGTATCCAGACATCTTCCCCGGATGTTATCAATGATTAAATAATATTAAATAATCTCAGAACTTTCCGTCATAATGATTGTCGGTAATTCGAGTGAAGAGACCGGTTGCCCGACAAAATTTGGGAAGACCTTAAATCTCTGCCATTCTTCGCGTCTAACATGAGTCGGCCACCGAACGTCAAGGTCACGCGCCCGGTGCCAACCTACCGGGCGCTCGTCAAGCTTTACAACAAGGAAGAAGATGCGGATAAGGTCCGCCACCTCCACGCGATCATTCTGATGAAAAAGATGAGAAACGCGGAAGCAGTTGCCAAGATGTGTGGCGTGAGCGCTAACACCGTCCGCCGCTGGGTGGAGGCCTTCAACGCCGGGGGCCTCGAGGGCCTCTTCAAAAAAAAAGCTCCGGAAGACCCCCAAGCCTGACCCCCGCCGAGCAACACCAGCTCCGGGACGCCGTGCTGGCGTCCCCCCGCGAGCAAGAGTATTTCTTCAACAACTGGACGGGGCGCGCGGCAGCCTTCCACGTCAAGCAAGCTTTCGGTAAGATCCTCTCCACGCGC
>MBAA01000042.1:14704-15324 GCA_001940655.1 Promethearchaeota archaeon CR_4
ATTATCGAAAAAGCCCTATCTCCATCTCGACCCTGTGATATTGAATTTCCTACAAACATTATGACGAACCGTTAGAGATCTCTAAAAAAATCCTCTGAAATTGCCAATCCCTAGCAATTTATGGTTTAAATTCCTGTTGTAACATTGAATGAGAAGAGAATTTGAATTGTTTTTGATATAAGAATAACTCTATGAATAATATGGTTGAGTCGGAACCCACAATTAGGAGATTCACCTCCTATTCGATTAATCCGACATTAAACGTTATTTAATCGTTTCTAATCCGATTCGTCCATACCCGAGAAAAAAAACCGAAACTAGGGTAATTTTTCATAATTTTCATAAATTCGTTCTCGAAAAATAATTGAAAAAACTTTGCATTCACAACAATATCGCTCCTAAATCCTGAACTGAAGGATAAAATAATCCCAATCAAGAGAAATGCATCATCCCTGAGTTTATTACCGCTTATTAAGAGATGGAATTAAGTCATTTGATACTTTTGATTGCTTGTGAATTCAAATTCAAAATCTGAGAGCGAGATTCATATCATCTCTATAGATAGACTCTTGATACACGTTCCCTAAATCACCCTTACCCAAGCATTTCGTTCCATAGCT
>MBAA01000203.1:0-1168 GCA_001940655.1 Promethearchaeota archaeon CR_4
CAAACATCGGTTTTGCTCCATAGAATTTCTCCTCCGGAGCGATACAAGTGATTGAATAGAGGCGCTCTCCATCCTTCACAAACACCTGCAACTTGTGGACCCGCTGTTCTTTCTGCGTGTGAAGGAATTCAAACTGGATCGCGGGCAATCCATTAATTTCGACCCGTTCCTCATTTCGGAACTCGGCATCCTCGAGTTGTTTCTTCACCTCGTTGACAAAAAACTCGAGGCCTCCCTTGTGGATGTCGAGACTTGCCGGTACCTTGTTAAAAGTTATGATCACCTTTACTGTAGGATCCAGGTCGTATGTGAAGACTACTCCCGTGTCTTTCCGGTCTGAAGTCCACTCCTCTGGCGCGTCAATTTCAAACTCGAATTTAGGTTTGCTCAACATGTTCTACCACCTTTATGATGTTTTCGTAAATATATTGGTTGAGTTAAGAAAGGAACGTTTGTCCTTTAATGCTGCAGGTTGCTCAGATTCTTGCACAATCGATTGTCTTCTTTAAAAAATGAAGAATAATTGAATTTAGCAACATTAGATAAAACTGGTAACGAAAAAACGACCCGTTCAAACAAGATGATAAGAGATCTCGATCCGATTTGCCGCGGCTCGGTAATATTTCATCGTGATATTATAGTCGCTTTTCCTGATGGCCGCGATGAAAATGAGATCATATTCCATCAGCTCGTCCAAATTCCGTTTGATGGTTCCTGGATTAAGTCCTGTCGCTTCCCTGATTTCTTGGATATTTTTCATGTCGTGGAGGAGGATGTTCAAGATTTGCAGCTTCTGTTCGTGGAGGACGACTCGAATGATCTTGGGATCAGTCAACACCAGTTTTTCACGGACGAGACTGTTATTTTGCCCTACTTGTGAAGGATCCTCTTCCATTTTTATCGCGCATTCCCTTCTTAATTAATATTTAACTTTTAGCGCATTTTGGTTCACATTTTTCAAGGAGATTTTGATTTGGTAGGAAATCGCTTGAATTCAATATTGTTGTACAATCCCGTTACAATTAACGCACGCAGAGGCAAACCAATGAAAATTACGAATAATCCAAAAACTATGATAAAAATACTGACGAGAACCCCCACGTTCTGGAGCGGGGGATTTAACAATCCAAGGAATATTTCGAAAACAAAACTTGGACATATGAAGATT
>MBAA01000203.1:1182-9419 GCA_001940655.1 Promethearchaeota archaeon CR_4
CCATGTGGACAGGATTCGTTTTGGATTCGCCCGAAAAATGCGAATGCTTTCCCGAATTGATCGTAGAAAACTTCCTTGAGCATTGATGCTCGCGAGACTTTGCACCCAGAGACAATACCAGAGAAATCCGATACCAAAAGCAAGGAGAATGATCAGAAATCCAATTGGATTACTAAACAGGGACAAAAGTCCTGGAAATTGCGATATCAGAGGGAGGGATCCCACGTAAATTGATAATCCCAATCCCCCCATCAAAAAAGAAATTAAGATATATTTCCACCAATGTTGCCGGAAATAACTAAAAGCACTTCTGAACTCTGTAAACATCTCCCCAGATGACATCACGTCATATGCCAATCCCGTTTGACAGTTTATGAAAGTGGTTAGAATTATATTTGCAATTCCGAATACCACCCAACGGTAATTCATAGATCTGATAAAGTCATGGGAAAAATTTACCGCAAAATTCGGATCCACCAGAGATTGAATGGAAAAGAAACCAATGATAACCAGCACAAAAGCTCCCATCCCAAAGAATTCAATCCCCAAGAAAGCCCGATAGTTATTTTTCAATAATTTCCAACTTTCTCGAAAATCACGCCGCGTACCATTCATCACCGTGGGAGAGGATGCATCTTCCATAAGGACATTAGATTTGCCCTTGTTAAAAAAAGAAAGGGTAAAGTAAAGGTCTAAGATTTTGCTTGTTTTCTTCGGTAAATCAAAAACGCTCCGACAAGTAAGATTGTGCTGTAAATTATCACACCAATGATCATCCCCTCTGCACTGGGGGTAGCCCAGCTACGAAAAGTGCGATCAAGTAAACCCATAGGACCAAATGGGTTTCTGTCTTCGTATCTCGTTGCTGGCATGTTGAACCAAGCGGTTATGATGTTACCGTAATATGTTAGGATGAACAATGGTTCGATCGTGGATTCGGTGAACATTAAAATCTGAATTATAATGTTAAAGACCATTAGTAAAAATAACAAGCTAGCCACCTGGGCTGTCGCGATCCGATTTAAGAGGCCGCTCATTAATGTCACGAATGATAATACTAAGTGCAGATATAAGATAGCCCAACCAAGGGATTCCCACATGACCACTGGGACGGTTTCGTAATTGATGTAGGTGAGGAGGGCAACTTCCGCATAATACACCGTTAATGAAATGCTTGCAAATGTGAATCGCGCGACATAGCGCCCTATCAACAAGCGACCTCGCTCGATCTTTGGAAACAGGAGATTTCCCGTTTGTTTCTCGAAATCTTCGACGATGATAGATCCTCCAAAGTAAATGGCAGTAATTAACATAAGGAAGCTGAAAAATTGGAGATAAGATATCACATAATCTGTTGCTTCTTCGGGAGGTTGATCTCGCAATACATTGATGATCAAGAATAAAATTACAAATAATGTATTAATCAGGATCATTGCAATCAATTTTTTGAAATTTCGTCGACCATCGAAAATAACTGTCTTCTTTATCTGCCGGAGAGCCCGCCCTTTCCCTAAATCCATGCGTAACTCTTCTTGTAACGGGGCAAACCTCTGCTCTTCTAATACAGAATCACTCATTTTGATCATTCTCCCCTTTCTGTATCAGGTTCAAATAGAGATCTTCCAGTAATCCCGCGCGGGGGACAGAAAAATCGCTAACATTGAAGTTATTAGTTGTTAAGGTCTTCAAAATTTGCACTTGGTGTTCTGGATTCCCATCAAAGAGAATTTCAAAAGCGCGAGTATTTCCGTTATAGCGAACTTGATTTTTCTGGGATTCCAACCCCGTGAGGGGAGAAACGAGTTGCGTGAGGTGTGTTGTTACCTCCTGTAGCTGCCCGTTTGGATTAGGAAAAAGCTCGAGTTGTATGATAGATTTCTTAGCTTTTGCTTCCAAGGTTTCAACCGTATCACACGCGATGAGCTGGCCATGATTCAGGATGGCCACCGTATCCGCCACTTCACTGATTTCGTACAACAGGTGACTACTTATGAAAATGGTTTTGCCCATTTTTTTCAATTTTAACAAGAATTCCCGGATTTCTACTTGTGCTTTTGGGTCTAATCCGGTGGAGGGCTCGTCTAATACCACGATCTGGGGGTCGTGTACGATGGTTGACAAAATCCCGATTTTCTGGCGCATGCCCTTGGAAAACGTGCTGATTTTTTTGTCAATCCACTCAGATAAACCCATCATGGTAACGACATCTTCCACGCGTTTGTGCGTTAATTTACTCGGATATCCGCGTAATTCGGCGAAATAACTTAGAATTTGACGTGGGGTCACGTTGTCGTAAAATGCCGGGTTTTCGATCAAAAATCCGAATCTATCAAGGAGGTAATCCTTGTTAGTATTAGTGAGACGCTCCAATGTCCCGTTATGACGAATAAAAATGTCGCCTTCAGTTGGACGGATGAGATACGCCATCATTTTCATGGTGGTTGATTTTCCTGCGCCATTGGGTCCGAGCAGGCCGACAATCTCGCCTTCGTGGATTTGAAGATTCAGGCTAGATACAGCGGTAAATTTCCCAAATCGGCGCGTAAGGTTGGAAAATCGAACGACAATTGTATTTTCGGTAAAATTATTCTCTGTCAAGATCGTTTCATTACTCCCTACTTGGATTCTTCTTAATTCTAGGCAACTTGTAGATGTATTCCCAAAACCTACTTCCCAGTAATATATCTACTTGATATCTATTTGAGCAAGCACCCTTTTTTCAATATCTTTGTAAAAGGTCAAATCTTATGATATATGGAATTAAGCCGACTATAAAAGCGTTTGCAGATTTGCAAAATGATGAACTAATGCTTTTAACAATGTCATTGGCACTTTAGTTAGAAAAAGTTTAAAAAATATTAGGAATACCGTGCCGAAACTGCCTATTCGTCAGTTAGGAGACTTACAAAATGTCCAAGCTGGCCATAATTCGTGGCCCCGTCCTCGCTAAGCTCGTAGACGTGATTGAGGATGCTCCCCGCGTTGAGCGGATCAATATAACTGCGAACTTGGAGGATGAATGTGTGTCCGCACGACTTGCATTGCACGGTATAGTTCACCCGTTTTTCCTTGAGGCCCGCCTCGCAAGCTTGCATTCCCGTTTCATAGGAAATCGAAGGTAACTCTTCCATGGCAATGTCTTCAAAACTTTTGGGGTCGTCCGCGTGGCACTTCATGCAGACCCGGGTGAGAATGGGCATGGATCCGCGCGTACCCAAGACGATGGTCAGCGTTTCCGGCAATTCTGAGAATAACACGAGCATCCACCTCGGTGTTAGTAAAATCTCATGAACTGGCCTTTAAATAAAAACCGGATTGGCAAAGTCCCGAACAACTGGGATTTATACGACTCGTTCCAAGACTGCTTTTCGGAAAGTGGATGAGTTTTTTCCGATGTTTACTCGTTATTTTTCGGGACTCTCTCTGAAATGCGTGGGAGTATATCAGAAGCCCGCTTGTCCCGGAGGAAAGATCGGAAGAGAACGGAGATTACTTGTTCGATCTTCTCCCATGCAACTTTGAAGTAGAATCGCTCGTTTGTGAAAGAGTCATACCATTCCCAGTAACGAGCCGGTAAGTTCTCGGGGTTCAAAACATCAACTTGTTGGAAGAGTATATTGCGTATCTGTAAAAGACGCTCGCGGGAAAAGTCCTCTCCCACGTAGACAATGGTTCCATTTGCAATTTGCTCAATATTCACGGGTAGTCCGAATTCCGTGGAAACTCGTTCGATCGTTGCGATCTCGGAAGGACTTAGCAATAACACCCCTTCGAAATTGCGTGTAAGCGAGAAGTAATGCGCTACTATGAACGACGCACCCCGTGAGACTTGAACACTCGACACATCCACTGATTACAAGATAAAAGTTGGACTATTTAATATTACATGATTCGAAAATAAAATGGTGAGAACCTCCGAATAACTTAGAAACAACAAGACCTGTAATTCTCCCGCCAGTATAACAGCATTCATATAATATATTCATATAAATTAATTCGAATTCACCGGAATTTTAAAATATAATCTCTAATCAGATACTTAGTTCATATAAATTAATTCGAATTCGCCGGAATTTTAAAATATAATCTCTAATCAGATGCTTAGTTCAATCACTGTTAGAATGCGTGAGAAGGATAAGGATATTTGCTCCGATAATCGCCGCTCCGCCGAGCAGCAGGAAGATGGAGAGATTCTGACCGACAATGGCCGAGAGTGCGGTCGCGACAACGGGCTCGACATACGAGAGGATGAGGACGTCCCCGCCGCGGTCGGCCCGCAGGCCGTAGTTGAAGCTCGAGAATGCGATAGCGGTCGGAATAAGGCCAAACAAAACGACTATTCCCATATTTGGAAACGGGGATTCCGCGAAGTAGAAAAGAGTCGGAATGAGGAAAATGATGCCGAGGGTCAAGGTTGACCACCAGGCGAGCACCATTGGGACTTCTGGAAATTGTTTGAGAGAACCAACCCGCCGGTCGAGTGTTTTATAATACATCTTCTTGCTGAGCGTATTGGCCCCCAAGCAGATCCCTGACAAGATTCCTGTTATAATTCCCATATTGAGCTGAACTCCACTCCAAAACTCCATAATGGTTGCCACCCCCATCGTGGCGAGGCCGAAAGCGAAGTAATGTAAGGGTCGCACTCTTTCCTTGAGAATCAACCGGACGAAGATCACGGCGAAAATCCCCCCCGTGTAAAGCATGAACGCGCCGAAAGCAAATCCTCCGATTAATATGGTGGTAAAATAGAAAAAGATCGTGGCCGCGTTTGACACGGCCAATATTCCCCCTGCTGCCCAATTGAGTCTGATGACATTTACTTGGTGGAAATTCTTGCGAACGATGAAGAAGATCGTCAGGAAGGCGCTCCCAAAAAGTCCCCGAAGACATGCCGTCACATAGGATGGCGTGCCGAGAGCACTTATGAACAGGCCTACAAACCCCATCAAAAATCCCGCGAGGAACATGAATGATCGACCTGCTACTTTGGACGGTTTCGGGACTGTCGTGCTCACGAGTCCCTTCCGTGCGGGGAAGGGTTTAAAGTCTGCTCGAGGAATGGAGTAATAAGCAACGGAATTCGGGAACATTGTGGTTCTCCAAACCAACCTCCATTCAAGTCCACCTGCATTTTCTGGAATCCTCGCGCAATTAAAACAGGATCTGACAGCAATTGCCAAAGATTTGCCCCAAATGCCAGGTGAAACCATCGCGCAACTACTCGGTGAAAAAGTACCTTCCAATCCTCGGGAAAGCGAGTCCCTCCTCCAGCGGGTCATCTTAATTCTTTTTACCGCGAGCCTCCTCTGTGAGAAGAGTGGAATTCCCTTGAGAGGGACGTTAACGGACATTAAAAGAATCATTGAAGTGTTGGGAGCCAAACATCCGCTACCTTTTTTCGCTTTTGCGCTCCAAGTCCTCACGGAGTGTCATGAGGAAATTAATTTCGAAGTGATCTTGCAGCAATTTGCCCCCCTTGTCACCTCCTTATGTACCAACTCCGACTCGATCAAACAGGATCTGCTGGGAAAACTATACCAAGAATTCAATTCACGTCACCTCGCGAAACCCCTTAATATGAATTTCACCCGCTGGGAGAGCGGCTTTTTACTCGCATGGTGCGCATTGTCTTTACCCAATCCTTCCTGGGAGGTTTATTTGGGGAAATCCCACGCACTCCCTGGTAATTTTACAATCATTGACCCCGCGTGCGGTACTGGCAGCCTCCTCTTTTATAGTCTTCATTTTTTCCAGGAACAGATAGATATGACTAACATTGGTGCAAACTTCGTTCGTTATATAGGGTTAGATGTCGTCCCGCTTGCAATCCATTTCGCAACCGCTAGTTGGGATTTTCTGACTGGAAATCACGGTGCATCTCTGGGGGACTTTCACGTTATGCCGCTTGGAGAAGGGCATCTGGGTAGTCTCGACCTTCTCGATAATTCGGTGCAAGTAAAGGAGGTTTGCAATCTGGAACAGAATGCTCAGCTCGTGGTGATGAACCCGCCTTTTTCTCGGTCGAGCGGGTCAAATACTGCTTTTGGCACGTTATCTGCGACGGAACAGCAATTATTGGCAAGACGACTCAAAATTCTTCGGAAACAGGCGGTACAGGGAAATATGGGGGCAGCAGGGCAAGCTGCGGATTTTATGCTCCTCGCAGACAAACTCCTGCAACCCGGCGGGCGCCTCGCCGTGGTACTCCCCATCTCGTGTCTTTTTGGAGCGGCCTGGACTCCCGTGCGCAAGTTATTATCCGAGAATTATTATATCGAGGTAATTTTCACCCACCCCGAATCCGGGCAGTGCAATTTTAGCGACAAAACTCACTTGTCTGAATGTATGATCATTGCTCGGAAGCACGCATCCACCTCCCCTGATTCTCCAACTCTTGTTGTTCAAATTCGCCACTGGCCGGAAGAAAAACTTGCTTTGCTGGAAATCATCGATGATGTTATTACCCGATATAATAAACAAGATTGTGGAGAGGTATTGGAACGAGACAATTTCGCGATTTTTCCGGTCGATTCGGGGAGGTTGAGTCATTTTCAATGGAGTTGGGGCCCCCTCTTTCGTTTTTCCAATCCCCCTCTAAATACATTCATTTCCTCCATTTTTACTCTGCAAAAATTTCCCCTCTCTTCAACCGGGTTATCTAATTTGCCCCTGCGTGAATTAGCATCACTTGGCACCATCGCTCACGACCGCGCGGCGTACCGGGCAATAAAACCCTCCTCTTCTCGCCAAATTCGGGGTAATTATGATCTTCACCCTTTCAGTAATGCACACTCTATTCCAATTCCTGAGTCTTTGCCAGCATTTTGGGGCAGGCAAAATGTCGCCCTCACCCGCTGGCTTGTCCATCCAAATGTTTTATTGGTCAAACGCCCAGCTACGACCCCCGACCAATTTCAGCGACACTCTGCTAGCCGGGCGCAATGCCTCCTCCCCGAAACCCTTCGCTTCAATACCAGCTCCTTGTTCTCCTTGTATTGTCCCGAGGGGGTTGTTTCTAACGTGTTCTGGGGGTTCATTCCCCGGAGTGACCTGAAAACAATCGATGGATTCCCCCTTTCCACAACAGAAGTCTCCAAAATTGTCACTCTGTGGGCCAACACGACATTTGGTCTCTTACAATTCTTAGCAATAGCTGATGAGACTGACGAGAACCTCCTCCACTGGAAGAAGCAAACCATCGCCTATACTTTACTTCCCGACCTGGAAACCCTCTCGAGGAATCAGGTTTCCCAAATGTGTGCGTTGTTTGATAGGACTGCTTCCGAGGAATTTAGTGTAACACTCCAGCAGCGAATAAGAACTCAACAAAACCATCCACTCGACACAGCATTCCTCCAAATCTATATTAATCCAGAAAATTGGGAACGAGATAAAACCGAAATTATGGAAACTCTCGAACGATTATACCAAATGGGGCGAAATCTCTTGTATTTTAAAAATTCTGCTTTGGACAATAACTAATTTCCCGTAAAGTCAAATTCTCATTTATTTATTGCTGGTGCTTCTGATTTTCAAATAATTTTAATATTGAAGGATATACCCTGGCAAATCTCAATAGGTGAGGGTTTCCGGGAAATTCTGTGTTCATTATACCCTTCCTTAAAAGGATTGTTCATAAGTAAAATTCTTCTGAGCGTATCTTGGTTTCACGATAAATCCTGCAAAGATGATCAACCACGCGAGCATGTCCAGCAGTTCCGAGACTGCTACATACCCGAAAGTGCCCGGCCCGCTGGTCAATAGGAGGGGCCGTATGCTGTTGGTGACGAGATATGTGAGCCACCCCCCTCCCACGAGCAACCCGTGCACGTTTGGCAACCGCTTGCGGGAGTAGGCGAACAGGAAGGTGACAATGGTGATCGCTGCGACCGGGAGCAGAATGTAGGGAACGATGGCGGCGAGGTCGGCGTATCGCTGGATTTGCAGGATCAGTACCGCAAACACGCCCACGTGCATTCCCACGATTGCAAGGCGCGCCCGTTCTCGTTCGGGAATCCAGACGCGCAGGTTGGCGTAGAGGAGCGGGGCGGTCACCACGAGCATAAACAACCACCGGAGGTGCCCGAGAACCATCTCGGGGCGTCCCACCTCGTACTGGTTGGCCTGCGCTTCCCCGTAGAACATCTGGTAGAGGAACAGGTCGAAAATTTTACTGACAGCGAGGGCCGTGAACGACACGCCTATCAGGTATGGTAAATCGAACCAGTAGTGGC
>MBAA01000203.1:9440-13417 GCA_001940655.1 Promethearchaeota archaeon CR_4
AGAACAGGTACCCGCCGCACGCGAATAAGACCATAATCCTCGCTGCCATCGTCACATATAAGTCTGAGGTCAAGTCCATTTGAATTTCCTCTCGAGGTCGCTACCTGTCCGTACCATTTCTTAAAAACTGCGAGAAATGGAAAAAAAAACAAATAATACTCAACCGAAGGTCGCGCTTAATATCCAAACATAAATTAAACTAATACCCAAGTGAAGCAGGGAAGTTAATGTGTTGACTTTTAACAGTCGGGTGTAGTTGACATTTACAATCTTGAAGTTCTTCGCGAGTTTTAACATGAGAATGTCGCTGGGGGATGCCTGCGGTAAAATATTTCCCCCGAGATTGGTACCAAGAATGAGTGCGACGGCTAAAGGTTCGGTGGGTAACCCAGAAGCCCCAAGAACTTGGAGAATTGGCAAAAACAGGAGAATGACAGGGAGGTTGATCAACGGGGCTGAGATCGCACTCGAAAGTAGTAAGATTAGGATACACGCCCAAATGATATTGTTCCCTACAATCCCTGCAATCATCTCTCCCAAGTCTTGGGTGAACCCCAGTTCCGCCATAGATCCAAAGAGAACGAACATCGCGGTATAGAACACGACAATGTTCCATTCAACGTTTTTCAGGACATCGGACATTTTCTGGCGTGTGACGAGGAGTAACCCCGCGCCGAATAGGAATCCTAGCACGAATAGTGGAACATTAGGGAGTACGATGAAGCACACAAACATCAGGATGAGTCCCCCGGAAACGACTCCAAAGCGTTTCTTATTCGAGATCACCACTTCGGGACTGATGAGGTCTAATAAAAGTAGCTTGCGTTCCGGTTGCACCTTTTTCTCTTTCCGGACGTAAAAATGGTCGTATAGAATCAGGGTTACTACGAGAATGAGTAACGAGATCGGGAGGAGATAGATCGCAAAAAAGCTAAACGTATACCCTAATTCGGAAATTAAGATGATGTTTGACCCGCTGGAAAATGGTGTCATGGTGGTGGCAATTTTGGAGGTGACGATGAATCCCAAGACATAGCTGCCTTCAGGAATTTCCAAGATGCGGCAGGTTTTGATGATGATCGGGAGGAAAAGGAGACTTATCGAGAAATTGGAAATAAACGATGCCATAACGGTTCCTAGGGTGACGATGAGATAAAAAAAAGCCCGTTGGTTACCACGTGTCCACCGAATAAGTCGCAACGTAATGTAGGCGAAAATATTCTCCTTTTCCGCAATAGAAATTACGATTTGCATCGAGAGAATTAACAAGACGGAATTCAGGTCGATCACACCCATTACGTCCCAAGTTGCGTGCCCCGGTTGCAACCACACGACGAAAACCGCGAGAATGGCGCCAAACATGGCAATGATGGTTTGGTCCCATTTCTCCCGGAAAAACGCGAAAATCACGATACAGAAGATGGCACCCAAAATCACCATCAATGCAACATCGGCCATTTAATTGAATCCTTCACGTTATTCTTGACTGCTTACTAGGTTTCCTGCCACAAAAGTAATTTAAGGTTGCTGACTGGGGATTATTAATTCAGTTTTTTTGCTAAATTTGCCGTATAAAAGGGAGAATTTCTAAGACTACTATGAGGTTAAAAATTTACACTGGTCTCGGATTTAAACGTTTAAGCTCGGTTAGCTTACGGATCCCGAAGAAATTCTGGGTTTAAAGTATGATTGATGTGAATTATTCTATGTGTCAGCTTTTTTCCTCCCCCGGCTTAAATAAGGTTTCACTTGGGAATATTTTGTGATTTTGAACAAGATCCCGATTTAACACGTGAAAAAAGAAAACAAGATTCCTACAACAACCGCATATAAAAAGATGTAGGGAGTTTTCCGCTCGTCTGTCATTTAAGCAGGATTAATTAGCACAACAGAAATTAGGTTCCGTCGAAGAAAAAAGTCATAGCGAGGTTTTCAGCGTTTTTCAGGTGTAGATTTACCGCCGATTCTGTGATCCCGAAATGCTTTGCTATAGTTTTCCCGCTAATTCGTTTGGGAGACTTAAAGTACCCATGCTGGGCGGCGTACGTGGCAATGTCGCGCTGCTTTGCAGTAAAACGAGGAGTAGGCGTCTTGAACTGGCCGAAATGGTCGAGATCTTTCATTCTTTCGATGTTACGTATATGGGTGACTTTCCACGAATCCGAGAATTTTGAAAGGGTTTCAAATATGCTGACGAGGTATTCCTCCTCAGCCAAGATTTGAAGTTGAACCACATCTTCCCGTATGGTAATGGGACAAAGTAACGCTGCTGGACCTTGACCTAACACGAGAAAAAAACCGGTATCCCGCTTCTGCTTTAAGATGCACAAGACCTCATCATTTTGTTGATGGAGCACCTCATAATATTCCACGTTGTATTTTTCCCGCAATATCTTGTCTAGATCTCCGATGCGATTCGGTTTGAATTTGAGTCTCTGTAGTGAAAAGAGACTATGACCATCATATTGGTATACATTAAGGACTTCAAGCTGGTCAAAGTCAACAAGTAGGTCCATAAAACCAAATTTCTCGACAGATTGCCTCGACTGCGAAAATCCAATGATTTTCAGGGTCATATAAGGGTCAGGTAATGACTGAATTTAGTAATAAATAACAATCTTGTGATCACAAGGCTCTTGTTTTTACGCAGATGAATTCAAAATGGTATCAAGTAATATTTGAAAGAAACTGCACAATTGGTTTGAGAATTTAGCTATGTTTGACAAAAATAAAGCTAGTTAGTGACGCATTTGGCAATCTCGGTCAAATGGTAGTCAAAATCTGTAGAGCGAGGAATATATATGAAGGTCTTAGTTACAGGGGCGTTAGGCAACGTAGGATCCAACGTCACCTTGGAGTTACTCCGACAGGGGCACCAGGTGACGTGTTTCGACTTAGAAACGCCCGCAAATGTGAAGAAAGCCAAGCAA
The DNA here is from genome assembly GCA_001940655.1 of Promethearchaeota archaeon CR_4. Lineage (GTDB taxonomy): Archaea > Asgardarchaeota > Lokiarchaeia > Sigyniarchaeales > CR-4 > CR-4. Next base: position 12,371 of record MBAA01000203.1, read on the forward strand.
GTCGACCACAAAGTTGAAATCCAGTGGGGTAATTTGACCGATCGTGCCTCGGTGGAACGCGCCGTGAAGGGACACGACGTGGTTATGCACATCGCAGGGATTCTCCCGCCGCTCAGCGAGGCCAAACCCGACCTCACGAAGAAGGTCAATGTCGAAGGAACCCAACTGCTCCTCGACGTGATGGCACACGCCAATCCCGTGCCCCGCCTCATTTTCACGTCCTCCATCAGCATATTTGGGGACACGCTCGCCCTGCCACCGCCACGGAAGGTTACAGATCCCATCCACCCAACGGACCATTACTCGCAGTCCAAGGCAACATGTGAGGACCTCATCCAGAAGTCGGGGTTAAAGTTCGTCATTTGCCGCCTTAGTGCTACCCCCCCAGTCAGTATGGGGGGGGGAGAAATGGATCCCTATATGTTCGAAATGCCCGTCAACCTTCGCGTGGAGTACGTGCATCCTGGTGACGTGGCACGCGCGCTGGTCAATGCGATCTCGTGCGACGATGCCTGGGGGAAAACGTTTCTCATTGGGGGCGGCCCACGCTGCCAGCTCATGGCCAAGGACTTCCTTGGGCGTTTGCTCGATGCGATCGGCATCGGTGCCTTACCTGACGAAGCCTACGGGCCGGGGCCGTATTACCTCGATTGGCTCGACACAACTGAGAGCCAACGTATGTTGAAATTCCAGCAAGTCACGTATGATGATTATGTGCAGTCGATGGTAAAAGGCCTTGGCGCTAAAAGATACATTATCAAACTCATGCGCCCCATGATTCGCAAGAAATTGTTAAAATCGTCCAAGTATTGGCAAGCCTTCCAAGCCAACCAGAAAGAGGCTAGAAAGTAACAAGCGAAGGGTAAGCTTTCGCTTTTTCTCCTTTATTTCCATCCCCATTAACTATGTCTATGGTATTCCCACCTTTTTCATAGCAATATCGAAGGAATCTTCCCGTAGTAGTCTAAATATTTAACAAACCACTTAACATAAATCGTGAATGAACTGGAAGAGGCATTCGATCGCGGATATAAATATTCCTTGCTA
>MBAA01000203.1:13439-13578 GCA_001940655.1 Promethearchaeota archaeon CR_4
CGAATACGGGATGGCTCGTGCAAAAAGCCAAGTCGGCGGCGAGTTTCACGCGCACCTAGCTGCCCGACCGCATCCTGTTGCACAAAAAAATGGGATCCTGGTGCTTCGAGCTGAAGCAATGTCAGGGCGAATCGTTTCC
>MBAA01000047.1:0-2245 GCA_001940655.1 Promethearchaeota archaeon CR_4
TGGTAATCCCGGAATACTTGCAGCATATTGAAGATTATTTCGACCAGATCAAAGTGGAAAGCATCCAAGCACACCATTTTGTTCAGGATGAGAAACCCAAAGAGGTTGCCGCGTGGATGAACAACTTTTTGCAGGCACATGTGGCGGACAAACAATCAAATTAATTTCTTTTTTTTTGAATTAATTATCTCTACTGCCCCCGTTGGTCTCTTCGTCAACAACAGAAGGGAATGGTTTCTTTAATATTATGCTGGCCATGTCCTCGTATTATCGTTCCTTCTCTTGGGAACCGCGCTCATTTCCCGTGTATGGTATTAAAAATCCCTAGAAAAACCGATTGTGGATAGAATTAATAACTCTGACGGCATTTTGAAGAAAATTCAACTTTAGATCAAATTAATACGCGAAAGGGTTTAAAAGTTATAGCGGATGCTATGTGACCAGATTATAACCAATTGTGGAAGAGGGTAGACGCGACATCAAAATGCCAAAACACGGGGTATAAAAAGTTTAAATCAACTTTATTCCTTTACGTGTTACAGCGAATTTATTCGTTCGAGTGGATTCTTCTCGCGAGTTGGGAAGCTTCAAACCCAAATTGTAACATCTTTTTCGCGAAATACTTTTTCTCTTCCGGGGTGGTGGCGGTGCGCAATTTCTCGCTATATTCTTGCTCTTTGGCAATTTTTTGTTCGTACAGTTTGACTTGAAGACTTGCTTCTGTTTGATGAGCCATGCTTATATCTCCTGTAAAATTATGATTTTTGATCGTTTCCACGCGCGTAATTCTCGGTTGAAAGATTTTTCCAACTTCCAGAGCTGTTGCGCGGGTTGAATTTTTTGGAACTTCCCAATAAAAATCGACAAGCTCTTGTAGCTTTCGAGGAATTTTAAATTTACCAAAAGTTTGTAATGCGAACATCCCGATTTTTAATTTTAACCTCGCTCATAATTGGGTGATTCACAACAACATCCTCGGCCGTTGTGCCGTGTTTTCGTATGTACACTTCCAACTTGGGAAATAAAAGCACTTTAGTAATTTCGCTTGAGGAGTTTAGTCAATTTCCGTACCCGAAAAAAAAATCTCTCATAAACCATGGTGGTCAAGATATTATCATCTTATCTAGACCAAGTCTTAAAATATGGTTTGGGTTCCTCGAACAAAAGAGCTGTGTGCAATATGCCTCGGGTCAATGAACAACTGGTGGATGACGAATTTGCTCGATTGCAGGAAACGTTCGAGAACCTCGCTACAGGAGAGGTTAGAGGGAAAACCCGCATCGTCCTCCTTCCCAAAGTAGAGATCATCGTGGATTTTCGCAAGTATCCCGACCGTCCCCGCATCGAACTTCCGCGAGAGCTCGAAAAAATTTGCGGGAAACCGGGGGATTTCCTATTAAGTCTAATCCGGTGGAAAAAGACCGGAACCTCCCACGTCGTGATGGTGGTGGAAGAACTGCGGAATTATATCGAAAATGTCGCTGGCATCAAGCTCCGGATTCTCTACCAACTCGCCACCGGTCTTTGCGAGGAAGCCAAGCAATATCACCCACGGGAATTCGTAGGTCTACTCCGGGTTCGAGGCGGCGTGTTGGCGGAATATTTACTTGCCCCCAAAATGCAGTCATCCGCGACCTCGGCAATTTTTTCCCCCCACAATCTCCCAACGGACCGGTCGGTCATCGCGTCCGTGCACAGTCACCCCACGGGCAATAATTCTCCTTCCCCGGCAGATTTACACATGTTCTCCGCTGGGACGCAATTGTTCCACGTCATCATCGGGTACCCGTATAATTTTACATCAATGCGGGCGTATGACCGGCGCGGAAACGAGATTCCCCTCGATGTCGTTGCAAATACTTCAATCAATCTACCCGGAGACGAACAAGGCGACCAAGACGATCAGGACGCTCTCGACCAACTGCTTGAATGACATACGATTAGTAATCAGCTTCCACGAGGTGCGAGAAACGGACGCGGCGGACTTGGAAGTCGTGGTCGAGGTGAGCGAGGATGGCATGCCGCGAGTCCTTCCCGTGCACGTAAGTGACCGGCACGACCGGTAGCGGGGATTGGAGCACCACTGCTTTCGGCACGGGCATCTTGATCACGCCCCCACACCCCTCGCACTCGATCAGGATGTACTGGTAATCGGGATTATTGGCATACTTGTCGTCGGAGAAGACGAGATCCGACACCTCGACATTGGCCGTTTGCTTGACTTTCGGCGGGGGCGGGAGAGGAA
>MBAA01000047.1:2274-2492 GCA_001940655.1 Promethearchaeota archaeon CR_4
TATTCCTTACCCCCCTTTTTGAGCATTTGTGTTTCGTCCACGAGTTCATTCGCTTGGGGGTTCGACACGATGGGCGCAGGGGTGATCTGCTTGGTTTTTTTGAGCTCAATTTTAAGCTGGGAAACATTCGGCGCGGGTACGGGTACAGGGGGCGATACCTCTGAACCTTCGGATTTTTTAAGGGGCGTCTTGGTTGAAGGGGGGGCGTGTTCTTCCCC
>MBAA01000047.1:2510-6413 GCA_001940655.1 Promethearchaeota archaeon CR_4
GGCGATCTTCAACTGGCGCAACTCTGGAAACTTGATGGAAATGGTACTATTCTTGCTCGCTTGCGTTGTGGGGCGAGGAATTTTCAAGAATCCATGTCGGACCTGCGCCAAGCGAGGATTGCGGATTTTATTGTCAATAAGGAGGATGGGTTCAAAATTCACCGCAATGTAATATCCCATCCCATTGACATTGCGTTTGATGCGAAAATCCTTACGATCCTGCCGGAAGCCGACCGCGTCTGCGGACACGATGACGAGCGCGGAATCTTCATTGTCATCTTTATTTACCAGATCTTTCTCCGTGAATCCCCGCCCACGACGCCACCCCTTCTGTTGACTAAGTTGTATGACCAAGATGTCCCGCAATAGTTTTTCTTGGATACTCACCGGGGGGGCATATATGGTAGTAAACGAGATCGTACCGAAAGAACCGTTTCTAAAGTGTTCAAAAGCCGCTTCCACGGCTGCCACGAGGACGTCTGGGGAAAATCGATGGGGCGATTTCGACATAGACTTCACGAGCCTTAACGTAGCTTACCCCTAATTGGAATTAAACCTCACGTAACATGCGGGAGTACTGTCTGAATATGACTAGCCGTTTAGTGTTAAATAAGATGCGTCCCTCGTCTGTGATTGGTTCTATTGGAGATACACGCTCTCTAAGTATTACAGAGATATTGCGCATATATGTCGTGGATACAATCCAACGCGGATATTCCCCGAGTTTTCATAGTTAGGCGCGCCAAGGATCACTTGCACACACATCCAAACACACACCACGGGGGTACCGGGTATTAACCCGTCTACCCCCTTTTCTTTTTCTTGGTAGGATTGAGTTTTCGTTAATTTGATAACGGGAACCTTTCAATGCATAGACTGCTTGCAACATTACTCTCCTCTTCGTTGACCATTCCCCCGCTTTAAAATTAATCAGTTAGTCAAAATTTGCAGATTTTGTTCCCCTCGTAACTGGAAGGTAGGAAATATCGCTGCGGTTTGATCCAAGAAGAAGTGGGAACTAGTTTTTACCGAGCATGGTGCGTGCAGGGGATTTGCGAGGATAAAAATCGAAAAAATATGCGATTCGGTTGCAGGGAGGGTTTGTAACTATTATGGCCTGGATTTAGTTGCAAAAAAACCGTGATACGACGCATACTCCATTACGGGTATGCAAAGCCATAAGAGTAGAAGCGCAACTGTGGGATATGTACCACCACCACCTTCGAGGAGAAGAGTATCCAACGTGTTAAAAACGCCAATGATGATATTGGCAAAGGCCAGGATGGCAAGGTACAGCAGATCCTTCTTGTGAGGGTCGTCAGCGGACACTCGTTTCCACAATCGTACCGAAGAAAAGAAGACGGGAAGGGTGACCAGAAAATAATAAACCAACGTGATGATTGTCACGATTACGGGGAGGAGATACACAATTAAAAATAATAATTCGTAACTTGCAGGAAATCCCCGTGATGAACCCACAATGGCATACACGAAGAGACTCATGACCGTGACTTGAATCGCGAAGCCGGTTGCTATCATTCCATTGACCAATTTGACGAGTTTTGCCTGTTTTTCCTCCCCCGCAAAAAATACCAGGCGAGCAAAGACATAAAAATAATATTGGATTAACGGCATGAAGAGAACTTGTAAATTTAGGAAGAGATTGTGGAGCAGTACGAATGGCGGGTTGGTAGCAAGGAAATTTACCAGGTCGGCTTCATTTAAGAGCAGATCAATTTCGAACAGGTCAAATAAAGATGACACCAGGGCGGCAAACATTGTTAACAGGTAATATACGTGCATGAAAATGAGCGACCTCGTCACGGGCGTCTTTTTCACCCGGTACCGTGCGTAGGCGGCAATTAATATTCCCGTCACACAAATGGTGCCAACTACAACGATAATTAGAAGGAAAATCTCTCCTATTGATGCCATGAATAAAATTCACCTTAAGCCAATTGCATCTCAAATTGTAAAAATATAAACTTGTCTCCTACCCGAAACCTAACACAGGAGGCGTGTTGCGCAAAGAATGCACTTGGATTTGATCATATCGAAATCCCCTCATTACCCCCCTTCGTGACGGTTGGAAAAAGAGGGAAGAAAGGAAAAGGTATGCTTCACTAATAGGTCCGTCGATACAAGACTTTTTCAAGTGAAGCCAAGACGCCATCGTCTATGGTGCCCTCGCGGGCATCGTTGTAGTACGCCAGCATCATTTTGCCGGAACCTATGTCGCGGAACCCGGCGAACTCGAACGTCCCGCAGTGGTGACAGTTGACGTAAACGGAATCTCGCTGGTCGTCCCGGTGGAGCGAACCGTTGCAACAGGGGCACTTCAGGGTCGTCAGCGAGGTGAGCAAATCGGGCATGGAGAGTATCATGGGAGGATCACAACCGGGTATTTGTTGAGCATCCTCGCCTCTGGAGGAATTTATGTGGGCGGGCGATGAGGAAAATACGGGAGGAATATGCTCGTATTTCACATGCTTGTTTGCCCATTTCTACGGTAAAAAGTCGAATAAAGTTCTGTGAATTTGCCGGATTTATTTCTTCCCGTGATATAAATCTTGGAATCTCTTGAGGAGCACGGTTTGGTCCTTGGTCAGATCTTTCCCCCTCGGGAGGAGGATCTTTAATTTCACGTACATGTCACCTTTTTGACTCGACCGCAAGTAAGGCACACCCTCGTCCCGCACGCGGAGCTCCGTGGCAAATTGCGTGCCGGGGGGAATTCTTAGCTTTTTTATGCCCCCCCGGATTACAGGGCAATCGACCTCTCCACCAAAGATGGTTGTGACGAAATCAATTTCGAGCATGCAATACAGATCGTTCCCTTCCCGCCCGAAGATGGAGTGTGGTTCCACGAGGATGCCCACGAGGAGGTCTCCCGGCATCGCACCGGGCGCGGGTATGTGTCCTGCGCCCGGCGCCTTGAGGATGGTTCCGTGTTCGATGCCCGGTTCGATGTTGATGTTGACAGTCCGTTCCTCGAATTCAATCTTACGGCCTTTACACGCAGTACAGGGTTTGTCGAACGTTTTCCCCTCGCCTCGGCATTGCGGGCAGGTTGTGATGTACACCTGGGTACCAAAGACGGTTTGCCGTCCCTGGCGGACTTGCCCTTGCCCCTTGCATTGCGGGCATTTCTTCACATCGGATCCAGGTTCCGCGCCGATGCCGTTACAGTGGGAGCACGGGATCGCCCGTTTGAATTTGACTTCGCGTTTCGTCCCAAATACAGTATCTTCCAAGGTCACGTGGACTTCCTTCTCCACGTCCTCGCCCACCTGCTGCCGGGGTTGTTGCCGGCCCCCGCCTCGATTTCGTCCCCCTCCAAAAAAGCTCCCGAAAATATCCCCGATGCCCCCGAACAGGTCCGAAAAATTGAACCCGTTGCCCGAGATGTCCACCGTACCTTCCACGCCCGCGAACCCGAGCTGATCGTATCGCTGCCGCTTTTCCGGATCCGACACTACAGAATAAGCTTCTTGGAGTTCCTTGAATTTTTCCTCGGCAGTTTTGTCGTCCGGGTGGAGGTCTGGGTGGTATTTCTTCGCTAGCGTGCGAAACGCCCGCTTGATGTCATCGTCGTTCGCGTCCTTCGCAACGCCCAGTGTTTCGTAGTAATCCCGTTTCTTGTCCGGCATGGTGGGGTCTCCCAGTGGTTACAATGTTAAAAGAAGGGGAGAAAAAAAATTATTCCTTTTTGTCCTTGTCTTGGTCCTCGTCTTCCCACTCGACGTCTACAACTTTCCGCTTGGATTTCTTGGAATCTTTCGCCTGCTTGCCTCCAGCGGGGGGCTCTTCTTCCTCGAATCCTGCGTACGAAGGACTTTGCCCGGGCATGCCCCCGAACCCGCCTGCTTCTGCTGCCCGCTGGGCTGCTTCCGCGGCGCCTTG
>MBAA01000047.1:6537-6699 GCA_001940655.1 Promethearchaeota archaeon CR_4
TTGAGGTCGGCAATGCTTTGTTCGATGTCTTTCTTAGTCGCCTCGTCCACCTTTTCGCCCTGTTCCTTGAGGAGTTTCTGGATCTGGAAGATCATCGAGTCCGCCTCATTGCGGGTCTGCACTTTCTCGTAGACTTTCTTGTCTTCTTCCTCGAATTTCTTG
>MBAA01000148.1:0-171 GCA_001940655.1 Promethearchaeota archaeon CR_4
ATTAGTCTCTATGGGATGACGCGTTTATTCTTTTTGTTCTCTGATTTTTACCAAAATGCAGAACTGGCAGATGCAAAGGAATTATATGCCCTGTGGACTTATATCTCCTACATACCTTCTGGGGTAGGTTTATTCTTACTCTTCTTTTACATTGAACGAGATTTCATTCCC
>MBAA01000148.1:188-2151 GCA_001940655.1 Promethearchaeota archaeon CR_4
GGTTATTTGCGTAATAATCTTGGCGTTGGATATTTTCGTTTGGGATTACGATATACGGCGATACGTGATATACATCGCCCAACCTTTTTACCTCCTTGCAGTGCTCTACTTTTACCTATATCTTTTAAGGAATTCCATCGGAAACGTGCGCCGGAAAGCGCTCTGGGTGATCATCGGGTTAATAATCTTCTTTACTGGGATCGTTTTCGATAATGAAGCGTTAAATACTGTCCCCATTCCTCCCTGGGTTGACCCCCTCTTGGTGATTCTCGGAGTTATCATTTTCACACGTGTCCAGCGGTTAGAAAAGGAAGAATTCCAAACGCGTCAGTAACCCGTCTATATTCCCAATCTTTAATTCTTTTTTCAAGAAAAAAGGAAAAAATTTAATGTGGCATAGCAGCCTCACCCCTCGCTAGCTTTTTGTTCCATTATCCATGTTCACCCTTGAGCAGAACTGTCCTCTTTGTGTCCTCTTTATCTTAGTAAAGCGTCGCCCTTTCAGCGAGTTGTGGCCTGATCTTGCGAGCGAAGAGGTTGAAGGCAACCGGCAGAGAAAAATGAAAGAACTCACGCTGCGCGTGAAGCAGGCATCCGTTACAGACCTCCTCCCTGTCGTGACGGTTTCCTTGCGCCATCAGTGTCAAGCATTGGAGCTAGCAGATGAAAAATATGCCGCGGAAATCATAGCAATTCTTAGTGCGCGCATCTCTGCGAGGATCGTGGATAATTGATCGTGGAAGATTAAAATAAAAAAGTTAGAAAAGAGAGCCTGCTACCCGCCCGGGATCGGGACGGACTACTCAAGCGACCCTGGCCTAGTGTAGCATAACCCCGCAGGGGTGCATCGTTAGCTACACTAGGCCAATGGGGAGCAACGTAACGGACGGCCCGGTGAGGGATGCTCAGCGGTCCGACAACCGCGGCGTAACACCGCAGATTTGGCCAGTAGCTCTCTAATATGTTCTTCAACACCTGCATTTTTGAAGTTAATGATTTCTTTTCGACCTCGAATGAATATACCGGAGAAAGGAAGAACCAGAAAGATAGAAGAAGTAAAATGAGACGGGTTTCAGACATTTGGAATGATACCAATTTTACCACATTTTTTGCACGTGTAATAGATGTTAAGAAGTTGACTTTGGGGTTCGATACCTAAATCTGAAGTTAGAACAGACCACATTTGGGGGAGAGTCTTGGGGATCACGTCCGTGATTTCTCCGCACTTTGTACACACGAGATTGACGTGCAAATTACGATTTGGGTCGTAACGGACACTCCCGTTCGAAGTCCCTACTTCTTGGAGATAGCCCTTCTCCTTCAGTAATTGTAAAGTTTTGTAGATGGTGGCGAGACTAATGGTTGGATACTTGTTTTTGAGATTCAAATAGATCTGTTCCACGCTGGGATGATCATCTCGCGAAAATACTTCCTGACAAATGGCCAAACGTTGGGGGGTTACTTTTTTCCCCTTTTCCCGCAAAAGTGATATTAAATCGCTGGTCTTAATCCAAATCACCCTTAGTATTCGTGGTATGAGTTAACTTCATTAGTGAGATGGTTAATTGTTATTTTTGATAAGAAGTAAGTTAATAATACCCTTTGTAAGTTAGGAATCATAACTAGGTAATAATGATTCGCGTTTGGATCATGAACCCTAGGAAGGAACTATGAGGTAATGTAAGTATGCAAGAAGATAGCAAGAAGGAAAAAACTTTGATGACAGCTGGGGGTACGACGAACCGAGACTGGTGGCCGAACCAGTTGAAGCTCGATATGCTGCACCAGAGGTCATCCAAGTCTAATCCGATGGGGGAAGGTTTCAACTACACCAAGGAATTCAAGAGTCTCGACTTAAAGGCCGTGAAGAAGGACCTCCGTGAACTGATGACGAAGTCGCAGGACTGGTGGCCGGCGGACTTTGGCCACTACGGACCTTTGTTCATCCGTATGGCGTGGCACA
>MBAA01000148.1:2285-2351 GCA_001940655.1 Promethearchaeota archaeon CR_4
AATCCCCTCGCTGCCGTACAAATGGGTCTGATTTACGTGAACCCGGAAGGCCCCAACGGCAACCCT
>MBAA01000148.1:2477-2658 GCA_001940655.1 Promethearchaeota archaeon CR_4
GTCCGGCTGGGGCGCATCAATGGATACCGAAGCAGGGCGCGGGCGCCGATACCGTACCTGACGCCCACGATCAGTCCAAGCATCTTGCGCCTGGCATGCTGACCACGGACCTCTCTCTGCGGTTCGACCCGATCTATGAAAAGATTTCACGGCGCTTCCTAGAGCATCCGGATCAGTTCGC
>MBAA01000148.1:2683-4591 GCA_001940655.1 Promethearchaeota archaeon CR_4
AAGCTGACCCACCGCGACATGGGTCCGCGCGCGCGCTATCTCGGGCCGGAGGTTCCAGCCGAAGAGCTCATCTGGCAAGACCCCATCCCCGCAGTCAATCATAAACTGATTGATGCAAAGGACATCACCACGCTCAAGAGCAAGATACTAGCTTCTGGCCTATCCGTGTCTGAGCTTGTTTCGACCGCCTGGGCCTCGGCGTCCACTTTCCGCGGCTCCGACAAGCGCGGTGGTGCTAACGGTGCCCGCATTCGCCTGGTACCACAGAAGAATTGGCAAGTCAACCAACCACCCCAGCTGACCAAGGTGCTCAAGACACTGGAGGGCATCCAGAACGCGTTCAACATCGCCCAGAAGGGCGGAAAGAAGGTATCGCTGGCAGATCTGATCGTTCTGGCCGGTTGCGCGGGCGTCGAGCAGGCTGCGAGGAAAGCTGGTCACGAGGTGACGGTTCCCTTCACACCGGGACGTATGGACGCCTCGCAGGAGCAGACTGATGTGAGTTCCTTCGCCGTGCTCGAACCGATAGCGGACGGTTTCCGCAACTACCAGAAGACCCGCTATGCCGTATCGGCCGAAGAGTTGCTGGTTGACAAGGCGCAATTGTTGACGTTGACCGCTCCTGAGATGACCGTTCTCGTTGGCGGCATGCGTGTCCTGAATGCCAACGTCGGACAGTCCCAGCACGGCGTCTTCACCAAGCGGCCTGAGGCACTCACCACGGAATTCTTCGTGAATCTGCTCGACATGAGCACGAAGTGGAAGGCAACTGCGGAAGACGATAACGTGTTCGAGGGGCGGGATCGCGCAACGGGTGAACTCAAGTGGACTGCCACCCGTGTCGACCTTATCTTCGGTTCGAACTCTCAACTCCGGGCCTTGGCGGAGGTCTATGCTTGTGAGGACTCCCATGAGAAGTTCCTGCACGACTTTGTCGCGGCGTGGAACAAGGTCATGAACCTTGACCGTTTCGACCTCGCCTGATCGTAGCAAAACTGTCTTCGAGTGTAATTAAAATGGCGAACGCCACTTGGGGAAAGCTATTGTCGGAAAAACTGGGACTGTAGGGATTTTTCCCTCTTGGTTTTTCTTTCTAATTTCCTTAATTTTTCTCAATAAGCATTCCAGCTCGTGCGCGCAAGGAGCGATCCGCAATACGCGGGATGACCACACCAGGGACTACGACGAGGACTTCGACAAGGAGCACTACATATGGAAAGAGGTAGGATTACATTCCAAATGCTCCTAAACCCATCCGGTTCCAGAACATGGATTTAGGTAAAGACCTTATCGAAGACGTGGTTCACCAGCAGCACGCAGAGATCGTGGGTCGCATCGAGGAGGAAACGGGGAGCACGACTTCGCCCGATGATCCCCGCTTGGGTATCAGTTTCGAAGAGATACAACTCATATCCCAGTGGGATTACTTGCATTTCCGACTTGCGATAAATAAATTGCTAGACCAAAAGGTTATCATCTTGCTACCCAATGGGAATGGCTTGTCGGCTGCATTGTGAAAAAAAAACTGCGCCCGCCGTTATGACCAGATTCCTTCGCGATGACAAGGCAAAGTTATAGTCTAAGTGCAGAGGGGAATCACTCGGGTGAGGAGTGGGGGGAGATTGTTTTTAATTTTGTTTTTTGACAATGTAGGATGTTAGTGGTGTTGAATTAGCGCTATTCGGACTCCATTTGGATCTACTAAAAAGGCGAGGGTCCCTACTGTTATTGGTTTGGGTTCCATAGTGATTTTGGCACCTTTAGATTTGAGTTCTTTCAAGGTGGTGTTAATATCTTCAACATCCATTCCTATTGAAAATAATCCAGGTTCATCTACTGGATTTTTAATGATTTCGACCATAGTTTCTCCTTCACCTTTCAATAATGTGATTGTTCCTGCTGATCCGA
>MBAA01000148.1:4732-5380 GCA_001940655.1 Promethearchaeota archaeon CR_4
GGGAAGAATGATAAATTATTTAATCCTTCACCCCATTTTTCTCCAAGTACCTAATGGACCATAATGTGAATAAAACCCTCAAAGTTTTTTTTCAATCTGCGATTTTCCCAAGCTCGAGAAGTAAATAGTATTATATATCTTGGGGCACATAGGAGAGAAAGATTTGTTCACATAAAGATTCGGCAGCGGCAATTTCTGCGATGCGCTTCGTCCGTCCCTCGCCCGTAGCGGTAAAAATTTGCCGAGGATAATCCTTGAATAAATACGCCGTGACTTGTACTTTGAAGAAGGGTTTGTGGTCTGGGCCTCCATGTTCGAGTACCGTGTAAGTCGGGAGGGGTAAATTTTGTTTCTGGCACAATTCTTGGAGTGTATTTTTCGCGTTCTTCGGAATAAGGGCGAGCTGCGCGTAAATAATCATATATTCCGCCTGCTTTTGCTGCTCTTGGGGTGTGGATGGATCAATAATCCGAGCATTACGAGGAGGACGGATTTTTTTGTGGATGGAGTCCCACAAATGCCTGCACGCTTCGTATTGCAAGTCGAGGAACACGGCCCCAAACAAGGCTTCCACCACATTCGCCTTGTCTTTCACGGAAGGTTGCAAGTAAACCGAAGTTCGAAGGAATGCCCCCATCTGGAGGTGGT
>MBAA01000148.1:5578-5794 GCA_001940655.1 Promethearchaeota archaeon CR_4
GCGGGAAATTAAACGTAACTAGAGAGATATGGGAATAACCACATATCTGGCGACAAATTTGGTTTTATACAGCTTGAGAAATAATATCGCATTTTTATGACCCTCGCTGCAATAACTTTATAACACGATTCCTCCCTCCGTCCTGTGGTGGTTCTTTTGGCGGATTTCGAGCAATTACCCACAGCAGTCCAGCCGTCCCAGTCTTGTGAGGTCGAG
>MBAA01000148.1:5851-6805 GCA_001940655.1 Promethearchaeota archaeon CR_4
GCGAACATGCCGCGCTGGGACCCGACCGTCCGTGAAGTCATGCAGATCCGGCGGAATAAATTCCTTGTGCGAACAACAACTTTCGGAACGCAGACCTTAGGGTTAGTCGGAGCTATCCCCTACGATCGGATTAGTTGGCAATACGAGGGGAGTTTCATACAAGGCATTACCTTCCGAGTTGCCCTCGCGGACAAGCTAGCCCAAGTCGATGTTACTGCGAAAGTGTCCCCGGTATTGTCCGCATCGAAAGTAGAAGAAATGCTAGAACTTCAGCTGGCGGCCTTAAAGCAGTACGCCGAATACTTGGCAGGCGGCGGGAATCCCGAAGCGTTCCTGAAGAGTTCGGGTGTCTGGCAGGGCATTGGTTGGACAGCATTGTAATCGAGATTGTCACCAGCGCGGGATTAACCGAGCAGGCTTAAAGCCAGTCCTTCTCTACGAGCTGTGGAGAGGTAGTGGAACGCAGACAAAAGGTTCCTGGAAAAGTCACGGTTCAATGTCTGTCCGATCCCAGTCCCGCAACGCAACCTCGTACTCGGTTTTTGGAAAGTTCTCGACGATGCAGACGTTGCCCTGCTGTATTAGACCGCGAACCTCAAGAAAAGTTGCTTGTTCCCGGGCGTCCTGCTTCACAGCCCAAGATTTTTCCACAGGAAAAGCAGTAGGGAGTTGGTCGGGTTGGATGTTCTTGAAGGTAGTTAATTTACCCTGAATTGCCGGGCAGTCAGGGTCGATGAAAAATTTTTGTGTGAAGGAGTCAAGGCGACGTACTGCGAGGGGATAAGCCCGACACGCAAGGGGGCGGTCGGCGTGGATGGTACACTGCGCAAGATGTTTACCGGGCGATACAGGATCCAGATCCTCGGCATAAAATGGACAAGCATTGCGCTCGTCCGGTAAGATTTGATACCGTCCCACGAGGATGTGCTTGTTTTGGACGTCCGGCATCACGAG
>MBAA01000148.1:6852-9206 GCA_001940655.1 Promethearchaeota archaeon CR_4
CTAATACACGAGCCTCTTCAGGGTACACGCAGATCTTTTTCTCCACGGGAGTTTCTCCAGGGGCGGGCGGGGGTGGGTAGTGGCAGCAGAGGCCACAGCGTGTGCATGTAAACGGATCCATGAATTAACAATCCAATAATGACCCCATCCGATAAACAGGAGGAGGAAGTAAGCGACCGGTGGCAACCCTCCCATTAGTAGTTGTGGGTAAGGGGTAGTTAAGGTATCTAACCAGTCAGCAGAGTTCGTTTTTATAAGAAGGACTGACCAGAGAAAGGCGGTAGGATTAATGGGACATCTTACGTCCCTAGTGTATATACGCGATCTCATAAGAGGACTATCAAAAACCACCCAACTTCGCGCAGGTCGCTCTTGATAATGGAAACTCCCGCATCCAAGAACCGGGTAAGATCACAACCGAAGCAGAAGGACAAGCAACAAATGACAAATCATCAAGACCGGATAGATGGAAGACCTACCAAGGAACGCTCTCAGTGTAAAGCCTGCGGAACCTGTTGCTATGACCACACGGTTCTCATAACTTTTCGGGACCTGCGGGAGATCCACGCTAGCTATCCTGACCGGCGCCTCGAGGACTTGGTCGTGCTATATGACGCGGCAACGGAGTACACCGACCGCACGATCTTGGAGCGTTTTCATCCCGCCGTCCTCATGTTTGAGATCCCCGAGGAAAGCAGTGACGGATTTAAGGAAGGAAAGGGAGAAACAACGGGATGTAAATGTCACAGATCTAGTAATTGTTGCCAAGACTTACCGGGAAGCACGTGGCGGGGATATCTTGGTCTCCGTTACATTAAGCTCCCCGATGGACGGACGGTTTGTCCTCAGTTGGATCGGACAAGTGGACACTGCACAATTCACGCCCACAAACCTCTAGTATGCCGGACGTATCCCCACGTGATGGACGATGCAGGACAGCTCGCCCGCTTAGAGAAGGTTCGGTGTAGCGAACCTTGGGGGAATCCCCCAGACTTGCCACCAGAAGAGGTACAACGCATCCAGAAAGTTGTCACTAGAGCGTATCGCGTTCACGATCAATTCATCCTGGAAGTGCAAGAGTGGAACAAAAATCCACGAGATAAAACTGTTGGTGATTTCTTCGCGTTTGCCCTACGTCCTCATGTCGATGAAGTTGGGTGAATTCTGAAAATTTTCCTGCTTTTTTAGGGGCTTTCATCTGTCCAAGCGTGATGCAATTGGGCCATTTGGTCTTTTAGCGCGAGCGTGTGCCACGCGCCATCCCGCAGCACCCGCTTTGGCAGGTGGTAGTAGGTGCCGGTTTTCGCGTCCCACGGGTTGCATCGCAATGGATTGACGCGGGTGAGGTTGAGATTCTGCACCTTGCGAAGTGATTGGTCCGCGAGGTAGGAGTTGACTGAATGTGCAGCGACCGCGGGATCCCGGAGAAGGTTGTCGAGGAAGGTGTTTACCTGCGCCACCCGCATCGCAGGGAAGTCGAACAGAACCACGTGCCCAAGTTGCCCCTCTAATTTCACCGAACCCGCATAGGAGACCTCTTCAGTTTGAAAATAATGTCCAAAAGGAAGAGACTGACATAGAGGGAGAGCATCGAATGTACCCCGGAAGATGAGAGCGATTTTCTCGGTGAAACCCACTGCATGGGAGTCGAACTCGAATGTGGAGTGACTATCCGGGGGAAGGTAAGAATAGGAGGAGGGTTTGGCAAGGAATTCTGCGGCCAATTTCCACCCGGTGCTTCCCGGGAGGTGGATCGTATCGCCTCCGTAGGTAAAGGTGCGCACGTGCGGGGTCGTAGCGTTGCGCGGCTGCGATAGCGCGAGAATTTGCAAATCTACGCTATCCCACACGTCCTCGCCCTCGGGTAGATGTAGTTGGTCTAGGTTGAAGAACCGCGTGTCAGCCAGTACTCGGTGAACCGAGTATGCGAGGACATTTTGGTCCGTACGAGAGTAAAGATACCGCAGGAATTTGTCGTCCGGCGCATTTTTTGGCCATAGGTACTCAATGAGAACGGTCTGGAACCCGGACAGGGCGGTACTCGCGAGAACGCGGCGCGTGGCGGGCGTCATAAGGTGGGAATAAATGTATTTGGGTTGGCGGGTGGAGAGATACGCGTGAAGAAAATATCGGTCGAGTCCATACGCGGGCCAGTTCAAGTCGCAGGTCCACTGTCCCCCGATGGCGTGTTCTACGAGATTATGGAGGGTGGGGGTACCCTCAAGGAATGATTGTGTGAGTCTCGTAACGAGAGTGGACGTCAACCTCGTTACGCGGGATTGTGTGCGAATTTGTCTCTCTACTCCGCCCTCAAATGGTTCATTCAAGATCTTTCGGGCGAATGGGGTATGTTT
>MBAA01000148.1:9258-9537 GCA_001940655.1 Promethearchaeota archaeon CR_4
TAATCCCTGATGGAGGCGAACTGACGGGTGATCGGATCGAACGTCTCAGTGAAGTTCCGCCGCGTATAGTCCCAAGAGGATACTTTACGCCCGATGAGGAGGTTTGCTCCTGGCCCGAGGATTCCTTCCAGACCCACTAGAACCCGCCGTATCGCCTGAAAGTGGGCGTGCGTAGTTCGGAGGAGCCCCCCCACCACTCGCGCTCCGGACTGGTCTTGAAAATCCCACAACAGGCAATGAGCGGCGTGCGGGGCGACCCGCGCGAGGAAGGCATCGGAA
>MBAA01000148.1:9564-9657 GCA_001940655.1 Promethearchaeota archaeon CR_4
AATAAGGGGGTCAACACCATTGGGGACAGTGTAGGGGGCGAAAAATGCGAGCACGAGGGAAGTGATATTCAATTGTCCGATCAAGGATGCCTG
>MBAA01000007.1:0-1512 GCA_001940655.1 Promethearchaeota archaeon CR_4
TTTGCCTGTTTTTCCTTTTTTACCCTCCCTCCTTTTGAGATATCCTCGCCGTCCTCAGTTGAACCGTTAAGGTGTGGATGATACCCGCCTCATTCACGCTCGCAAGCACGTCGTTTATTTTTTGAAGCCAATCGCGTGTTTCCTTTGTATTGGTCATGTGTGCTTCTTCAAAAAGAACCTGCGCGCGGGCCTTGCAGAGCGCCAAGGTTTTCTCGAGGAACTTGACCCTCCGCAAGGGTTTGTTGCGCGGTTTCACGGAACTCGGACTCGCGGGCACCCGGTCGCGCTCGTGGGAAGGGTCGTAGGGGGTGCCAGACTTGAGGACCGCGTACGTGATGCGGGCGACCTTCGCAGCCACCTTGTTGGCTTTCTTACCGGTGCTCAATTCCCCGCGGGCGTTCACCTTAGCGGCATATGCGAGCAAGCAATCGTTCGCTATGGCTAGGGAATCCACCTGCGCCAGGCTCACTTGCTTGAGGAGGCTGAAGGCGATGGTCTTGAAGGCTGCCTTCAATAAGTGGTTGGAGAAGGGATTGGGTTTCTTTTTCACGTCCTTCTCGGCGGACTGGTCCTTCCCGTTCGAGATCCCGGCATAACTCAGGTACTGGCCGATGCGTCGGAAGCGACCCACCGGCCCACTCTCGAGGAGGATCGTGGCCAGGGACCACGTGCCCGTGCCCACGATCCCCTGGAGGTTGGCGTGCCCCGCCTTGTGGGCGTCATCCCCCAGGATCTTCTCGGCAACGATCTTGTCATACACGTCCACCTGGGCATCCAGACGTGCCAGCTCCGCGAAGTACCCAGCCAGCAATACCTGCATCACGGGATCCAACTGGACGCTGGCCCAACGCGCGAGGCCCCTTCTGGCCTTGCCGAAGGCCCGGCCCGCCAGGGGCATCACGGTCGTAGCTCCCCGTTCCACGGCGTTGGCGAAGCTACCGAGCGACGTACCTGACTGGACGAACGCGTACACGAGGTCGCGTTGCCCCAACGCGTCGAAGTTAAACTTCCAGTTAAACCCCGCGCTAGAGAGCGCGGTCTTGATGCGATTTTTCACGCGCGTCTCGTACTGGACCACCTTGTTGCGCTGGCGGAGCATCCCGCGGAGGGCGAACTCGGCCGGCGGCGAGATGTAGCTGGGCTCGAGAAATTCGGGCACGGACGCGAGCTGTGCTAGGCGCTGCGCGTCAACCTTGTCGGTTTTCTTGTTAGCCATGAGGTGGCGAGTGATGACCCGGCTGTTCATGACGACCACGCGGTCCGACGCGTTGCTAGGATCCAGGTGGCCCCGCAGGACCCAGTATGGGTGGTTGCTGTAGACACCCGTGTTTTCCATGAGCACGCGGGCGGGATCGAACTTGTCTAGGAACGACAGCAGCTGGGCGAGTCCTGGCCCGTCCGTGCCGAACTGCTCGATGGGCCCGAGGACTTTCTGACGAGGGTCGCTCGCCAAGACCCCGTAAAGCGCGGCCCAGATGAATTTCTTGTCCACGTCCAGGCCGGCATGCCACC
>MBAA01000007.1:1522-5260 GCA_001940655.1 Promethearchaeota archaeon CR_4
GCGTGTCAACCCCCCTGCGCGTTCGTCCCACACCCGCGGGATCATGACCTCCCCGCTGCCGGGATTCACGAACGAAAGGCCAACCGCCTTCCACTTCGCCCGCAGGGCCTTCTGCGCGAGCAAATCCCCGCCCCCACCCGGTACTTGTGCGTCTTGCATGTGTCTTACCTCCTCTCGTAGTACCTACCCGTGAAGGTGGAGCTTGTTACCCGGCGTACTGGAGCTTTCCCGCGAAAAATTCAATACGGTCTCCCGGGCGCAAGGTCGGGGCGCCAAGGGCCTTACCTCTGGGGGTGCGCTTCGTGGTTGTTTGCCACGTGGAATAACTCGGTTCCGCCAGGTACCGGTGAAAAGAGGGTAGGTTTGATGACCTATTTTTTTCCTTGAAATAGTAAAAAGCTCCAAGAACTGGGAATATGCCAACATATTAAACCATTGTGGTTTCCCCAAGACGTTGTCTCGCTCCAGGCCAGAACGTAAAACCTGGAGGGAACCCTCTGTTGTGCCTTCCGAAACGAAAGGAGACTTTTAAATTGTACCACGTCAATTGCCCCATAGACTCATTGAATGGTTTACATCTTTCGCACCTGCCTGTTACGCCGTGAATGTGCCCACACCCGCGGGGTGTCGAGCAGGTGGGAAGGGGCCCCCCACTGGGTCCAAAGTTTTGCAGAACTTGGCCCAGAGAAAATTCAATAAGTTTCCCCTGTAGCATTCAATTGCGACAGTCTTATCTCGTCCTAAAAACGTGGGCAACCTTTCCACAAGGCCGATAAAAGAAAAGTGTGCTTGGAAGCACTTGTCTGGGATGGCTCTTGGAGCACCTGTCATTCCGTGGTTGCGTGGCACGGGGAACTGTGCCTAATCCACGTTTTATATTTTTTCTTTTCGCGGGTGAACAAAAATTCCCAATGAACAAAGGGACTGGTCATTCTTTTCCTGTGCGCGTCAAAAAGCATCTGGATTCGAGGACAGTTTGCGAGTCTCGGGGACGAACCTATGAATTCGCATCTGCAAAGAGACCTCTGAATTTTTTTATATACCATCAATAAACCCCAATTTCACACCGAAAAAGAAAAAGGAAAATCTTCCTTTTTTTGTTTAAGATAAGTGTATGAGAGACTTTTCCCGGTCATATTTTACTTGTTCCCATTAAATGGGTTTAGGAATAGTCAAGTAATTTTATTCTTGTGGATATTAATGAGCTCTAGCTGGTGCTGCTGTTGTTAGAATCAAAATATCTTTATTTAAAATGAGAATTGCGAATAATCTCGACCTGAATCCTCGACGAAAATGGATTTCTGGTGAATTTGAAAAAAATAGCATCTTAAATAAGGGATTAGCTCACGGTTAGTCGGCGATTAAGATTTTTACATTTAAAATTTCCCGTTCTTGCAAGTTTGGAATTATTGAGCGTCCGATAATTAAATAACATTTTTAAGTTGGTATTCGGAATTAACCTTAATTCGCAATAAAAATCTCGGGCAGAAAGTGTTAGGTAAAACGAAACCCTAGGTGAAATTCTTTCCACGCAAGATGAGGTTTCAGGATTGCACGATCCCCTATGATTGAGAGCAAAAAAATTAGCGAATGTGAAGTCTGTTTAGCGTCTCAGGAAGAATCGCCAGCAATGGTGAAAGTTTCTGATTTTTTCGTTCAAAAAGATGTTTTCGATTTCCACTACGATTGCGACTACACCTATTGTAAAGGATGTTGCTGCACGGACGGGTGCTGGATTTACCCCGATGAAAAAATTCGTATCGCGGACAAACTGAAGGAAATTGTGGAATACCTGCGCATGCGTCCCGAGCTCCCGTTCTGGAAAGAGGGCCCGAACCAATGGGAATTCACAGACCCCATCCCTGACGAGGGGCAATACCACTCGAAAGTAGTAGGAGGCACCTGCATTTTCCAGATTCCGGACGGTCGGTGCGCCATCCACGCCTATTGTTTGGATCACGGAATTCCGTGGGAGACGTTCAAAGTCTGGATATGTGTTGATTTCCCCCTGTCGTTTGCCTTTCACGATGGCGCGTGGTACATGCGAATCCACCGAGAGGTTCCCGAACCATACTGGAACCATTGCGCGTGCATCCGCCAGGAGAAATTGCCCCCCGAGAGACGGGCGCGCCTTATTCCTGTCGTGGAATCGATGAAAAGCACGATCATCAGTCGCATCGGGCCAACCCGGTATGACGCCTTGGCATCATATGCGAAATCCTATGCAATCCAAAAATAAGCAATTATCATTTTCCTTTCTCAAAATTCCCAAGATATCCTCTCGAAACTCGAAGAACGAGAATAAATTTAGGGGGTTTGGTCAACTATGCTGATTTTTTATTAATTCGTCTTAAATATTCTTAAATTTAAAAATAAAAAACTCGAGTAAAGAGAAAAAAATTAGTACGCCTTACGGTAAAAATACGCAAAAGCAGCAAAAAAAACGCCAAACATGGCTAATACAACGAACGCTAACCAGTTTATAGCGATAAAGATTACTCCGTAGATAGATACGACCAGCCCGACCGCGAGCCAGACTAGCTCCATTTCTACGACAATTTTTACTTTTTCTAACTCTTTCTCTCGCCACGCGAGGAGCGAACTTGTGGAAATGGCAATCAATGCTGCTCCTAGCAGGCGGGGAGTCACATCATCATGTGACGGCCATCCTACTCCTCCGAGAATCGCCTCTTGGAAAATCAACAACGCAACCCCGAGAAATGCTCCGACAAAGAAGTGGATCAGGAACGCCCACTCTAATCCTCTTGGAATATTACCTGCCACAAAATCAACCTCATATTATCAATTATCGGTATTCTTACTGCGAACAGTTTGAGGCTTCTCATTAATAAACGTATCTTTAATCTTATTTTCAGCAAACTGCGCCATAAACATTGCCCAGTCACGAAATATCCTGTTGGAAACACGAGATAGATAATGGAGCAGAAATTCCACTTTTTTAAAAATACTTAAATATGGGAATCGCGATTGGAGAACAGAGATGTTATGAGGGTCATTTTATGATGCACAAGATGGATGTGAAATTCAACCTAGTCACGTTAATCTCGGTTGTATTTTTACTTTTTATCCCTTCGGCATTCCTTTCTGCCGATACTCCAGCCGTAAATTTACAGATTCTTGATTATACACCTGCGTCGCATTCCGCGGCGAGTCAAAACGCGGGCAAAGTCGGACGCATTCTAGTCGTGGTCAATTCTTCCCTCGCACCAAACATTACCAGCGCGATCGACCAATACAAACAAGATGCCGAAATCTCGGGATACACCGTGGAAATCGTAAATTGGACACCAACTATGGGCGGTGTGGTGCAGTTGAAAACTACCCTCTTTAACAATTTTAGTACGTATCCAAATTTCAAGGGTGCGGTCTTAGTGGGCGAATTGCCGCGAGCAGACTATTATCTTCCCCCCGGTAGTTTAAATGGTTCTGTTTATTCTTATCCCGATTACTTCCCATGTGAATTATTTCTAATGGATCTTGATGGTATATGGCAAGATATGGATTTTGATGGTTTTTATGATACGCATTTCGCCATACCACCAAATGATATTGATCCGGAAATTTGGGTGGGTCGTATCAATCCCACTCCCCTTGCAGGACAAAATGCGACCAAT
This sequence comes from Promethearchaeota archaeon CR_4, assembly GCA_001940655.1. GTDB lineage: Archaea > Asgardarchaeota > Lokiarchaeia > Sigyniarchaeales > CR-4 > CR-4. The sequence goes on from MBAA01000007.1 coordinate 5,158, forward strand.
CTAACCCTCAAATATTTTGAGAAACTCCACAACTATAAAACAGGTAATTTAATCCGCCAGCACCGTGCTCTCCTCTACATAGATGATACGTGGGCTAGCTATG
>MBAA01000007.1:5296-6617 GCA_001940655.1 Promethearchaeota archaeon CR_4
CCAACCGCTCTTCTTCAACTTGTATGCGTGCTATGCGTGTAAATTCAATGAGACAGATAACTTGGGCACGCAGTACTTATTCGGCAATTATACGCTCGGAATATTTGGTTCAACCAAATCTGGGGGTTTAAACTGGGGAACGGATCTCTATACCGACATTGGAAATAATTGGACCTTTGGTGACGCGTTCGTTGATTGGTTTATAAAGTCGCCACGTGGAGTCGTAGATTATTATGCTTCTTATGGGATCTGTTACTTGGGCGACCCGCTGTTAACTATCCACTATGATGTTACATGCTTCCCTCCCCAAGTTAGCAGTACAACGCATCCAGACCCGACTCTAACGTATTCGGGTTCCCAGGCTAACTTCACGTGGACTATTCCTGAAGATTTGAATGGGATCGTTGGTTACCGCTTCCTATTGGATCGAAGTGCTACCACTGATCCCGCATCCAGTGCCACGAGTACGTGGACGACTTCCAATGCAATGGATCTATCCGTAAATGCCAATGGAATTTGGTACTTCCATATCGTTGCGGTTGATTCTACTGGCACGATTAGTGCACCATTCCACTTCCTCTTGCAAGCGTCAGGATTTTCCGGAGCACCTGACAATTCGGGTGATACTCCTGAGGGTATTGCTGGCCCACAAATCTTCCTGATCGCGGCGGTTGCGGGAATCACCATGCTCAGCTTGCAACGCAAATTCAGAAAATGCTAAAACCTCCTTTTTTTCATTTTCATTTCATAATCGCTGCAGTAAGTCCTTTATCCCCTAGTCGCAGAATTCAATCTCATGGTACTGAAAGTGGATAAAAAACCGTGGGGCATAGTAAAAAACAAGGAAGTTGAGATGGTCAAAATCTCAGCGGGTGCCAAGAAAGCAGAAGTGCTTTTAACCAATTATGGCGCTCGCATCGTGTCGGTGAAGATGCCAGACAAGAACGGGTGGGTCGCCGAGATAAACCTCGGTTTCAAGACCGTGGACGAATATATCACGAAGAACCCCCATTACGGGTGTACCACGGGGAGGGTCGCGAACCGCATTGCCAACGCCCAGTTCGAGCTAGATGGCAAGAAGTACCCGCTCCCCGTGAATAACTTGAACAAACACACGTTACATGGAGGCATCCAGGGCTTTGACAAGAAAGTTTGGGAAATTTCCGAAGTCACCACCGAAGGCGAGGTGGTCAAGGTAGTGTTTTCCTATACTAGTCCAAACGGCGAGGAAGGGTTTCCGGGGACGTTAAAAACGCGAGTGACGTATCTCGTGACTGAAAAATCCATCGAAATCGACTATACCGCCACTACCGACAAACCC
>MBAA01000007.1:6696-12222 GCA_001940655.1 Promethearchaeota archaeon CR_4
CTTGCCGCACAAGTGTATTGCCCAACCACGGGCCGAGGATTGGTAATCGAGACAGACCAACCCACCATCGTCCTCTATACGAGCAATTTTCTCGAAGGAAATACTGCCTGGGGAAAACCGTGTGTAAACCACCAAGCTTTGTGCCTCGAGACCCAGAAACCTGCGGACGCCATCCACCACCCTGCCTTCCCGTCTATCGTGCTCCGACCGGGTGAAACCTACCGTCACGTGACGCGACACCTCTTCAAATCAGGGGAACCCTCCACGTGGGACGAAGACACCAATTGTTCGTGGGAGTAAAAATCCATGTGAGTGTCATATCATGCCAGTTCACCTCTATTGCGTGCATTCCAACCAGGATGACCCAAAAAAATGCACCGCAAAAAAGCTGCAGAAATTCCACTTGCTCGAGTTTCGCCCTAAACTCTCGGCGGTGCCAAGAAACGCTATTATTCTCGACCCAACCGCCCCGCGCATGTTAAGTAAGGATGACGGAAACCAAGTACTTCAATACGGTCTCGTGGTGCTCGACTTTTCGTGGGAAAACCTCGCGAAAATGCTTCCACGTTCAATGCGCAATGGACGCGTGCTTCCGAATGATCCTCCACTTCTCGCAGGAAACCCCATTAATTATTCCAAACCTTCAAAGCTGAGCTCGGTGGAAGCGCTCGCCGCGGCACTTATCATTCTTGGCGAGTCCGGTCAAGCGAAACAAATTCTCAGTAAATTCACGTGGGGGCACACGTTCCTAGAGCTAAATTATTCCGATATCACGTTAGAATGATAACGAAATCGCCTTCCCTATTGACACTCACGATGATATTCACCAATTCTTTGATGGCACGTTTACAACTATATTAACACCCATTCATAGTTCTCAGTGATAAGTCATGTCCGTCTCTTACGATGAATTTTCTAAGCTTGACATACGTGTGGGTATTATCAAGTCCGCAGAAATAATCCCGAAATCCCGTAACCTCATGAAACTGCAAGTAGACGTGGGAGAAACGGCACCTCGCCAGATCGTGGCAGGTTTGCAAGGTCATTACGCCCCCGAGACCCTCGTGGGGAAAAAAATCGTCGTGTTAGTCAATCTCGCGCCCCGCAAGCTTATGGGTATCGAGAGTCAAGGTATGCTCATAGCGGCAGACGTAAATAATACCCCGTTTCTGCTCGAAGTGGACGAAACGAAAGTGCAGGACGTCCCCGCTGGGGCGAGGATCCACTGAGTGCCCCAGATTCAGATTTTCTGGATAAAATTCCCCCAGAATTCACTGCCATCTAGAAAAATTAATGTAAGCGGGTCATTCGCGGAGAAATTGACTTTTCCATTTGGCTTCGCCACGGGGTTCCACCTGAAGTAACAATAGACCCCAACAGCAGGTTATCGTCATCAGGCGCCCCTCGAGCATTTTGAAATCGGCAAGAAAGTGTATTTTAAACGGACCTTCACGAATGAAGAGCGCGTTTCTCACGCCGCCGAATCAAAATAAAACCAAAATAAAAACTAGAATGAGACCCTGAATTCATTCTAGGGAACCATTTCGATACCATAGTCACTGAATACCTGACGATACATCCACATTTAGGAATCCTTCCGTAAAGAAATCTTCAATCCCCTGCAAAACTATGGATTATGAAGGTCTTCAACATTATTCGTAATAATAGTGGACTTGGGGTGGAAGGGATTTTTTTGTGAGCGTCAGTATACCAATAAATTGTCCTGCGTGTCAGCTGCCTGGGAAAATCGACATACCGCCAGAACTCTTTGCGAAAAAAGGGACCGGGTTGGTCACTGTCAATGTACCCAAAGACTTCATCTGCGAACACGCATTTCAGATCTTTATTGACCGCAACGGAAAAGTCCGTGGGTACCAAAATATTGATTTTCAACTTGAAATGAAAAAAGAGATTAAAGAATCCATTAAGTCCGCTCTCCAAGAATTAAAAAAAGCCAACATCTCGATTCAAGGCATTATGAGCATCATTACTTCGAACATTTTCCTGCGCATTGTAAAGTGTTCGCTCTTGGGAATTCCAATTACTATTATCTCTAATAATCAATTACTGACCGAGAATTTGAAATCCACGTTCTTGGAGAAATTTCCTGAATTTTCGAAAACCCATTTCATTAACGAATTGGATTACAGCGCAGATTATTCGTGGACAGGGCTCGTGGTAGACTTAAATTTTAAAATGGTGAATCAGGACCCAAGTCTCAGTCGGTTTACTATTGGGCAAATTCTCTCGAGCGACATCTGGCGCTCCAGCGATCCAACGACTCAACACGTATTATTCCAAAACTTTGTCGACCGTTTACTTTTAGATTATAATATGTTCGAACAGATTGTAAAAAATGAGAAAGAGAAATTAAAACTCCCGGCCCTTGGAAAAGTTCTCGAGAAAGATTTCAATCTCAAGCTAGAGAAAGACCGGTTGCGGTTTCTCTATGAGATGTTACAATTTCGCAACCCAAAGTTATCTCCTAAAGTGGACACGTTTGATAATCGTGTGAAGTCCATGAACCTGTTCTAAGACTGAAAAGCTTTACACCATCGGAGGTATTTTAAAAATGTTCCAATCGTTCTCGTTCCAATATCAGCTATACGTAATATTTGGCATCTTCTTAACAGGAATGTACGTGATGTTTGTTTGCGTGGCGTTACGAAAGTATTTCCAAAAGTCGCAACGAACTACCATCTATTTTGCACTGTCAAACGTAGCGTGGTGCGTTACGGCCGTCATAAATACTGCCTATGCCTGGGATTATTTACTCACCTCGACCCGTGGAGTGATCTATTACATTTCCCTCCCTAACGAATTCATCATGACAACCATCTCCGCTCTGTTCATCTTCTTTTTTACCACGGCGATGTTCAAGTACAAGAGACGAAACGAATTAATAGTCATCATCGCCGGTATAATCCTGCTCGTTCTCATCTTTCTCCCATTCAATAATTGGTTTGAACCACGAGGTTCCGGGTTTAGCTTCCAGTTTATCTCAATGTTATTCGTGATCGTCTATGCGGTTACTCTTTATATGATAATGGCTGTACTATTTATCCGACTCACCCAGGCGAAAGAAACACCGGCATACATGAAGGGGATTTACCTCGGAGCGATTCTATTCACCATTTTTCTGGTTTTAACCACTTTCGCAGGTATCCTCGCGAATACGGAGACCGGGGGGTATCTGATGGTAGTCGGGTGGATTCCCATGATCTTGGGATCGATATGTCTCTTCTACGGGTTTATTAAACCAACTTTAAACGTAAAATGAATGGATAACTCCCCAAGAAACAATGCATAAAGTAAGTAGATTTAAGCTCTTAGTTAGTTTCGACATTCTCACTTTTTTCCCGTAAAATTGCCTACTTTCCCACTTTATTTATTTTTCCACTTCTTTCTAAGCTTAAAAAAAAATTAGTGACAAACTCATCCAAGTTGTCCCTCCCGGCAAGCGTAGAGGCACTGACAAATATGGGGTCAACGATGAATTTGTCATCTAGTGAAAAAAAGTTAAATATTTTAAATACATCCAAAATATGCGTCAGATAATGCTTTTTGACGTTCATCGACTAGCAAGTAAAACCCCGACTTATTCATTGCATAGGCGAATCCTGTTTGAGTTTCGGGGTCGGCAAAACCAAAGGAACCACCTGCGCCAGGAGTTCCAAAAGCCTTTTCGCTGGTTCCAAACTGGCATTCTGGAAATGGCTTGAGAAAACCTAGTGAGAACCTTGATTCTGATTGCAATACTTCGTCAAATCTGCCATCTTGCGGTTCTTTAGCTGGTTTTGTAATAGCGTCCATTGTTTCCGGTTTAATTCCTATCTCGCTTGCGCCCATTGAAAAAATACCATACAATTTCGCAATATCACGTACCTGACCAATCCCATTTGCTGCAGGTAGTTCAATCCGCCTCATGGCGCGCGTGTTATACATCGGAATTTTTCCTAATACTTTAGGATTTGAAAACGCACGTTTAGTCGTTGTCCCTTTTTTCATGAACGCTGAAATAAACGCTTTCGGCATCTTTTTGGAGTTAAAAATCATTCTTAGCGTGTACATGGGTGCATGCATATTTGCGATCCTCGAATCGGGCACTTCGGTGGGAAGGCCGATGTAAAACTCGAGACCTAAGGGCTTGGCAATCTCGTCCTTGAAAAACTGTCCCATAGTTCTATGCTGGGGATCTGTTTTTCGTATTAACTCGCTTTCATACCACCCAAGCGTTAGTGCGTGGTACCCGTGCTTTTTTCCAGGTTCCCACAAGGGAGCTTGAGCAGCCAGAATTTTTGCTAACTTTTCCGTGTTCCCTAGAACTTCTAAATCCATGGGCTCGTCAATTGCACAGAGGCCTGCTTGATGCGAAAGTAATTGACGGACGGAAACGTTCTCTTTTCCGTTCTGAGCAAAATCCGGCCAATGTGTGGACACTTTTTCGTCATAATCAAAATATCCCTTGGAATGAGCTAAAGCCATGGCCATCGCGGACATTCCCTTGGTCGTCGAAAACACGAGCACCAAGGTATCTTCCTTCCAGGGGTCTTTTGACTTAATATCTCGATATCCGCCCCAAAGGTCGACGACTTTTTTCCCTTTGTGGTAGATTGCGCACGCAGCGCCTACTTCTTGACCTTGTTTAAAATTTTCAACGAATGCAGTTTTTACCTTCTCAAATCCAGGTTCAACTGAACCGTGAATCATAGAATCATCCATTTTCATTATTAGCCCTCTATGAAAGTGTTGTTGTTGAATTATTTTTAAATATAGAAATTTAAAAGTATTGGTCAGAAATTAGGTGTTTTTTGCACCAAGACTTTAAACGGGAAATAATCTTACTTACTACACAGTAGTGTAAGTAGGCAATCATTATGAGCTTCACCCGAAATTTCGCTGGCTACTCCCATCAAGTATGGGGGATGCCACAAGCTGGACGGATCAAGGCGTATTCTTTCTAAATGGTCTTGCCAAGTCACCTAGCTAACCGGGAAGGCTCGCAATTAACTGTCTCTATTTCCATTTTGTCCCCATTTCCATCTTCGGCCGCTAACCAATGGAAGATCAAGGATAGTAGCATTCCGGAAAGCAGTAAATCTATTAGAAGGAGACGACCGCGAATTCCCGATCTGGAAAATCTGAGAGTTTGACATTTCTATCACAGAATCTAGAGGATAATAGGTCAGATATATTTCATCACCTTGCCCAAGTCTCCGAATTCCTTAAATATCTGGTCGTCAATGCATCTCTCGCACAACAAATTGGTGGTGATAGTAAAAACAAAATTTACTAACCACAGATCGTCCCCACAGACCACTTGGTCCCGTGGGACGAGACTGTTCTATAAACCCGCGTCTGTAGCTCAAAGAGATGAGCTAGCACTTCACACGTGGGGAAGGGGGAGGAGGAGGGTGGAATTCCCTCCAGATAGGTTTCCAAAGTTAAATATGTGATTTATTGGGACGTTCTTTTTAAAGGGATTTATTATCTGGTCTTAAGAGATAGAATTTCACAGGAAATCAA
>MBAA01000007.1:12246-12971 GCA_001940655.1 Promethearchaeota archaeon CR_4
AAATAGAGAAAGACGCATACTATCCAGGGGAAAAGATTGCAGGTGTTTTAGTAGTAAATATGCGTAAACTAATACGCGCGAGAAAAGTGCAAATTTCTTTCATAGGAAAGGAATATGCGAGGATTGTTCGAGGAGGAGGGAGATACCGCAGCGTGTATACAGAGGAAAATATCATCGTTGAGGATACGATTGAAGTATGGACTTGTTCGGAATGCAGACACCTGCAACCTAACGATAATCTCTTTCTTTTCGAATTCAAGATCCCGGAACAGGCTTTGCCAAGCATTATGGCCCTAAATAACACCCCAAATCAGATAGTATACGAGCTTAGAGCCAAGATAGATAGACCGTATTTACTCGACCCTAAGGCATACTGTACGGTTAAGATTCTTCACAAACCGTTACCCGCAAATTCTACAAAACCCATTGAACAAACCCTCCCAACACTAATGGAAAAATTGCACATGGAAATTTACTTGGACAAAGATGTATTCGAGACGGGAGAATATGTTACTGGAAACATCATCCTCAAGAAAGAACCTTCTCTGAAAGTACGTGCCGTAAAAATTTCGTTGACATTTATCGAGAGTTTCACGGCAAAGAAGCACACAGATATATTTCCTTTCACTTCCGGGAAAGATCGCTTTAAGGTGGAGTCTCTTACAGAATTTTACGTATGGTCTTTCAACCTCCCCAGTTTTGATAAGAGGTTTTACTCGGTGGAT
>MBAA01000007.1:12977-15534 GCA_001940655.1 Promethearchaeota archaeon CR_4
CTCATTAAACGCAGGTGGCTAATTCACGTGAAGGTTGACCTCCCATGGAAACGGGACAAACATATGGAGATTCCATTACTATTTCTCCCGCTAGAAGGCAATACACAAAATCCGATTACCACTCGTGAAGAAAATGATGATGGCAACGGATGCGAAAGCCTTGGTTTCCCCTAAATAAAGAACCTTTAGTATCGAGCGCTTTCTTTAAATTTTTACCCATAGTGGGTCACCACTATTCATTCCAGTGGTATTTCTCTTTAATCTCTACTGCACGTGAGGATATGAGATCTTGGACGCGTTTATGATCTTTTTCGATGATAAAATACACGATGACCCACAAGAGAATGCCAGGGATGGTAAATAACACCACAAATTGGATGGTGGACTGGTAGTTTTGGCCCACAAATTGAAGCAATATCCCGCCAACTAAAGGACCTGAGCCATAAGAAGCGACTTCGATGAATTGGTTCCACCCGCGGATAGTCCCTTGGGACTCAGGGAGATTTAACTCTTGAATTATTGGACCTTGATTTAGAGCATATAGTCCGATAATTGCCGAATTCATAAAAATCATGGATCCGATGAAGAAAAAGATTGGATATTGAACTATCATCCCAATATTAGCACCTTCTTCAGGTGTAAGACTTGGCCATGGCATCGAAAATATCATCAGGAACGTAAAAACGGCTGTACTAATGGAAACGAGTACCATTATCACGCGATTTTTTAGACCTTTCTTGCCTATTCGATCCGAGAGTTTTGCTAGAAAAATAAACCCGATGATGCTTCCTGGAACACTAAAAAGAATTTGAAAAAGAGCCGTTGTACTGGGAGCGATATTATGTGGTTCGGATTGCATGAAGGGCAATAAGATCAAATCAATTATCCCAAAAATTAAATTTGTAGAGAATCCTTCTAAAAGAACTAAGATATTAGATTTACTAAAGGTCGTGGACTTCAAGGTCTGCCTGTTAAGTTTATACTCATAACGGGCATCTGTTGTGGACAAAATCTGGGATAATTTTGGTTCTCGAATTCCTCGCTTTGGTTCCTTGATGAACCTTGAAATCACAGTTGCATTGAGGAAATAGCTACCTGCACTGATCAGGAGAAACACCCGCCAATATCCGCTCTCGAATAATAATGCACCAACAAACATACCTGTAAACTGAAAGATCACAAATGTAATCAGGAGCAGTCCGAAAAATCGCGATTTTTCCTCCTTCTCGAGAAAATCATTTCCAAGAGAATATATTGCAGGACCGCCTTGACTCATAAAAAATCCAATGCAAATCCGGTTAATTAACCAAAACCAATAGTTAGGAGTCCCTCCCCCAATAGGTGCGAACATATTGATGAATATGAAAATACCCACGAATATTGAACCACGGAATATTATCTTCTTTCGTTGAAATCGGTCAATTAACCACCCCCACACGATTGCCATAATGCCGTCTGTCCAAAGTCGCCCGGTAATCATTCCTCCCATTTCTATACTGTGAAAATATAAATCATTCGGCCATATCATTCGGGAAAGTGGAATTAAGTTTATGAATTCCGCTCCTATAAAGAATCCACAGGACGCTTGATAGACGAGTAATGGCCAAATTCGAGCTATAATCGATCTTTTGGAAGTGCATATGCTGGAATTTGACTCATTTTCCACAAAAAATCTATATCCAAATTAAATTCAATAGGATCTAGTTTTTTTTCGTGTAGAAAAATCTTGTTAACTACTTTTAGGAGTAATTATAGGAGTGTGTCTTTGAAAGATAAGTAGTAAGATAGTGGACGGAGGATTAGAATGTCAGTAAATATTCAATTGGAGAAAGAGACTTATAATCCAGGGGAAAAAATCAAGGGCGTTTTATCAGTACATGTATCCAAACCTACACGGGCAAGAAAGATCCAAATTGCGTTCGAGGGAAAAGAACACACGATTATTGTGAGGGGTAGTGGAGATGATGAGACCACGTATAAGGAGAACAATATGATCGTGGAACAAAAAATTGACGTGTGGGATTCTGTGAATGGTGAGTACCTCGGCCCATGCAGTGAATTGTTTCCCTTCGAGTTCCAGCTTCCGAACAACGCGCTTCCAACAGTCACGTCACAAAATAATTCACGCAGTGGAATTACTTACGAAATTAAAGCGAAAATCGATAGACCATTGGCCCTCGACCCGAAAGTTAGTCGAGTGATCCAAGTTATACACCAACCGATTGACATGTATCCCACGAAAACCGTGACAGAAACTTTTGTGAATCCTTCGGGGACAATGCACTTGGAGGTCATAATAGACAAGAATGTGTTCAAACCGGGGGATCGGGTAACAGGGACGGCGAAGTTTAAGCAGAGCCCAAACGCAAAGGTGCGGGCTATGGAACTTGCCTTGAAATTCATCGAGAGCTTTACCGCAGAAGGAAAAACTGACACGTTTCCCACCATCTCTGATCAAGTACGATTCGAAGTCAACCCTTTGGGAGAATATTACGAGTGGCCATTCAGTTTAATAACCAATTCAAGAGGGCCTTACTCCATATTTGGGAAACTCGTA
>MBAA01000007.1:15547-17019 GCA_001940655.1 Promethearchaeota archaeon CR_4
TGCTCGACGTGAAGGTGGATCTGCCCTTCAAGCGGGATAAGCACTTGGAAGTTCCACTTTTATGTCTCCCATTAAAGAGGAGAGCGCTTTCTTAATTGATATTTTCCAACCCTAGTTCTTTAATAAAATAATGTTTTTGCATACACTCGGGGAGAACACAAATATTGAGAAATATCCGCCCGGTCAGGTTTTTAAATTTCGGGGAATGAGAAATCGTGCTTAACCTTCCACTGAACTTGGCAAGGAAGTCTGAGTATCCTGTTTTTCTTTCGATTCTTGGAGATATTGCGTGTTGCAACGTAGATAGTCGAGCAAACACTCATATCGCTCAACCCCGATGCGACTGATTATCGGATCCTTCATCGATTCAACAATGTGGGGTAATTGAGATTGTTTTTCCAGCGACAAAGAGGAAGACCGGATGCAGGAACATACATCCCACTCTTCATCATAGAATTCCTGATGGAGTGTGATGTACCACTGATCTTGGATCATTTCAATATGCAACGGCCAGGTCGTGCAGGTGGAAAACTTAAAATTTTCCCACGGTACCCCGTTATCCAAGCAATAAACATGGAGGGCGCACCGGCCGTCTAAAGTCTGGAAGATGCACCGACCGTTAATGGTTTTTGTATGGAACCACTCATTACACGTCTCAGGTTCGCTATATTTCCACGAGATCCACGGTTCAGGGTCGTGGAATTCCCACTGTTCCGGGCTCTCTTTCCAGAACGGAAGTTCGGGACGTTCCCGGAGATATTCTACAATAGATGAAAGGTTCGTCTCAATTCTATCTTTTTCGAACCGTTCGAAATAGCAACCATCGCTACAGCACCCTCCCCCGCAGGAAATATAATCGCAGTTCCAGTGGAGCGCAAGGACGTCTTTACGCACCCAGAAATCTCCGATAGACACCATGCCGTAGTTTATTTGCTGTAAAAAGTTATCGATGATTGCCTTAAAGAGATCCTGACGAGACATATCTTGTTGTTCCAAGCACCACAGGAATGACGCGTCTGTCCCATACATGGGGCTTTCGTTGAAGTCAATGAATTTTGGGATGCCATCTACGTCACATTTCCAATCAACCCGGGCGAAGTCCTGGCACTCAAAATTATAGAAAAGTTTGATCGAATCTCGCACGATATTATCTCTAATAGTTGGGTTCCCATCGAACTGTTTCACCACCAGCTGTCTTGAGTCGATATATTTCTCATCCCACTTGAAATCATCGGTATAAATAGTCGGGTCATCGCCAAAGTTCTTGAATTGGATGACTTTCAAGGGAAGCGGTATAAGTTTGTCGTTATGACGCAAGATTCCCAGAGTAAATTCGTCGCCTGGTAGGTACTCGTTTATGATTAATTCTCCATATAACGCAATCCTTTCATTCAGAACCTCTTGAAGCTCGATGGCATTATTGACGACACTCCGGAAATCGACACCCTCCGACCCACCTTCATTATTTGGTT
>MBAA01000007.1:17641-17783 GCA_001940655.1 Promethearchaeota archaeon CR_4
GAAAGTTAATCCCCATATTTTCAGGCTAGGGGTGAGGATTTTCCTCCCACCAGACACATCTTCAAAACAATCATACTAAATACGACTTTATATACGAAATCTGCGAAGTGAAGGAGGAAAACAAGCAAAATTTCTTTTTAGG
>MBAA01000007.1:17897-19492 GCA_001940655.1 Promethearchaeota archaeon CR_4
TCCTCCCCCGTGCGATATAAGTCAATAACTTCGTTAAATTTATGAGCAATTGTGCCCGCGATACTGGCGTACTGGTCGAGGGACAGGGGTTTAATACGGAGGATGAACTTGGATTGCAATCGGAGGAAAGCGGGATCCACACATACGGTGTATTTACGCACGAGGCCAATCTTGAGAAATTTGTCTAACTTTTTCGAGAGTGTGGATTGGGCAACGCCTATTTGAGATTGCGAAGTTAATTCAGACAGATTTAATTTTTGGGGCATCAGGCGGATTTTCTGTAAAATTCTTTCGTCATTAGGAGTAATGCCGATAGGGTTTTCCTCCGCAATCACGTCCCCAGATTCTTTAAAGCAGCGGATAGTGTTGATGACCCGATACACGTGAAAATGTGAATTTGTCATAAATTTGTCAATTTGTTCCAAAATGCGAGCAAATTCCGCTTGATTCTTGGCGATAATTTTCGCCAGCAGGGAGAAATCCCCGATCACCCCATCGAGGGCATGTACGTTCGGGATTCGCTTCAATGATTCTACAATCTGAGGTTCCCGGGGATTGGTCTTGAATTCTACGAAGTAGGTTTGAAATGCGGCTGTATTGATCAGTGCGGCATACTTGCGAATTATGGATTTTTCGTGAAGTTTGCGCACAATTCGCCCTGTAACTTGCCTAGAAACTCCTAATCGTTCGCCTAGTCGTTCCATCGACAAACGCGCATCTTCAGAAAGCATCTTGAGGACTTGGTATGCAAGTTGGGATTCCATAAGCGCCATAAGATCTTATGTAGAGAATGTTTGTCAAATATATAAAGTGGAGGGATAAAGTATTCCATTCATTGCACTTTTTTCATATTTCGCGCACCTTTATAGGAGTTCAGGTAACAATTTCATTAACCATTCAATACATATATTCGGTTGAAAAAAATGGACGTTAAAGACGGACAATACAAAGTTGCCAATATGAAATTGGTCGAAAAAGGTATGGAGTCGATATACGTCGCGGCGTGCAAGATGCCGGTCACGTGCAAGATCCTCCGAGAACGCTTTACTAAGGAAAAACCCCTCAAGGGCATTAAGGTAGCTGGTTGTCTCCACATTACGAAGGAAACAGCTAACCTTGCGATCACACTCCGCGCAGGCGGGGCAGACGTGCTGTTATGCGGGTCTAACCCATTATCCACGCAAGATGATGTGGCTGCTGCACTCGCTGCTGAAGGAATCAAGGTCTGGGCGTGGCACGGGAACACCAGCGAAGACTTTTACTGGTGTATCCGTGAATGCTTGAAACAGTCCCCGAACATTCTCATCGACGACGGAGCGGACATGATTGTCACTGCCCACAAAGAGTACCCTGACCTGATCACTAACGGCACCATTCTCGCGTGCCAAGAAGAAACCACCACAGGAGTTCATCGCTTCCGAGCGATGGACAAGGCAGGAGCCCTCAAGGTTCCCCTGTTCCCCGTAAACGATGCCCGGTGCAAGAACGAGTTTGACAACGAGCTCGGCACGGGTCAAGGTATCCTCGCCGCAATCGATGGCATGCACATTCTCATGGCGGGCAAAAAGGTCGTCGTAGCGGGTTTCGGCCACTGC
>MBAA01000007.1:19498-21071 GCA_001940655.1 Promethearchaeota archaeon CR_4
GGGATGGCCCTCCGTGCCCGAGGTCTTGGCGCCGAAGTCATCGTCACCGAAGTTGATCCTATCCAGGCTCTCAAAGCAGTCTTTTCTGGGTACCGCGTAGAACCAATGGACGAGGCCGCAAAAGAGGCAGATGTCATAGTCACTGCAACGGGGTGCAAAGATGTCGTGACTGAAAAACACTTCATGCTGCTCAAGGATGGCGTGATTCTTGGCAATCTTGGGCACTTCGATGTGGAAATTGCGACCGCGAAGCTCTATAAGGCGGCGAAGGAAGTCAAACCAATCCGCACTAACGTGGAAGAAATTACCATGCCCGATGGGCGCAAGATTTACCTCCTGGCCAAAGGGCGACTCGCCAACTTGGTCATCACCGAAGGACACCCTGCGGAAGTCATGGACATGTCATTCGGCCTCCAAAGTCTCGTGTCTGAGCACATCGCTAAGACAAAGAAGTTCAAACCTGGCATGATCGCAGTCCCGCAAGAAATTGACGACAAGGTCGGGATGTTAAAACTCCAGGCTCTGAACGTCAAAATCGACAAGCTCACCGAGGAGCAATACAAGTATACCCACGGGTATGAAGAGGGCACCTAAACTCTCCATTCCATCGCGTTTGATTCCTGAAAGACGTAACAAAACAACGCGATAAAACCTGGGGGGTATTGCGCAAAATCCAATCTCTCTAGTATTAACCCCTTTTTTTCTTTCATAGATTTTAAGGAGCTTATGACAACCCACGAGACTTTCTCGTTTTGATATACCGGTTCCCTGTTGCTTATTAGCTGAGTTTTCAGAACCGACACGCATTCTACCTAGAAATCAATTACAAGATCATTCAGTAGGGTCTCTAAATATTAGGCACTGCTCTAATATTAGTGCTTTCAAGAAATATTCGAACGATGGGGACCACTATTAGAGGTGCTGTTATGCGTATATATGTGTCGGATAATATATCTCCAGAACTTTGGTCAAAAGAGTCCACATCCATTTTTATATATTACTTGCGATAATTACAAACAAGGTTGATGAATAATATGGCAGATACAAAATCTAATTACCCGATCGGGCGCTCGTCTATAGGTTCTTGGATGTTGGGAGGTTCAGTAGCTTGTTACGTCGCGGCTCTGATAACCTTCATTGACTTTGATCTTCTGGGATACCTCATCTTCACAATTGTAGGAGCAGTCTTCCTTGTGTTAGGAATTATACTCCTTGGGTTAACCCTTTTAAAAATGGGGAAAGATCCAGCATTAAAAGCTGGACGTAAACCAATTCTAGCATTGATAGTCTTGTCAATTATTGTTATTGTCGTGCTGGCAATTATCCCGAATGCATTATAACCAATCCATATCACTAAACCAAGAGAATCGGGCATCCAACAATACTTCCTTTTTCCCTCTATGCTCAAAACGTGATTGCACGTCCAGAGTCTAGTGCCCGGGCCCATCACCAAGAAGTTCAAACCCAACATAATCGTGGTGCCGCAAGAGATTGACAACATAGTCGGGATGTTGAAACTTCAGGTACGAATAAACCTGATTATAATTAGATGTTTAACTCCTCCAAGGCGTAA
>MBAA01000007.1:21078-22065 GCA_001940655.1 Promethearchaeota archaeon CR_4
ATAAGACCTAAAAAAATCCATGAACCGGGAAATGCAAGCACCAGGATCAAAGGCCTAATGCTGTTCTGTCGTTTCCCACGCGTCTTACTTGGACTTAAAAAAAAGGAAAGCGGGTATTACAGACTTACGGATTGCTCGTATTGCTACGATTTCCTTGACCTTTTCTTCAACTTACGTATTACGTATTGCTACGATTTCCTTGACCTTTTCTTCAACTTACGTATTACGTATTGCTACAATTTCCTTGACCTTTTCTTCAACTTACGTATTACGTATTGCTACGATTTCCGATTTCCTTCCATTTTACTACTACTTACGTTATTCTCCGCTTTCCCACACCTATTAGGGGCGTTTCTACATATAAAGTTTTTGGGCTTGGGAGATTTCGCCCTTAATTTTTTCTGGGATTCTCATTTTTTAGAGCGACGGTAAAATTCCCCGATAATTTCGAGATATTCCTTCGTGGGAATCACTTCTATTTGGTGGCGAAGGTTCTCCGGAATAGGATAGGCACATCGCGAGCAGAGGTTGGAATTTTTCATCCAGTTGCGGAACTCGTCCGCGTGGGCCGGGTGCTGACATTTCGGGCATAAAATAATCCCGCGCCTCTCATCTGCGGGGATTTGGGGGAGGTGGAAGCAAAACAAACACTTAAAATCATCAATTGTAAGTTGGCTTTCATGAGGCTTCAACTGGTCATAATCCTTTTTTGTGTAACCGAACGGGCGCACTGACGCATATGCCGGAAGTACCACGCGCACGTTCGGTTCACGCCCGTCCGCTTTGCGAGTATAGACTTTATTTTTCCCCTTCACGATAATCACTTCTTGCCTCCACGGCGGTAGAATTCCTGAATGATGTTCACGTAATCCCCAGCGTAGATGACAGCTGGCCGTTTACGGAAACTGGACGGGATGGTGTGACCGCACCGGGAGCAAAGATTGGAATTTTTTGTCCAGCTACGAAATTCATCTCCGTGGGCCGGGT
>MBAA01000007.1:22088-22769 GCA_001940655.1 Promethearchaeota archaeon CR_4
ATCCCCCGCGACCCGTCCGCCGGCATTTGAGGGAGCTGGAAACAGAAGATGCACTTGAAGTCATCGACCGTCAGAGCGCCGGCTTTAGGTTTTAGCTTGTCATAGTTCAGTACATACCCTTTTTGTTGTTTGGGGGTTTGTGGCTGCTGGAAGTGATATCGAACTTTGGATTCGCGGGAGGATCGGTTGGAGGGGCGCTGCGAGGTGCCTTGGGGAAGGACTACCCGCACGTTCGGATCTCGCCCATTGCTACTCCGGGCGTAAACGCGACTCTCCTCCGAGGGTCGATAGGTTTGGGCGGGGCGTGCGGTGGGGCGTGCGGTGGGGCGTGCGGCGGGGCGTGCGTGTTGAGGTCTTTGTCGTGCAATCTGAGGAATAGCCGGTTTCCGTCGGAAAACACCATAATAGATTAAAAGTACAATGAGGAAAAGTAGAGAAAGAACAAGTAACCCGTCTATGGTTTCATGGATTGGGGGAATCAGCAACGTATATGATGATAATGCGTTATAGAAAATAACGAGGAAGATCAATTCGAGGATGAAAAACAAGAAGATAGTAAAAAAACCAAACTTTCGGGCGTTTACAGCCGTCTTTCCCACGTAGACCCGGTCATATTTTCGAAAGCAGGACCACAACACCATAGATCCTGCAAACATGTACGGGAAAGCAAAAAATAAATCC
>MBAA01000007.1:22814-30298 GCA_001940655.1 Promethearchaeota archaeon CR_4
CCATTCACAGCGATAGCAGTAATTAGGATTGGGAGGAAAACTATGGGATACCAGTATTTTCGAACCAAGACCATCCCCGGGAGAATCTGTATATTCCTCATCCAGACTCGTCATATTCGAGGTAGACGGGTTTACCTTCCACGACCGGGGTCATAAATTCCAATAAACTCGGCAATACACTTGGGTCTATCGGTTGGTCGAGTTTCGCAGACAAGGAGTACCACTGCCCGGTTTGTAAGTTTGCACGGAAGACTTTGAACCCAATTGATTTCCCGTTGATGAGGAAGGGATCGATAACTAATGTGACCGCTTTGTCCCACAACCGCTGGTATCGGGAAAGGTTGCCGAAATCTTCCTCGCTGATGAAGAGGCCATAACTCGGGTGACTGTGGTATGAGCCCACGATAAATTGCCCGTTCTTAGTGATCTCGTGATAGACTTTCGCGAAATTGCTGTAGTCTTTAATGTCCACGTAAATAGCATCGCCGTGGCCCATCGGATACGCATCCATAATGTGGAGAATGCGACCGTTATCTTCTTGGACGCCCGAAAGTAAACCGAACACTTCAACCCATTCCCCACGGGGGATCTTCTTGTTTGCATACTTGAGGGCATGGGTGGCCATTTTTAGCAATGTGGAAAGCGTAACCAGATATTCCTCCTTGGTTTTAAGGGGTTCTGCAACCACCGGGGACTTTTTGGGGGTATGGTCGATAGTGGTAGGAATTTTCAGCTCTTTTGTTTGCTTCTCCTCTCGCTTAAGTTCCTTGGCAATCTCTGCACGGAGCTCGTCTTTTAATTCTTCCTTTAGTTGCTTCTTTAAAGTTTCAAAATCAACAGACTTGTTCTCAGGAATCATAAAATATCACATATTTCCTAAATTTCTCGTTACCACTTATCCCGGGCATACTTCTTCGTCAAAAACTTGACTTTTTTGTCAAAATCTCTGGGATTCTTCATCATTTCAAGGGCAGCTTTCTTATTGAAGACATCCGTGGGGTTCACGTATTGCCCGTGAGTGTTCATCATTGCCAAGATTGCTTGTACAATAGTAACGGCAGTCTTCGAAGGACTCCACCCGCCCTTTTGCCCCACGTATCCCGGATCCACGAGTTGTAAACAAATATTTCGCTGTCCTGGGTATTCAGTAGGTTTCGGCCAAAAATTCGGATGCCAGATGGGGGAGTGCAAACGGACGAAAGGGGGTTGCTGGGGGTAAGTGGGGGGGAATTTCATCTCAAGTTTGAATACACCACCCTCATAGGCCGTCCCTTTTGGCCCTTTCAAAGTTATAGCAAGGTGATCGAGACTGTTGTTTCTCTTATCAAAGGGTCTCATATTGGTGATGGAACCTTCTTTCTCCATCTTCCTAAGACTGGCAACGTCTTGGGTTATCCGGGAATTTCTCAAGCTCATTTTTTCACATCCAAGGTTTGTAAAGATTATATCAATTTCAGAATTACTTGTATCTCTCCTTCCTTAAATCCTGCTGCCATAAGGATTTCGTTGTTACGTAACCTATTCTGCGAGATTGTCTGTTCCAAGTCGATTTCTCGGACTTGGTTGAAATCCATTATGGTCAACATCTGCACCATATCGGGATCAATCAAATAATTGTTATTTTCAATTGCATAGAGGATATCGCGACTCCGGGAACTAGGTTTCATGGAAACCGTGACCCGTCGAGCCTTACTCCCACATTGGCGGCATTGTGGGTTGCGTTTTTTCTCAATATGATAGAGATTCATTGTCATGCCATTAAAGACTGTATAATCTCGAACTGGTTCACCAAGACTCTTATTGTTCACTTGCCAGTGCAGGATCTTTAAAACTTCGTGGGACTGGAGGGCAGAGATCACGGCATTGATTGTAATGACACCTGCTTCGTGCCGGTCGAGAATCTTCACAACATCTCCTTGAGTAAATAAGGGGAGGAAATTGTGTTGCGTAGCAAGGTCATTTGCCCCTTTCATAAGGATTTGCACGTGTTTCAGGTTTTTCAGATCCGGGTCATCGTTATAGGTTTCCTTGAAGGCCATTTCCGCCTTAAATAAGCAATGGACGCGTTTTCGCGGCACTCCCACAACCGTGCAGGCAGCCATCTCATCCGATTCGATAGCGGGCGGGGGATAACATTCGAAACAGGCATTTTCAAACGGAAAGATCGTGTAGACATGCCCGTGGTATCCAGCAACTCCACCATCAACGAGGGGTTTTTTGAAGGCGAGACAATAGGTGTTTAAATTGAAGCGAGCATTCATCGAGTCGAGTGCTCCTATCACAACATTTGCGCCTGCGTAGATGGCAGGATCAAGACGTTCGAGTGAGGAGTGATACCCCTTCAGGATAATATTAGGATTGATATCTTTCAGACGCTCCGCCGCTACCACCGCTTTTGGTTCTCCCATCTTTGCTCCCGCAAATAAGATTTGGCGGTTCAAGTTGGAATGTTCGATGACATCTAAGTCAACGAGGTCAAGGCGCCCCACGCCCACCATCGCTAAGTTCTTCGCGATCTCACACCCGAGTCCGCCGACTCCAGCGATGAGAACTCGCGCGTTCTTGATGACTTTCTGATTCCAACCATCTAGGCGGAATTGACGATCATAAAGATCCCGTTCGTCTGCCGATAAATCGGCATCAAAGAAATTAGAATTTGCCACGCAGGTCACCCGGGTATTCTCTTGATTAGTACAGAAATATATTACTTATCCTTTTATGAATCAATCTATCTCAGAATAACTGGAAAAGGGAAAAAAATATTATTACTTAACCAGCTGTACTAGCTGGGATCAGGAGGAGCGTGTCGCCGTTCTGAGCATTATAGTTGCTCAAGGGTTCCGAGTCTTCGAGCGTCACGCCACCATAGGAGAGGTGAAACTCATCAGGATCCAAGCCAAACATACTACCAACGGTTCTTTTAATGGCACCTACGGTATTCGCAGGTTTTACCGTCAATTTCTGTTTCTTCTCCCCAGGACCGATGGTGGAGGTAAAGTAAAGCGAAACTTGTTCCCCGCCCCCGGCCGCAGCTCTTGGAGTTTTGGACTGAATCCCGGATGCAGCGGGTCTCGGGGCTTTCGTACCTATCGGTTGAACGGGTGTTGGAGCACCCATATCTTCATCTAAATTTTCATCAAACTTGTGTTCATCGGGATCTTCTGACATATCTTGTAACACCTATGATATTTTTTGTAGAGATATTTCAGGCCCTACACCTTAATGAGGTTAGTTTTTATTAATAAATTTTGAAGAAAACCATTCCGCCAACCACATTCGTGATAAATCTCTCCGCCGAAAATTGTGGAAAATCCTTCCGCCCATCGTCACATTTTTGAACGTTTGTACTCCTAGAATTATCTATAGAGGTGACCACATGAACGAAAAGGTTCCACCCAAAGCCCAAGTACATTCAAAGGTACCGACCGAGAACACACAAATGCGCTCAAAAGTGCCAATAGATGCTGTCGCTAACGAGGAATTGCTCCGGAACATCCAAGAAGAGCGACAAAACCTCGAAAAAGAGTACCAGAAACTAGAACGGGCTCGCAAGGAATGGGCTCCCCTCCTACAAAAAATTAACAACTATGACGACATCATTGGGAAACTGGAAAAACAACGACGGGAACGCGAGGAGGAACTAAAGAGGCTAGCGAAGGAACGTGACGAGGAACTGAAAACACTGGCGAAAGATCGCGATGCCATCAAACGCGAGATCGACCAGATCCAAAGAGAAGTCGCCGAAGAAAAGCGACGGATTGAGGATCAAAAGAAAAAAATAGACCTGGTGAAAGATCGCGCCCAACGAGAAATTGACCAAGACAGGAGTAGGATTGAGGGGGAAAAACGGAAACTGGACCAACGAGAACGGGACGTTGACCGCGCAACCCAAGATTTAGATCGGAAGCGTGGGGAGATCAATAAAAAGATTGGAGAGCTCCAAGACGAGAAACGAGACTTGGAGGGTCGGCGGAAAGATCTGGAATCCAAAATTCCGAGGCTAGAAAGGGAGGCTGAATCCCTCCAAGACCAGATTCGCGCGTTAAAAAGTGAGATCAATAACCTGCGAAATGAGAAAAAAGGCCTCGAAAACGAACGAAATCAGGCTAAAAACGAGATCGCGAAGTATAAAGCCCAAGTCCGGGAGGAGGAAAAGCGGATTGAACGAGAAAAGAGTCAAATTAAATCTGATAAGGACAACATTCGCCGAGAACGAGACCGGATCGAGGATGAAAAAGAGCGGATGCGTGACGATCGCAAGAATTTAGACCAAGAGATCCGAAAAATAAAAGAGTTGTCAAGAGAGCAAATTCATACGAAGACTCCCATCAAGTCTAAAGTTCCACGTTAATCCATTTCTACACTTTTTAATCCATTTTCTAACTCGTAGTTTAGTTTTGACAGGGAGTGCGTAAATTTATGAAAAAATCCCGTAGATCGCACTAAAATCCTTAGACTAATCCTTTTCAAAATGTCCATTGTAGAAAATATGAAAGAAAAAAAAGGAAATAACTTAGCGGGGAGAGGGAGGATGCGGTAACCCCAATTCATCAGATAAACGGTGAACTTCCATCCAGAGGTTGGTCACTTCTCGCCTCAACTTCTCATATTCATCGTCTGATAATATCTGCCAACCTTTTTTTTCCACAACTTTACACCAAAATCTTTTCGTGCCTTTTCAATTAATTCTTTCTTTATTTAAATCAGTTAGTATTATATGGAAAATATGGGTATTTAAAACTAATCTTTTAAAAATCACTCCTGACAAAAATCCCCGCTTAATGCAATTCTCTAACTCATAGGAAAAATTTCAAAAGAATGTGTTATATAATGAGTTTTTCAATTGATTTTTGTGGGAATGAATCTCACATTCGGCGATGAATTGGGCAGCTCGCAGCAGTTTTTAAGGATACTAAAACATAGATCAATTGAACCATGCCGATTCCGGTATCTCCTTACAGGGTGTTTTCAGAAAAAACATATGTTACGAATTTCACCGCTTATCCCACAAAAGAAGCGGCCACCGGGAAAATTAATGATTTGAAACAAAAACACGGTAAACTCCTAGCTCGGGTGGTAGAACGTAAGGAGGGCTTTATTATTTATTTTGAAGAGTCTTTTTACAAGCAAATTTTTGGTAATCTTCCACCGAAACCGATTGGGGCACTAACGCCGAAAACTGGAATTCCCACTACGAAACCAGCGAAAAAAAGAACAATAAAAACCGAAAAATCTACTCTTGGGACGCAGAAACCCGGAATTAAGAAAACTCCTATGAAACTAAACGATCCTTTCGGTCTGGTCAAACAAAGTCCAATTCCTGTACGTTCAATTAGGTCTACTATGTCAAAAAGTCCGACTCCTGAACGTACAATTAGTTCTACTGTGTCAAAAAGTCCAACTCCTGCACGTGCAATTAGTACTACTGTGACGAAAAGTCCGAGGAAGATCAGTCGTCCGCCAGTTAGCGCGAAAAAAGTCTCAGCTATGCCGCCCGTGGAAATATACGGGCCACCGCCACCTTATCTTCTCGCTCGCATGAACAAAGATGCCCAGAGATATTATTTAGCAAAAGATGTCGAATTTGAACGAATGCCTCCCAAACAAGTGGATAAACTCCTCGAAATATATAATGCGGAACTACTCAAATTTGACGTGAACTTCGAAATGGAACGTCCGGTAATTGGTAGGATTAAAGAGATCCAGAACTTGCTAAACGCTCGCAAAAAAAAATTAGATGAAGAAGATATCACGCGATTCCTCACCGAAAAAGTTAAGGTTCCGCTAGATAACGGGAAATTCGCAAAAGTTCTCCAAAAATATGATGGTTTTAACGTGCGTATGATAGCTGATGCGATTATCAAAGAGATCGGGCGAGGTCGGAAGGAATGCCCCTTGAGCGATTACGCACTAGCGCAAGAAATCACAGACATACTCAAGAAAAAGTTTCCTGAAAAGTATCGGAATTAAAAATTCAAAGATTCAGATTTCCGACTATTTTACTGTAAAGAATCTATGACAATCTTTTGAAAATCTTCAATTGCGAATGGTTTGGGGATGATCCCAACTGCTCCCACTTCTTTCGCTTTTTGTTCGAGCTCTCGCTTGTCCCTCGCGGAGAACAAGACAACGGGAATCCGCTTAAGACAAGAGTTTTGTTTCAGCTGATTGGCAACCTCATAACCAGACATTTTCGGGAGCATTATGTCTAGGATAATTAGGTCTGGAGGACACTCGTTGCCTTCACCGAGACGTTTCAAGGCGTCTTCTCCGTCATAGCTAATGGTCACATCGTGTTCCATCGAGCGCAAAATTGTTCTTACGAGGTGACACGTTGCGCGCTCATCATCCACTACCATTACCCGCACACTAAGTCGCCCACAACCTATGGAATTTCCGAAATTGACGTTTTGTGGAGATTGAATTTCTGAAATTGACGTTTTGTGGAGATTGAATTTCCTTCTCTACAGAGACAAGAGCTAACTTTACTTATTTAAACATAATGATTGTGATCTATGCGATGTGGATTATTTAACGAGAAAAGGAGAAACTATAGTTTATATCGTGCAATGATCCCCCGCGAGGAGGTTTACTCCGAAATTAAGGAAAGTCTCGCGGAATTGGGAGATCGGCAAACCGATCACGTTTGTAGGGGACCCGACAATTTTAGTGACAAAAAGACTAGCTCGATCCTGTAAGGAATACGCTCCCGCCCGACCCCGGTACTCGTCACTGAACTCGAGGTAATGCCAAATATCTTCTTCCGTGAGAGGGGCAAAAGTTACGTCTGTTACATCGACAAATGCATGGGATTTTTGACTTTGAACGTCAATCACACAACATCCGGTCAGAAGCTGGTGGGTTTGACCGGCTAATTTCTGCAGGATTTGGAACGCCTCGAATTGATGACGCGCCTTCCCAATAATTTGACCATGGAACTCGACAACGGTGTCTGCCCCGATCACGAGAGCATCTCCATTTTCACCATGTAACTTATCCGCTACCACTTGGGCCTTTCCGCGAGCATTCCGCATAACGATTTCGAGGGGATTCCCAGTCTTAGACTCGTCTTCTACGAAATTACTCGGAAGTATTTCGAACGTGAGGTTTATGGCTTTAAGCAGTCTTTTTCGGTCACGCGATGCGGACGCGAGGATGATTCGCTTGGCCATAGGTGGAGCTTAACATTCCCTTTTAATAGAATTTATCTCTTCCGAAGATTCGCCCACTGTTCCTCGAGAAATTTTGCAATCTCGTCATCATCCTGGTGGTCTTTGAGGTAATAGAACAGTTCATATTCCTGAACCACCGCATCATCGAAAATTCTCGCTGCATGCATATTGAGGATTGACTTGCTCATATATAAGAGGTTTGGCGGCCGTCGGGCGATTTTCCCTAGAAAATTCAACGATTCGTCAAGCAATTGTGCCCGAGGATAAATAGCGGTTATGAAGTGGAGCGCTTGGAGTTCCGGGATGTTATAT
>MBAA01000007.1:30363-31332 GCA_001940655.1 Promethearchaeota archaeon CR_4
ATCCCATTCCCAAACCGTTAATCGCGACTGCAGTGGGTTTTCGCAGGTGGAAAATCTTTTTCGCGAGTCGGGCCCCTTCCGTGAGTACCTTCAACTTTTCCTCCTGGGTGGCCGAACCCAACATTTTCGTGTCTAATCCGGCGGTAAACGCACGCTCCCCTTCCCCGGTCAAAAGCACAGTCCGGACTTTCGGATCTCTCTCCGCTTCCGTATATAAGTCAATGAGACGGGTCAAGCACGAAATATCCAGCGCATTCAGCGATTGGGGACGATTAAGGGTAATGAGTGCCACTTTTTTCTTTACTTCATAGC
This sequence comes from Promethearchaeota archaeon CR_4, assembly GCA_001940655.1. Taxonomy (GTDB): domain Archaea; phylum Asgardarchaeota; class Lokiarchaeia; order Sigyniarchaeales; family CR-4; genus CR-4. Next base: position 30,676 of record MBAA01000007.1, read on the forward strand.
GGATTTTTTCCGGTTCAGCAAGATTATTTTGGGACATTTTCAACATCCTTATCCCACCTGTAATTGGTTAATACGGGGGATTGATGTACCGGACTCAATCTCTAATAAAAATGGTTTTCGATCAACAGCAACCATTCAACAGTTGAAAGTCAATAGTGTATGTGAGAATCGAGGGGTTTTTTGTTAAACGTGGAATAAATCATCATTGAACCGAAAGTCTTATTTTAAATCCACCTGTTTTTGTTGTGCTTGCATATAGATCTGAGATGGATGGTGTAACAACAAAAAGAATTTAGAAAGGAAGGATTGAGAGAAAAAATCTATTCAAGATAATAACGGGGTTCCACAATGACTGCAAAATTTTGCAGGAATTTCAGTGTTTGAAAAAACTACCTGGCCGCAACTAACGCAGATCTTGGTTTCCTCCTGCTTGCTTGTGGTTGGGGGAGTTGAGGGTGCGGGAATCTTTTCTACCTGTTCCAAGTCAATCTTGACATTTTGGAGCGTGTTTTGTAGGAGATCGTGCAATTTTTTCAACGATTCCTTACGAATTTCTATGGTTTCAGGTGTAATTGCCTTAGTACGTAATTCTTTAAGGAGTTTCTCGGAATACCTGAGAAACATCGGGCGGTATTCTTGGAGCTCTGTGATCTGAGA
>MBAA01000007.1:31371-32665 GCA_001940655.1 Promethearchaeota archaeon CR_4
CTCGAAATTATTGGTCAAGAGCGCTTTAATCTCTGCATGAGCGTCCTCAGTTAATTCATAAACGGTCTTCGCGGGACCAAGAGGACTTTTTTTCACTTCACTGTGCAAAATTTGCTGGTTATTAAGTCGGGGATTGGCCATCTTATTGAGGAGCGGATACATTGTGCCGGTTTGGGCTTCCCAAATCCCAGTGAAAATTTTATTCAATTCTGCAATGAGGTCATACCCAGACATAGCTCGGCTGCTATCCGGTCGTACCAGTTCCTCCTTTTCGTGCTTGAACAAGATGAGGCAGATCATATACTCCAATGGAGAAAGATCAAATGTTCCTTGCTTCCGCTTTCCCATCCAAAACACGCTTTCAAACCCCCTTAAGAGATTTTTCCTTCATTTCTTTCGCTTTGATTTTCGCAAGCTCATCCTCAACTTTCTTGTCCATCCACGACATCTCCCCACTCTTAGGTCGGATAGTCACACTGTGGATTATCAGGCCGACAAGCCACCCGAATAATGGATAAAGAAACCAAATGTACCCGCTCCCAGACATCCACCACACAAAGATAAGGTATGTATTGACGGTAATGTAAGCTATCATGTGATAAAGGAGACCCTTTTTGGATCGGGACGTGACACCCGCCAACCAGATGAGGTAACTCGCTACGTGCATTACCAATCCCACTGCCCACGAGCAGGCAGGCCATAGGAACCACCAATGATGTGGAAAAAGGTAAACGCTACCAGAGAATATTGGTAGGAGATTAATCACCGCTAATAAAAGATTAACGCCAATATAAGCCGCAACATGAATCTGTATGGCGAGTCGCTTCCCAACTTTTTCTTTTGCGATTTTTCTCAACGCTTCTTCGGAAAATTCTGGCATTTGTTTCAACTCTATCTTGGTTTGATTATTCAACGGTAGTTGTCAAATCTACGTAGATGTAACAACTCCCTCTATTTAAAGGTTGTCACATCTACCTATGAACAAATCAAAAAATGATCCCGTAATTTCAAGTGGAGATTAGAACTAAAAATAGTGTCATTTTTTATTACAACAACGAACCGGCGCATGACGTGTTCGTTCGCCAATGTCTTCAGCTAAGATCAGAATGTTGGGCAGAAAAGACTGATTTTCATCCAAGGTTGGGGAAATTTGCCTTAACCGCAACACCACATCTTCCGGAAGATCAAGACCAGCAGGTAGAGGAGAATGACGTTCCCGAGGATGAGCCCCACGTCCTTGACCCCTTTTGGATTTTGCTTGGGACGCCGGAAGATGTAGAGCGTACCGAGTGGA
>MBAA01000007.1:32672-38785 GCA_001940655.1 Promethearchaeota archaeon CR_4
TGACGGGTAAGAAAACATACCATTCCGAAGTCAAAGCGGTCCAGAGGAAATATGTCGCAAGGAGATCCATCCCGATGGTAATAAACGACGAAATCCACACGACCACCTGTTGCGTTCGCAGGGAAAAGCGAGTAATAGCATCTCCATCGATGGTCTCGTGCACGATCTGCCCCGTGAAAGCAAAAGCGGCAAAAGTCAAGACGAGTACCCAATCCAAGAGAGAGAATGAAATCGCACCGCCGTCAATCTGAACCAGGAAATAGGGTAAGAGCACGTGGGACGTGACCAACACGATCTGATTGATGATTACCCACTTCTTCAATTTGACGCAATATCCCACGACCAACGCCACGATGAGGACGAGGAGCAAAATATTGACTGGATGCTCCGTGCACGTGCGGATGAACAGGAAGGTTCCGAAAACGCACGTCACCAACGCAATGGCCAGAAGTTCCTTGGGGCGATACCCTTGCACTCGCTCCCTGGTGTCCACGTCTTTCGGCTCCTTCGCATCGATGGCATCGTTGAGGAGGTTGCCCGTGATAGCGTACAGGAAAAATCCCGCGATTATGTCGAGATGGTCAAAGAGGTCGAGATTGCTGAAGTATACCGCCACCAGACACGGCACAATGACCGAGAAGGCATAATCCAAGCGCAGGAGGTCGAAGCGGCGGGACATTCGAAATCGCTCTTTTTTCACGTCAGCAATTTAGAATCGAAATAGAATCCAGAATTTAAAATCTAGCTTATATTTGAGTTAGGATTAATTAGTGGTTTAATTTTTTTTTTCTAGGTGCATGTTAAAAGAACGTATCCCCCATTGGTTCAATGAGGTCAAGCATACCCCACACGAATTTAGCCCAGAAGGATTTGGGACGAGTGCCCTTCTTGAAACGAAAGTACATTATATTGTTCACCTTAGAGGATTTGCCGAGAAAAAATTTCTCCGTGATGGGATAGAAGTGGCAGAGAATATTCAAGAAAGCAATATTGCGTTGGGGAATCAGCGCGCTCAATATCTCGTCAAAAGGAACCTGCGAGTCTTGGAGAGAACTGACGCGGGAAAAGTGGATTTCCGCGTCAGGGAGGGGAATCTGGACTTTACTCCGACTGCCTTTGGAATAGAGGCTGAAGCGAATCCGTGCATCTCCAAAATCGCTTTTCTCAATCTATTGAGATACAGTTGAAGTCAGAGTATCGAAGTTGTCGAACCGTTGTTCGAAGATGCCTTTCGATGCGTTGCCACGGGTAAGAGTATACAAGTGGGTCCTGAGGTCAAATTTTAAATGGGCAAAAATCGATTGGGGGAAGGTGCGGCGTGAAAGAGACATTCCGAAGAATTTGATTACTCTCTGGAAAGTATCACATCCAGATTCAAACTTCCAATATTTGACCGGCGCAAAGATTATGAAAAAAAGGCAAATCATAAGTCCGAGAGCCCAGAAGGGATTCTTTAGAACTATAATAAAGACTGCGAGAATCAGGATGGAGAGGAGGATCTCAAGTAAAATGCGAGAACCCCAATCATAAAGATAAAATTGGAGTTCAGAGTTCGTATCTTTAACCGTGGATTTAAAGTAGATCCGTTTTTCTCGCCTTTTTATGTGTCTTAACCGGACATTATGCGTGACACTCGATTCAACTAGGGACAATAGATCTAGCAAGACCGGCAAGTGAGTATCACCTAATGTTCATCTATTTCAAAGATTGGTTTTCAGAAATTAAAATCAACCCTCAGAAAAACTTGAAGAATTTAGGATTAGTAATAATTAGGCAAACCTGATAGCTTATAAATTCAGTATTTCGTAAATAAATTACCGGTATAACTTGCCTTTTTGAACCATATGGTGGGGATCGTAGGATTCTTTGGCGCGGCGGAGGCCTGGACTGTCCAAGTCTTGCTCGCGGTTGACAAACTCGATTTCCCGCCAGACATCTGCTTGTAGGAAGAGACTCATTATCGCTTGGTATCCGCCCTCGTATTCCTCGTGAGCTTTCTCGATGTGGGTTACCATCGTGCCGGGGTGGAGCATCTCGCCAAATGTGTAGGCGATACACGACCCCTCCACCAAAATTAAAGCACCCGTAAAACCCAATGCCTGATAATTCGCGAGGGCTTCGGCGATGGCCTCATTTTCCATCCTTAAGTCGGAACTATCCTCGCAGCGGTTCTGCTGGCACCAGGTGTCTTGTGCTTTCTTGATACACGCGAGTAACTCGGGTTTGTTTGGGGAGAGCAACTGGAAATCATACTTATAACGAGTCATGAACCGGTTGAGCCACTTCCGTTTGGGTTTGAGGTTGCCCCCGCTGAGCGTGGTTAAAGTGGAACGCAAGTACTCGTAATCCCAATTTGGTCGGTCGTCCTGCCATGCAATTGCTTGACGCCTTGCTTCCGGCAGGATTTGTAGGGCATCCCAGAGAAACTTCGGTACGCGGTGAAATTCCACAGGTCGGTCAAGCTTGAAAATGTTACAAACCACCTGAGCGGGATTCGGCCCAATGGGGGGCAGAAACATCAGCGTATCACGATTGCCCCTTATCGATTTGTGATATTTAGGGAGGTGATCGCGGGAGAAGAGGAGCAAGTGCTTTTCCCACTCGAGAAATTGCCAGTGATAATATACACGCCACATGAATAAGTTCGTGAAGGTTAGCTCGGAGATCTCTGGAGGAAACTGGTCGAAATAACGGTCAAATAAGGGTTTATCCGCAATGGTGATCGGTTTCGCGCCGCTTAAATCCATACGTAAAATATGTGGGAATACAATTTAAACCGTCCTGCATTGTCTATCGCAGGCACGAACAAATCCGTGCGAGGTACCAAGAGGTAACACAATGAATAAATTTTCCACGCAGCCATTACGGGGATTTTCAGATTTCTACCCCGAAGAAATGCGAGTGGACAAGTGGATTTTGGGAAAAATTCGGGAAGTCGTCGAAGGATATGGATATGAAGAATGGAACGGCCCCACCCTCGAGTCCATTGACATTTTTGCAGCCAAGTCCTCGGAAGAATTGGTAACCGAACAGGCGTTCATTGTTGAAAAGGTGAAAGGAGAAAAATTGATCCTCCGCCCAGAATTGACCCCTTCCCTCGCGCGCATGGTTGCCGCAAAGATCAAGGAGTTGGAATTACCACTCCGCTGGTATGTCTTCCCTAATTGTTTTCGCTACGAGCGACCCCAGCGAGGCCGCCGGCGCGAATTTATTCAGGTGAACGTAGACATACTCAGTCACGACGGACTCTACGCGGATCTGGAAATCTTCAACATCATCGTGGACATCATGAAGAGTTTTGGCGTGACAGGGAAGCAATTCCAGATCCGCTGGAACAACCGTCGATTCCTAGACGAGCTCCTCCTGATGGTCGCAAAGGTGCCTGAAGGTTTGAAAAATCAGGTATACAAGATGATTGACAAGCGCGATAAGATGGAACCCGCTGAATATGAAAAATGGGTACGCGATACCCTTCGTGACGATGCAGCAGCGGATCGGGTGCTCCAAATTGGGTCTTTTCACGATATCAACGTCCTTCCTTTCGACAACCTGCCTCACGAATTCTTCGAATACCCGGGTGTCAAGGAAGTCCAGCAATTGACCGAAATGATCAAGAAAGCCGGTTTAAAACCTTACTGCACGTTTTCTCCTGAAATAGTGCGCGGGTTGGACTATTATACTGGCACGGTCTACGAAGTTTTTGACACGGGGACAGAAAACCGCCGGGCGTTATTCGGCGGGGGACGGTATGACAATTTAATTGACCTGTTCAGTGACGTGCAGCTCCCGGGTACCGGATTCGGTCTGGGAATCTACGTCTTGGAATTATTCCTCACCACCTACAACAAGATTCCCCCAGAGGTCAAATTACCAGATCGGTCTCATGGGGTGTATATTGCCCCATTAGATGCGTCATGCTTATTACTTGCCATCAAGGTCGCCCAACTTCTCCGCGCGCAAGGGAAACAAGCTCTGGTGGGTTATGATTGCCGTAAGTTAGGTCGTCAGATCGAGACTGCGAGCAAGCGGGGATTTCCTTACGTCATCATAATTGGGAAGAAAGAAGTCGATGCGCAAAGCGTCACGCTCAAGAACCTCCAGAATGGGGAACAACAAACCGTTCCGATCGCCGAGATGGGAAAAATTCTGGTTTCAAAAACATAATATCGCGTCAGACTGCAGTAGGGCGAAATCACCATATTACCATATCCTTAAATTATTGAGATAACTTTTTGATCAGGTTAAGAAATTTTGAGGGCGCTCCGAAATGCAAGTGAAAGATGGAAAAATCTACTTCAAGCTCGTCTATTGGGGACCAGCCGGATCTGGAAAGTCCACTTGCCTTAAGACATTACGCAAACTCACGCAACAAAAAAAGTTAGAAGTATACCCTATTGGAGACTTCAAAGAAATTTCCATGACGAGTGGCGCCACGCTCTACTTCGATCACGGCACCTTTCAATCCACTCATAACCCCCAACTCTATTATCATACATACACAGTAGCCGGGCAGAGTCGTTTCGGGGTGTTACGTAAGAAAGTATTGAGGGGTGCTGACGGGATCATCGTTATGTTTGATTCCAATTCCCCTCGGTGGGAGGACTGCGTCAATTCGATGAAGGAACTGCGGAATCTGATCGGAGAAGACCTTCTCAGGAAAATGCCCCTCGTGGTGCTCCTAAACAAGAAAGACCTTCCCGGTGCAATCACTATCAGTCAAGTCGAACGGTTCCTTCGTGAATTAAATCTCTGGTCGGGCAATCCCGAATCTCCGAATCAAAATCCCAAGATCTATGAGACTATTGCCTTATATGGCAAAGAATCCAACATTTACGAGAGTTTTAACGAGTTTGTGCGCAGTAACTTTGACAAAACAATTAAACAAGAGGTTGCGCTTAAACAAGAAACTGTAAACTTAGTGACCTAAAGAAATAATTTCTCAAAGGAGTTCAAGAAAAAAAGGATTCGAACGTCAGAATTATTCCAGAACGATGTAACGCAGGTTCTTGATATCTTTGATGGAATTCAGGTTGGTTGTAAAAGCTTGGAAGTCCGTCAATGATCCTTCAAACACGTAAAATATACTCTGCAAGTCCCTGCTGTTGATAACGGTTTTTGATTTAATATAAGTGGCGTAAATCCTCTCTATCTTGTGCATCTTCATACGAACCGTTTCATCCCCGAGCGAAATGACGAGAATGACATCCCCGGTCACGTAGAATTCCGGTTTTTCGGTATCTTCCGCGCTCGACTCCGTGAACGCCGGATATTCTACAGCGGATATGTCCGATTCGTTCATCAGGCGCGTCAACGCCGTCCGAATGAGGTCGGATTGATTTTTATAGTCACTCTTCCGGAGCATCGATTTAATAAAACTCCGTAGCGTATCAGAAACGGAAAAACTTAAGATTGGCATACAGTCACTCGTAATAGAGAACAGGTTCTTAATAAATTTCGTTAAAACAATTATTAAATGCTTAATTAAAAAACGCGATTTTTGAAAAAACTTCTTTTTGGAGATATTTTAAAAGAATAAAATAATTCTCATCTATCGCTCGTATATGACTATGCTCAAGAGTGGAGCAAGGAGGAGAATTTCTCCGCCCACATGTTGGGTTTTTTTACCACAATTTAAGTACGTAAGTACCTAATTATTGGGTGTTGTCAACCAGAGTAAGAGTTATGGACTTGTTGCCCAAATTTATCGTTTCCACGTATGTATCATAAAATAATTGAATTGGAATCAGAAAATCTGCGATATTTTCATGCATACTACCTGTTATAATCGAAAGAGATTCGCAGACAAGGAAAAGGGAAGTTATTTGCACGTCTAAGAAAGGAGAGCATCGTATACGAGTCAAAATCTAAATTTCAATAATTCATTTCGAGTGAAAAAACACATTCAAGAATCTTCTCCTCAATAGAGAGAGGATGGTTTCAATTACGGTATAGGATCACGATTCTCGCCGCCGCAACCACATCACGAGGAGCACGACCGCGATGCCCGCGATGACGAGGAGGATGCCGATCACAATCCACTTGGCCGGTTCCCACACCACCGGCGCGAGCTCCACCTCGACCGCCACGGCGCGGAACCCCCACCCGGTGGTCAT
>MBAA01000007.1:38875-39423 GCA_001940655.1 Promethearchaeota archaeon CR_4
GAGGGCGATGAAAATGATGGCGAGGCACCCGATGATGAGCACAACCCAGCATGTGCTATTGGGTGCGATTCTCTTCCGCGTCACCGGTTGAACACCTCCAGCACGATCATGGTGCCACGGATGCCCTGCCACGCGTGCGGGCTTGCGGTGTATCCTCCAAAATTCGTACAATCCTGGTGTGGGCACGGCCCCACCGCGAAAAATTTGGGGACGTCCAATTTCGCGTTCACGATCGCGGGAAACAAGGCGTGGGGGGTTTTGGCAGAGTCCACGTAGACCGTGACGTCCTCGCTCCCCTCGATCCACTCGCCGCCCTCGGTCAGGATTTCGTATCGGACGCGCACTGTGTCCTCCTCCCGCACATCGGGCCACGAGGTGAGGACGCTCCACGTGACGAGGATGGTAACGATGCCAATGACGGTCACGCCGATAGCGACTCGCTTCATCCTCCACCAGTTGTGGTATTTCGGCCACGCCTCGATCGTACCAATCAGGTCAAAATGATGCTTCGGGTTTGGTTTCGGCATTATACTACTCCATGTGTTATT
>MBAA01000007.1:39439-40834 GCA_001940655.1 Promethearchaeota archaeon CR_4
CGTGCAAGCGCCATATACATCCTCTCGGTGGGACGGAGGTGACGCCACAGCGTATTTCTGATCAATCTTGTAGGGATCGATACCGATGAATTCTAGCGGATATATTTAAACAAAAAGATCCGGGAATGTCCCAAAGTCAGTGACGGCTCGCAGTCCTCAACAAACGCGGGCGCAATATCGTCATGTCGCACACTGCCTTCTTCCCGGATTATTATGACAACAAAGATGGCAAAGATGACGACGTGTTTGACTGGGATGAAGATCAGGACTAACCCTTGCCTATCCCTCGGGCGTGACGGCCCGGGAGATCGTGTCTTGCACCGCTTCCATCTCGGTAGCCAGCTGGGTTCCTTCCTCGTCCGTGATGTGTTCGTCGGGGCCGTATTTCTGGAGCTTGTCGAACCACGTGCTGATCTTTTGAAGTATTATATGGTCAGATCCTAGAACGCGTTCCAGGCGGGCGTACACGTCCTGCAGTTTGACAACGATATCGGCCGCCTTCCACCGTAATTCCGCGTAGTTCGACACTAACATCACATTTTGCGTGAGTGACAGTAGATCGATAGTTCTTTCGCGATTCTCTGATTTTATCTTGCGGATCAGGTTGATTTCGGTGAATAGCAATTCAATCGTTTTCGCGAGCAATCCCGTCAGTTGTCCGGCGTTACTGCACCAGATCCGTATCTCGAGGGATTGATTCTTGCCCGACACTTGGAGGCGAATGATGATACGCCCACCCGTGACTTTCGCCTTGCTGGAAAACCAGGCTTCTGCGGCATAAGATCCGACTTCGGTTCCCTCGTGACTGGTCACGATGCGCGTGTCAAAGGTGGAAATAGCCCGGAAGGCCGCCCGAAAAGCCAGACGGGCATCTAGATCGGCAATCAGGAACGCGCGGGCGTCACTTGGCATATCTTGAATGGCGAGTTGGCAATCCTCGATGGTATCCAAGGTTTTGACCACGAGTGGGCACTTGATCTCGACCTCTTTCTTATTAATATGCACCGAGTGTGGTGTTCCACGTGCATCCTTATAGATAACCGTTCCTCCGATGCTAGAAATGCCACATGATCCGGGCTCGAGGTAAAAATCGACCCCGCGCGAATTCCCGGGGTCAATCACCGCGACGGTGATAACCTCCTGCTCAAGGTGGAAGCTGGTTGGGACATCAAGCACCACTTTAATGTCGTGAATCGCCATGTTCGTAAAATTGCGCACTGCGACTTTAAAATGAACCTGTCCGCCCATAAAATCATATTCCCGCACCACTTCGACAGCACCTTCATCCCCAACTTCTTCTGTGGTACCCTCTTCGGTGGATTGGGGCACTGGCGCTTTATAATTGGGTTGCACAGCTTCGGCAATAAACTCCCGGCGGCCCATATCGATGTAACC
>MBAA01000174.1:0-313 GCA_001940655.1 Promethearchaeota archaeon CR_4
TCGCGTGGCCACGTTATAGGCGTGTTTCGATCCATTTTTTTCGATAGCAGACCACAAATCCACGGGATTTTCCACGTGGTACCACGGGGGCATGATGGGATAGAGGATCTTCCGGGCAGCGTGGGTTAAAGGCGGAACCACGAGTCCATTCTTCGCTGCGGCATCAACACTGAGTACACATCCAGCCCCGGTGATGGAAACGATGCCAATACGGATTCCTTGGGGACGTGGTGCCTTTGCCAGGAAATCTGCAATTGAAAACAATTCCTCGAAATTTCGGGCAATGATAGCACCGGCTTGATGGGTTGCAGCC
>MBAA01000174.1:344-4083 GCA_001940655.1 Promethearchaeota archaeon CR_4
CGGTGTGGGAGTTGACTGCTCGCGCGCCTTGGGGAGTGGTTCCACCCTTATAGATGACCACAGGTTTGACTTGTGTAATCTCACGCAATAATGTGTAAAATGCCCGCCCGTCCTTCACGTCTTCAAGATAGAGGGCGATGACCCGCGTATTCGGGTCGTCCTTCAGGTATGCCAACGCGTCCAGCTCGTTCACGTCGAGCTTGTTGCCGAGGCAGCAGATCTTGCTCAATCGAAACCATTTCTCCTCGAGGATGCGTTGTAAATATCCCGACGCGATGAGTCCGGTTTGCCCAGCAATCGCCACGCCGGGGCGAGTCTCCATCGGGAGTTCCGGATAAGGTATCAAGGATGTATTCAACCGGGTGTGGAGGTTGACGACCCCGATGGAATTAGGGCCCATCACGCGAGTTTGATGACGCGTTTCTGCGAGGTGAGAGAGCATGATTTGCGCATTCAATTTAGCTTGCTCTGGGTCGGTTGCCAAACTCCCAGACTCGATAATGACTGCTTTGACACGGGTTTTCACGCATAATTCGAGGGTTGACAGCACGTGATCAGGCGGCAGACAAATGATGGCCAGGTCGATAATTCCAGGGACATCTACGAGAGATGTACGGCAGGGCACCCCGGAAATCTCTGTCGCGGAGGGGTGGACTGCCCACAATCCGCCTTGCGGAAATGCATTGGTCAAATTCGTCAGAACGGCGTGTCCTGCCTTTCCCCGACTCGTGGACGCCCCAATGACTACCACAATCTTGGGCTCGAAAAACTCTTTCACAATAGAACTTGCGCCTTTGGCGGTATTAAGCGTTAATAAATTATGGTACCCTATGAGAGGAAAACCAAAAATAACGCTTGATGATAAAGAAGAGATTATGAGTGCGATCGAAATTCGTATCTTGGATACGCTGGCAGAAATTAGCGGACAAGTTAAGAAGGTACGCGATTCCCTGAACCTCAAACCGGTCAGTGATTTATTGGAAAAAATTATAGCAATACAGAAAGCAGGGCAAATGGTCTTCTTATACGGTGCGGGCCGCTCGGGCTTTATCTGCCGATGTTTTGCCCAACGACTTATGCACATTGGCGTCAAGTCGTGCTTTATCTCGGATACAGTAACCCCCGCATTTACCGCAAAAGATCTCCTGATTGTCATGTCCGGTTCGGGCGAAACTACATCTCCTATGGCCCTCGCGGCAAAGGCCAAAAAGATCGGTGGCACCCTCGCATGCCTCACGTCTAATCCTGCGAGCTCTATTGGAAAACTCGCCGACATCGTGGTAGTAGTCAAAAGCAAGAGCAAGGACGTGGCCATGACGGAGGTAAGCCTCGCCCCCTATACCAGCCTGTTCGACATTTCCTGCCTCGCGCTCTTCGACTCCCTCGGCGGGGCCCTCATGGTGAAGTTAGGCCAGACGGAAAAGGACATTGACACGCGCCATGCCACGGTAGAATAAGCTTCTTGCAACAATGCCACGATTGGAATTCAAGTGGGTTGGAACGTCACGAACTACGAAAAAAAGGAGTTAGGACTTTCCCGTTTCCTCATTTTTTGGGGTATTTGTCCTTTCCCCGGAGATTTCTTTAGGATTTAGTTCCGTTGTTGTCGGTTCTACGACTTTCTCACTGGGAGTTGGGAGCGGGACTAACGGACCGCTTTTCTTCGAAACCACGACCTTGGCAGGTCGAATCACGTCCGTCCCTAATTTCCAACCCACCTGAACGACCTCCAACACGGTTTCATCGGGTACATCATCTCGTACTTGGGATTGGAGGACTTCGTGCAAGTTGTAGTCAAAAGGTACGTTGACGATGTCGATCGGTATGACATTGAGTCCCTTGAGAATGGAATCTAGCTGTTGTTTGAGTGTTTTCAACCCTTCCGCGAGTTGCTTGACGTCCTTGTACGCACCTTCGTTGGCTTTTTTAACTGCGGGGATGAATGAATCTACGAGTGGGAGGAACGCAAAGACCACGTCGGCCTGCATCCGTTTCCTTTGCCCCTCCCAAACTTTGGCTCGCCGCTTCTCCGCGTTATCAAACTCTGCCTGGAGGTATATGTGCTTGTCTTTCCACTCACATACCTCATCTGAGGCATTTTTGAGCTGATCTTTAAGGGAGGCGATTTCATCGCGAGCTATCTCTAATTCCGTCTTGGGTTTGGAAGCAGTCTTTGGTTTTGATTCTGCTGCGGGTTTCTCAGGGACTACACACTTCGTTGCGGGAGTGTCATTTTTTGGTAGAGGATTTTTTGCATCCTTCGCGTCAACTACAGTCCCGTCCTTGTTAGGAGAAGAGGTCTCTTTGCCTTTAGTCATTTTTTTCACCGAAGACTTCGTTCTGAGGAAATACTGTAACGTGAATCATTGCTAAATGTTGCATTTCGTGAGTGTGTAAGGTATTATTTATATAGAAGTCTAAGTCCCTAAAAAAGAATTCTGAACTCAAATTTGTCCATCGCAGCAGCTCGTAATGCGTTTTCTGTCTTCCCGTGGAACCGCCTCGTAGCGATGTATTCAAACAATGCGCCCATACTCACCGTTCTTGCTGCTAGCCAAACCATCCACTTGCAGCATGCGTTACATAAGAACCCCGCAACCCCTGCGACATAGCTTGGGATCCTAGCTGGCAGCGAGTACAACTCGATTCGGTTAGCAGTGGCGCGTTACCCCGCGACTCTCTCCGAAGCATTCCCCCGCCTCTTGAGGGATCTCTCTCCCAACGTTCAACAGACCATATCAAAGCGCTTGGCCAAGGAGTCCTCTATTTATCCAGTATTTCTCGCAGATGTACTCTCGCAATCTCTTCCCGAGTTGCGACTGGAGATTACCCTCCGGGTGATGATACCGGCGTCCATTTTACTGCAACTCGCACACGACCCTGACCCAGCCGTGCGGAGGGCAGTGGCTCAGCGCCCAGACATTCCCACTTTTCTGGCGGAAAAGTTGGCTACCGCCCCCGATGCTCACGTCCGGTAAACAGTGGCGGTTTTTAGTCGCGTTACGCGAGCCACGCTTGAGAGACTAGCCCAAGACCCAGATTGCCAAGTGCGAACTGCGGGCGCTGAAAGAATTTATCAGATTAAGTTCTTCAAGCGAGATCGTCGTGGCAGACATAAGCATTATCATTACCGTTCCTTGCGCAGGAATTACCATTTCCTTTACCAGGAAGAGGATGACTTACTAACGATCCTCTTGTAGGAGGCTAGAACCCGCGGGATTCAATTCCCAAGCGGATGAAGGGGGAGCTTCCAATCACTGAGGGGTTGGAAGCAATTCTTCACCAATCTTTCGTTGTAATATTAAGGCTTGAAAATGGTGGATTTAATTTTGCGGGTTTCGATGCTTACCTGAAACGGAGAAAGACGGGGAAGTAGTACGGGCACGTATCCGGGTGCAATTTTTTAACATCGAAGTCCGGTTTTCCCCGCAATGCGCACACTTTTTGGGTAGGATCGCCCTTAGGATTCGCCCCTGGACAAAGCGCTCGAGTTTTTTCCTCGGGGGTCAGCGGCACCGCGAAATATTTGCACGTGGGGCATTTCATATTAGTTTGCTCGTTTCGGGAAGGTGTCGAGAGGAGAAGCGTGGACTTTTTATGGGAGACTGATTCTCCTCGTGATGGTGATCAGATGGAGTTTCAGTTTAGATGTAAACATTGTGACACTCTCTTTCAAACTGCTCGAGAGTTGGAAAACCACCTGAAACTGTACCATTCCCTGTGGGCAGGAGAAGAATGG
>MBAA01000174.1:4092-13592 GCA_001940655.1 Promethearchaeota archaeon CR_4
CCGATTTAAGTCCGAGTTAAGGAAAATTGAAACTGTTTTAGTTGGGTGACGAGGGACTGGAGTTTTTCTTGTTGCTGGCAAATGTTGTCCCGAAACACCAGATCAATATATTCGATGGTAATTTCTCCCGTTTTTAGATTCTCTTGCAACCGCCAATTCCGGGGGAAAGCATCTACCGTGTAACCCTTGACAGAAAGAGTCTTGCAAATATCTCCAATCGGAAGGGTTGGTGGGATTAAATTTCCCGGAGAAAATTGCTGGACGTGAAAGGTAAATTGGTCCTCGCCTTCGAATTGAGCGAGGGCGAGGTTTTTTGCCGGTCGGATCAACAGTTTTTTCCCTCTGACATCGATAGGAGTAGGAAAATCTTCCACGAACGCTTCAGCACTGGCTACGTGGTTCATCAACATATAAGGGTTGAATTTATGAAAACACTTGATAATCTGCGGGTCCTTCAGTGGCGCGTGGACGAATCGCATTGCCCAGAGGGTGGATTGTCCGCCGGGATAGAATTTTCCCGCCCACTTCCCCCATACGTTCTCTATTTCTTCAATCATCTTCCCATCTTTGAGCGAATCTGGGCCGTGGAGAGTCTTCTTTGCTAACAGAAGTGATGCCGCGAGGATGTCTCGATATTCCCTGGGTGCAACGCCCTTCACAAGGGAAACAAAGGAATATCTGGCGGTCATTTCATCTCCATGACAATAGATTCTTTGACACTTTTTGAATTTATGGAAAAAATAGACAACAAATGTAATTTCCTTGAAAATGAAGCGAAGGAGTGGTTCTTTGCGCGTTTTTTGTCTTTTCTCAGAACAATTTGAGACCCGTGATCTTGGGGAAATTTATTTAACTTAGTTAAAATAACAAAAAAAAGGAGTGAATTGAGATAGGTAGGATATATTTATTGTAAAAAATGCTGGATTGCGAAACCGGAACGGTGCAATGCCCAGAAGGGGTGGTCAAGTTATATTCGACTTGAATTCTTTAAGATACGTTACTTCAACCTCTACTTTTATGGTTGTTTAACCTTGATTCCTAGGCTTGTTCTAATTTTATCTGTTATTCAGATTCAGTTTCTTTTTGTTATCAAGATCGTTTTTCTCGATTACTGGCATTTCGTCTACAACGTGGTAATAGTGTAGCGTGCTCGCAAACTTCACAATGGAGAAGAAAATGAGTGCCATAGCAACAAATATTATGCCCAGAATATCCCCCAGCACGACAAATATAATTATGAGAAACCCCGCCACGAGGGCGGTACCTATTACGAGTAACTCGTCCAAGATGAGCCATCGCCAAGGGGTGTTTTTCACCATTTGTTGGATCTCCCTGTAATGTTCCTCCTCGCCCTCCTTCCGGACATAATAGGCTCCCTGCAGATTTGACAGCACGAAAAAGATGGAACTTAAGAAGATGAAAAAAGCGAGATAAATTTGCATTGCGCCGAGGAGGATGATGGGAATTTGAATAAGTGCCCCTCTTATCCACCCAAGCCTTTGCACCCGGGGATTTGCCTCGAGATACCGCTTTTTGGACATATAATGACTTACCAATAAGTCGAACGCTCGTCCTAACGTTGACAACCCGACATTGAATAAGATTTGCCACACATTGGTGTCCGGGAAAAACTCCGGGATAGGAAATGCCATAAATTTACCCCCAAGGAGGAGGAAACCGTCCAATTGAACCAAAAGATTTGCCTAAATCTTTTCTATAGTATCTCAGATGATCTTTAAATAGATATTCTAGATCCTTTAGCTATAATACCATGGGTTGAATTCTTACCAAGTGCGATAGTTACACGTTTGTTAGGTAGATTTACTAGAGGTTTGTAGAAATGCTGAAATTTCAGATTAAAACCCCAACGATTGGCCTCGGGTGTTGGGCGATTGGCGGTAATTTTTTTGGCACTGACGGCAAGGTGACGGGATACAGCGGCGCAAAAGACGAAGAGTCCATCCGAGCAATCCAGCGAGCCATTGAGTTGGGGGTCAAGGTTTTCGACACTGCAGATTACTATGGTTGCGGGCACAGCGAAGAGTTACTCGGCAAGACCCTCGCGGATTCTCGCAAGGAGTTTACAATTATTTCAAAATTTGGGAATACATTTGATATTGCAACCAAACACGGCATTGGCACGGACGCATCGCCAAAGTACATTCGAACGGCACTTGCCGATTCGTTGAAGCGGTTGAAGACGGATTATCTCGACATCTACCTTCTCCACCTGTGGGATTATCCCGCAGATGCCGGGCAACCTGTAATGGACACTCTTGACGACCTCGTGATAGAGGGAAAAATTCGTGGGTATGGGTGGTCCACGGATTCCACTAGTCGGGCGAAAACATATGCTTCCCGAGAAAATTATGTTGCAATAGAAAGCGAACTCAATCTATTCAAAGATACCCACGAGATCGTTGCGTTATGCGAAAAGGAACGCCTCCTCAACCTCATCCGCACGCCCCTCGCGATGGGACTCCTCGGTGGGAAATACACGCGCGAGAGTCAACTCCCTTCAGACGACATTCGTACCGCATCACCAGAATGGATCGCGTATTTCAAAAATGGCCAACCAACGCCGGGATTTCTCCAGAAACTCGAGTCTGTCAAGCAAATCTTGACGGAGGATGGCCGTACGGTCGCTCAAGGAGCGCTAGGATGGATTTTGGCACGCACCCCGAATGCAGTTATCCTCCCCGGATTTAAAAACGCGCGTCAAGTGGAAGAGAATATCACCACTCTGAAGTATGGTGCGTTAAAACCGAGTCAGATGAAAGCCATTGACGACATTATGGGATCGCGCCTGACGAATTATGAATAAATTTTTATTATTATCCCCAAAAGACCGAGTTTGCCCCCTAGGTCTTTGCTTAAATGTAAGCAAATGTGAATTTCTTAACACGCGGCCTGAAGGTTCAACCAAATTCGATTCTTCCCGACTTAAAACCCTCAAGAAGTATGAGAATTATGACGTTCAGATGCAATCAGAAAATCGAATCAACCTCCTATTACCTTCTCAAACAATATATATTGAATCAGGCCATTACATAAAATAATTGAAAAGTAGGTTAAGGTTTAAAGACAAATATAAACCAGCATTAGTGCTCAGGGTGTGTATTTCAGTGGCTAGTCCCGGAGATTGTATTGAATGTGATCCGTTTAATCCTGCGGTTATCCCGCATACGATTATACTCCTCATTTTAGCCCCAATTGTGATCATTACCACCATTTTGCTTGTTATAAAAGCAATACAGCGAAAGAAGCTGGCGACCTACTCGCTCTTGCTTTCTTTTGCGTTGTTTTTATGCGTTATCCTTATTCCGCTCTATGCAAATATCGAATCCTTCATCCTTCAATATCGCCCTTTATGGACGAGGTGGACAAATCCAGCTGTATATTTTTTCCTGGCATTGAGCGTGTTTTTCTTTTTCATCTTTTGCACGGATGTGTTCCTCGAAAATATTTCCAAGGTGACTTTCGTGATATACCTTATATGGGGGTTGGCAGCTGCAATTATCGTTGCCCTTCCACAAAATAACTGGGGGATCGCCGGAGCTGACGCCACTTTTCGCCTTATTTCTCAAATCCACTTATTGGTATATATGTTGGTCACTTTTATAATTACATGTATAAAAGCCTTTTATTTTGCGAGCCGGAGTAAAGAATCCCTTCAAAAGAAGTCTGTCCGCCTCATAGGATATGGATCCGTCTTGGTGATTAGTAGTCTATGTTGCACGGTTGTTGATACGCTCCTAAACTTACTTTTGGGAGAAGCTGGGGCCTACAATCTCTTCGGCACATTGACTTGGGTGTTTGCCACCGCAGGCATGTTCTTCTTCTACCTCGGGTTTTTTCCCCCCGCAAGGAATAAAAACATTGCATGAATTTGAAAAAATAATGATATATTAGGAGTATGAATGAGTGAGAAGAAAATATATCTCACGATATGCAGGTATGGGGTTAAAAGCTGTTTGGTTGAACTGTTTTTATAGTCTTAACGGTTCCCGTTCTTCAAGAAAACCTTCTTTACTCTACTGATATGCAAGTTGCTCTTTATCTCGGTTGAAGTTGGTCAAGGAAGTGATAAAATAGCAACTAGGAGAAAGAGAGGAAAAAATGGAGATATCTACCTTATCATTGTTTTACCCTTCCAACGTGACACAATACCGCGCAGATTTATTCCCCAACCCTTGAAATTAAAGAGATTCTTACCTCGTCAATGCCAGCGGAAGGCATAACGTCAATCCTCATAACTCTAAAATATCCAATATCTTTAGAAGGTTGGATACCTCAAGATCGGGTTCAACCCTTGACGTGTTTGCAACTCCTTCTCGATTCACCCAAACTGAAAAAATATTCGAAACCTTTGCACCTCGCACGTCACTTTTCAGACTATTACCGATCATGATGACTTCGTCTGATCGCATTTTTAATTGTGAGAGCGTGATTTCAAAAATCTCTCTTGTTGGTTTCGCATAACCAATTTCCGCGGAAATAGTAATTGTGGAAAAATATTTTGCTAGACCGCTTTTTTCGAGTTTAATTCGTTGAACATCGGGAGAACCGTTCGTAACTAGTGCCAATTTGTAGGGTAATATGCGGGTGAGAAAAGGTATTGTATCAGAAAATAAAACGTGCTTGTTTCGGCGTATTTTCCGAAATTTCTGTGCCAGATCTTTCGCAAAACGAAAGTCATTGATATTGAAATGTTTCATTGCATTATCCCACGCAGTATTTTGGTAATATTCTTTCAATCCTCTCAATCTTTTTTGATCCTCGTTGATTTCCGAAAAATCTGCCCACAAGGCTTCCCACGAAGCAATCCCCATTTGTTTGGCATATGGAAATGTGGGTAGCGAATACCATAAGCTCCTAGCACATTCACGGATAACGGGGACAAATTCCCGGGGATCAATCTTCCATTGGTCGGAGACTGCTAACGCTACCTCAAGAAAACTGGTTTCTGCCGATTTTTCCTCAACCAGCAAAGTATCATCTAGATCGAGCAGAACTCCCGTGAAAGTCATATCTATGCAATATTAACTCTGAAAAACAAAAAAGCATTCCCTATCACGGACTTCATGGACTTATTTCCCCGCCCATATTCAAGTTCTTAAGCGGGGTAGATGATGCAGAAGTTAATTAGATCAAGCTAAATTCAGAACGCAGGAGTAAAAAAGTATTAAAAACCTGCTTTTTTTGTCCTTGGAGTAGCCTTTTATAGAACTGAAGATTGACGATCATCGGTTTCCAGTATGGCAGGAAAGAAAAGCAAGAAAGACCACGCGAAACAGGAACCAGAAGATGGGAATGAGAGTCCTCCGGCTTATACCCCTAGCCTCATGATTGGGCCATCCCCCCTCTATTGCCCCCATTGCCGGAAGTCCCTCCCCCCTGTGTCCCCATTTTGCCCGTACTGTGGGCAGAACACCGTATAGAGGTTAACCCGCGCATTTTTTGCGTAAACTTTCTCTATTTTTGGATTTTATTCCCAGCTTTCATCCTTTCTAAGAGCTCGTCGAGGCGATCATACCCCTCATCGATTACTTTTTCCATGCCCATCTGAAACATACCGTCCCGGTCCTCCACAGACTGATAGATATCTTGCACTATAACTTTAGTCCGATTTCCGGGCAATACCTCAAATCGTGTAGTCTCGAGGAGAACATGGCCTGTTTCAGGCAGACCCTCGAACTCAAAGGTTCCAATGATTCGCTCGGGAGCCAATACTTCGTGATAGACGCCGTGTAAGGTATTTTCTTTGCCATTCACATCTTTTTGTGTGAAACAATAGGAACCACCGGTTTTAGGTTCGAACCTTTCAAACGTTGTCATGAGGCATCGCAGCTCAAGCCATTGCTTGTAAAGCTCCGGGTTGGTGTGCGCTCGAAATACAAGCTCGCGGGGGACGTCAAACTCTCGAATCAGGACTAGCTCTTGTTTGCCTAGTTTGGCAATAATTTTTATTTGATTTCGTTTCTTTTACCTTCTTTTCCTTGCCTGCTTTCTCACCATCGGTTGATCTATTTTGTTCACCCATCCAAGTGTGCGAAAATATTTGTAACGGGAAAGGCGAAAAGCGGTTTTTTGATCTTGTACGAATTAGTGCGCGTTTAATCCTGATTTTTCAGAATTCACCGCCCTAGATTTACCCACGTCCCATATATGTCCGTATCCTAGTATTCAATCTTCTCAGGATTGCCATAAAATCATTTGACTACGGAAAAAGAATGAAAAAGAGGTAAAATCAAGGTGTTTTTTCATTGTTACCGGGATTAAGAATTTCCTATTCTTTCGTTGCAGGGTCGCCCGGGGCAGTGTTCAGAGTTTCTTCCGCGGTTGACGCTTACCATCCTGACTCGGGTAGAGGCGGGGGAGAGAGTTTTTTTGATACGATGACTTTTGCGGGCTGTATAACGTCCGAACCGAGTTTCCACCCGACTTGCACGATGTCGATAACAGTGTCCTCTGGTAAACCTGGCGCCGCTTGGGACAGGGTGACCTCGTGCAAGTTGTAATCCAAAGGAACGTATGTTTGGTCGATGGATATTACATTCAATCCCTTCAAGATAGAATTTAATTGCTGCTTGAGAGATTTTAAACCCTCACCGAGCTGTCTAACATCTTTGTAGGCACCTTCTTCCACTTTCTTGACAGCCGGGAGAAATAAGTCCACGAGGGGCAGGAAAGCAAGAATTATATCCGCCTTTATGCGTTTCCATTTGTTTTCATCGGATCGCGCGCGTCGCTTCTCTGCATTATCGAATTCCGCTTGGAGATAAAAATACTTCTCTTTCCAATCTTCGATTTCCTGCGTTGCCTTTCCGAGGTTGTCTTTCAGTGAAGCTATTTCATCCCAGGCAACCTCTAATTCTGTCTTAGGCATGATCGAAATCTTCTCCTTTGTTTCTTCGATTTTTCCCCTGCTTTTTTCTCCTAGATTTGTCATATATCCTGCACGCTGACGTGACGAAAACCCACCTTTGTAAATGTGAACCCACAGTAATTTGACGCAAAAATGCCAGAAAACTTATTTTTCTACTTTAAAAAATTCCAATTCATCACTCTTGCCCTTGCGTGCTTCAATATTATCCCCTTCCTGGAATTTACCTTGCAATAACAACATCGAGAGGGGGTTCTGGATATAGGTCTGGATCGCCCGTTTCAGCGGACGCGCACCATAATTGACGTCAAATCCTTTCTCGCCGAGGAAATCCTTCGCTTTCTCAGTCACCTTCAATTTAATGCCATGGGTGGCAAGTGATTTATTGAGTCGTTCGATTTGAATGTCGACAATGTAACGGATCTGTGTCTTCTCCAAGAAGTTGAAGATCACAATGTCATCAACCCGGTTCAAAAACTCGGGCTTAAAATTCTCGCGTAACACTTGCATCACATGTTGTTCTACAACTTTCTTGTCCTCATTCCGAGATTCAATGATGTACTGGCTACCAAGGTTACTCGTCATGATGATGATCGTATTTTTGAAATCGACAGTCCGCCCGTGACCATCGGTCAACCGGCCATCATCCATTAGTTGCAGCAAGACGTTAAATACCTCGGGATGTGCCTTCTCTATCTCGTCAAAGAGCACGACCGAGTAAGGCCGGCGACGCACTGCCTCAGTAAGCTGCCCACCTTCATCGTAACCAACATATCCTGGTGGGGCTCCGATCAACCGCGACACGGTGTGCTTTTCCATATACTCAGACATATCAATGCGCACAATCGCGTTCTCGTTATCGAAAAGGAATTCGGCTAATGCTTTCGCAGTTTCGGTTTTTCCAACACCGATGGGACCCATAAAGATAAAGATACCGATGGGACGGTTAGGATCTTGAATTCCTGCCCGGGAACGGCGAATAGCGTTTGATATAATGGAGATTGCGTGATCTTGACCGATGACTCTCTTTTTTAGTCGATCCTCCATCGTTAATAGTTTTATTCGCTCGGTTTCTAGCATCCGCGAGACGGGAATGCCTGTCCACTGGGAGATTACCTTGGCAACATCCTCTTCGTCAACCTCCTGTTTGAGTATTTTCTGAGGCGTTTGAATCTCCTTGAGTTCTTGGTATACCTTCTCTAAATCTTTATTTAATTGATTAAGGACGCCATACCGCAGCTCTGCCGCGCGCCCAAGGTCACCTTCGTGTTCGGCCTTCTCGGCTTCTAACTTTGCTGATTCCATCGATTTCTTAATTTTGGCGATCGTGGTTATCTTCTGCTTTTCGTTTCGCCATTGGATCTTCATTTTGTCGCTTCTTTCACCCAAAGTTGCAAGTTCCGCCTCTATTTTTTTCAATGCTTCTGGTTTGGTTTTATCTACTTCTTTCAATAATGCCTGTTTTTGTATCTGCAATTGGATGATCTTCCTATCGATCTCGTCAATCTCCGTTGGAAGACTATCTATCTCAATGCGCAAACGAGACGCAGCCTCATCAATGAGGTCGATTGCCTTGTCTGGGAGGAATCGATCCGTTACGTACCGTTGGGATAGGGTCACTGCTGCGATGATGGCTGAGTCCGCAATGCGAACACCGTGATGGTTTTCGTACTTTTCCTTAAGGCCGCGTAGGATGGCAATTGAGTCTTCAACAGACGGTTCCGCCACATAAACAGTCTGGAAACGTCGTGTGAGAGCCGCGTCTTTCTCGATGTGCTTACGATATTCATCGACAGTTGTCGCACCGATGCACCGCAGTTCCCCCCTTGCTAAAGCAGGTTTGAGCATATTAGACGCATCGATGGCTCCTTCCGCAGCACCTGCACCAACCAGCGTATGTAATTCATCAATGAATAACACGTATTTACCGCTCGATTTTTCAACTTCCTTTAGAATCGCCTTTAAACGATCCTCGAACTCGCCTCGGTACTTTGTGCCCGCGATGAGGGCTGCTAAATCAAGGGATAATAGTTCTTTATTCTTCAGGGATTCAGGAACGTCGCCACTGGCAATACGCTGGGCTAGCCCCTCAACGATAGCGGTTTTTCCTACTCCTGCTTCACCGATGAGTACGGGATTATTTTTTGTTCGACGTGACAAAATATGCATTACTCGGCGAATCTCATTATCCCTACCAATCACCGGATCTAATTTTCCGCGCCGGGCCATGTCGGTCAAATTTCGGCTATATTTTTCAATAGCCTGATAGCGACTCTCAGGATTTTGATCCATGACGGGTTGACTACCCCGGACGTCTTTCAGTGCTAGAAAAATGCGATGCTTCGTAATACCATACTGTTTGAAGATGTTGTAGATGGTTGTGGAATCACTCTCTGCCATCGCAATCAAGATGTGTTCTGTGCTCAAATATTGGTCTTTCAACTCCTCTGCTTGTTTCCAAGATGCGTCTAAGAGATTCTTAGTTTCCTCCGAGATTGTAATATTTCTCGCGCCAGATCCTGTGACTCGAGGAATTGCTCCACCTGCCGTAGTTGCATCCGCCAAAAACTGGCGTGTATTAACGCCCAATTTCTGGAGTAGCGGTACCGCGATG
>MBAA01000174.1:13600-14400 GCA_001940655.1 Promethearchaeota archaeon CR_4
TTGTTCCAATAACGCGATCAAAATGTGGATGGGCTCTATTAACTGATTATCTTGCTTTTGCGCGATGGATTGCGCAGCAATAATTGCTTCCTGAACTTTTATGGTAAAATTATCATAATGCATCATAATGCTGTTCCCACTATAATCCAGTTTCCTGTAATTTTTCGAGTATTTCTTTCTGTTGCTTTTTAATTTTATTCGGTACCTGTATCTTAATCTCCACCAAAAGATTTCCCCGTTCTTCCGAACCCATCTTTGGGAACCCTTGGTCTTTCAACCTCAAAATGGAACCATCTTTCGTGCCCGGCGGTATCGTGACTGTGAGGGGTTTATCCACACCTTCCAACGAGATTTTACCACCGAGGACTGCGATTGTGAAGGGGATTTCCTGAATAACGGACAGGTCTTCACCATCACGTGTGAATCTTGGGTGATCCTTTAGATGAATCACAATATACATATCGCCCGGTGAACCGCCATTTATTCCCGGCATACCTTTGCCCTTCAGGCGTAATTTTTGTTCGTCTTTTACGCCAAGCGGGATTTTCAGTTTCAAGGTCTTGGTTTCCTGCGTTAAGGGATCAGGATATTGCAGTCTCATCTCTCGGCCGTGGAAGGCGTCCAAAAAGTCAATCTCTAGGTCGTAACGAAGGTCTTCCCCTTCCCTCGGTCGGTTAGAACTTGGGCGACCGGACCTAGCTCTGGTGCGACCGCCGATGCTTGAGAACACATCGAAGATATCCTCGAAATTTTCATCGGATTCGGAACCGCTTGAAGCGTTATCGCTTCGCCGCCTGCCA
>MBAA01000174.1:14459-15313 GCA_001940655.1 Promethearchaeota archaeon CR_4
GTAATAATAATACCGCGTGCCATCGGAACCTCTTTCTACGCGCCCGCCCCTGGGGCCCGCACCGCCGATGTCTTGATACTGTAAAGGGGGTTCACCTTCAGTCACCCCGAACTTATCATACATATCGCGCTTCTTATCATCATTAAGGACAGAATATGCCTCGTTGATCTCTTTGAATTTTTCAACCGCTTCTGGTTTATCGGGATTTACGTCAGGGTGATATTGACGAGCGAGCTTTCGAAACGCGCGCTTAATATCCTCTTTCGAGGCATCTTTGTTGATGCCTAAAAGTTTATAATAATCCTTAGCCATTGTCCCAACCCGAAAAATATTGAGTCAATCTTGTTCCGGATTCCATATATTTGTTTAATAATGTCCGTCATTCTCAATTATTAACGCTCTTATAAGGTTTGATCACGAAATTAAATAAAATTAATTGCAATGTACTCAAGCCCACAAAAAATATCCAATTTTTCGGAACAGAACAATACTCCCATCAAAAATATTATTCGAAATTTAACATTCACCTTATTCAGGAAGAGACTCAACTAATTGGTTTAGGAATACTCCCTACCAATTCTTGACTATTAGCTCACACACCGAGAAGATATGCATCGGCAAGAACAAGGACTTCTTGGGCAGGTCAAAACTATGCTTGCGAAATCGTTTGGTTTCAATGAGGGATTTCATTCTCGAGTTCGTGGAAGGGTCACTAGATTGCCGGTCACTTCTCTTGAAATTTCTGGTTGTTTAAACAAACTGATTAAATCAGATTAATAGAAAGTGGAGACAAACACGCCTTAATTAGCTTGCACGTTCTTGCCCGTTTTCATCCTTTCTAAGAGCTCGTCGAG
>MBAA01000174.1:15341-15627 GCA_001940655.1 Promethearchaeota archaeon CR_4
TCCATGCCCATCTGAAACATACCGTCCCGGTCCGCCACAGCCTGGAAGATATCTTGCGCTATGACTTTGGTCCGATTTCCGATTAATACCTCGAATCGCGTGGTTTCGAGCAAAACATGGCCTTTTTCCGGAAGGCCCTCGAACTCAAAGGTACCAATGATTCGCTCGGGAGCTAATACTTCGTGATAAACCCCGTGAAAAGCATATTCTTTACCATCCACATCCTTTTGAATGAAGCGATAATAACCGCCGGTTTTAGGCTCGAACCTTTCAAATGTTGTCGTGA
>MBAA01000174.1:15680-15912 GCA_001940655.1 Promethearchaeota archaeon CR_4
GGTTTTATGATCTTGTACGAAACCGTGCGCGTGTTAGTGCCCTGGTACTCCGTTAGAACATATACATCGATTTGCATACTTCACCAGATATAAAAAGAACGGATATACGCGTTAGTCTGAAGTCCTGATCCAGATCCTGGGATTTTGGAGCGCGAACGCTTTCGTTGGAAGGAATATATGTCCCGTTCTGTCTCTCAGATTGTGGCGATTAAATGACCTCAACACCTCTAAA
>MBAA01000174.1:16002-19415 GCA_001940655.1 Promethearchaeota archaeon CR_4
TTACCTGTGGTTCGATAACCAGGCGGAGGAAGCAGTGAATTTTTACGTGTCAATTTTTAAAAATTCCCAGATTGGGGGCATATCCCGCTATGGAGAAAGCGGAGCCAAAGTCTCGGGAATTCCCCATGGTTCAGTACTGACCGTGACTTTCACGCTTGATGGGCAGGAATTTATGGCGTTAAATGGTGGCCCGGTGTATAAATTCACTCCCGCAATATCATTCTACGTGAAATGCGAGACCCCGCAAGAAATTGATACGCTTTGGAAGAAACTTTCAACAGATGGAACCGTGCTAATGGAACTGGATAAATATCCATTCAGTGATAAGTATGGGTGGCTTCAAGACAAATATGGTCTTTCGTGGCAATTGAATCTTGAAAGTGGTGGGCAAAAAATCACCCCTCTATTAATGTTTGTTGGGAACCGAAACGGCAAAGCAGAGGAAGCAATGAATTTTTACAGCTCCCTGTTTGAGGACTCGCGAATCATTAGCATATCGCGTTATCGCGCGGGGGACGGGGACATCGAAGGGCATATAAATCATGGCGTGTTTTCGCTCGGTAGGCAGGAGTTCATGGCCATGGAAAGTAGCTTGAACCATCTATTTACGTTCACCCCTGCTATTTCTTTCCTCGTGAATTGCGATATACAAGCCGAAATTGACCACTTTTGGGAAAAGTTAACCGTAGGCGGGGAGGAAGTGCAATGCGGGTGGTTGATTGACAAGTATGGTATTTCGTGGCAAATCGTCCCAACCGTGTTAGGTCAAATGATGCTTGACAAGGACGCGAGGAAAACCGAACGAGTTATGCAGGCATTGCTCCCGATGAAAAAGCTCGACATCACAATCTTAGAGCAAGCGTACGAAAAATAATCAATTTAAGTTTTTGACAAAAACAAAGCAATTATTCCCAATGATACCCAGTAATTCCCATTTAATACGACCTAAAAAAAAGGGGGAAAGTTTCCCCTTTTTCTTGTCTGGTTTGTACAAGATCATTTTTCTTCTTTCATGCGCTTGTGGGGAGTAAGTTTTACCCTTGTCGGGTTTTCGAGGGCAAACGATCCTGTTTTGATCTTTTCGCCCTTCGCATAAACTGTGATGGTGACACCCGTGGAGGAGGTTTTACTTTCTAACACTTTTAACCCCGTGGGGATTGTACCTTCCCAAAAAAGTCGCTTGCCGGTACCAATCGTCAAGGGGAACGTCCACACTCGAAACTCGTCAATTAAATCCGACTTCAAAAGCGTCTGGATGAGATTGCTACTCCCGTGTACTTGTAATTCTGATCCGTCCTGCTTTTTGAGATCTCTGATCGCGTTTACGACATCGCCCTTGATAATCGTAGAGTTTTCCCAGTCAGCTTTTGCAAGAGTCTTTGACACCACATACTTCCTCGCGTGGTTCAGGGCATCGGCAGCCATCTTGTCAGGACCTTCTTTAACCTTTGGCCAATAAGCAGCAAATATCTCGTAAGTCTTGCGGCCAAGCAACAGGTCGAACGGTTTTGCCATAACTTCGCTCATCACCTTGCCCATCATTTCGTCCCAATAATTCACCGACCATCCGCCGTACTTAAACCCACCCGTTAGATCTTCTTCCGGACCCCCAGGTGCTTGCATGACACCATCTAATGTCACAAATGTGTTTACTACAATTTTTCTCATAATTTCACGACTTGGATGTTCCGTTTGGATGACCTTCCTGTTTTTTTAAGAACCATTTACACCAGAAACACGTTACGCAGTTATAGCAATATGTACGAAGACGTACGCGCTTTTTTCCCTCATTTTTAAGCGGTCGGTCGTGTCCTTGCCGTGTGAATTTTTATATCCACATGGCACGAAAGGGGAAATGGTTACCATCACCAAGTTGATGTAAATAAACAAGAGGTATTGAAAATGGATTTAGGATTTACTCCAGAGCAAGAAAAGTTTAGAAATTCCGTTAGAGAATGGTGCAAGACCGAAATTACCCCCTTGGTAAACGAAATGGAAGAGAAAGAAGTTTTCAACAAGGGGCTCGTGGAGAAGTTTAAGAAAAAATTCCTGAATATGTGGATCCCCAAGAACTACGGGGGCAGTGACGCCGATACCGTGGACATCTGTATCGTGGCTGAAGAATTAGGCCATGCGTGTGGGTCGTGTCTCACGCTCCTCGAGGTTGGCGGGTTGGGAATCCTCCCCATCGTCTTTGGAGGCACTGAAGAACAGAAGCAGAGATTCCTCCCCCCCATCGCGAGAGGGGAACACTTTTACGGGTTCGGATTGACAGATGAAGGGTCTGGATCCGACGTTGCTAACATGAACCTGACCGCCGTGAAGAAAGATGGATCTTGGGTCTTGAATGGCAAGAAACGCCTCATCAGCAATTGCGACATTGCGCACAGTATCACTGTCTTCGCGAAAACTGAGCCTGAGAAGGGCGCGGGCGGTATCAGTGAATTTGTCGTTGACATCGGAACGCCAGGTTTTACGGTCGGAAAGCGGTTATGGGGATGGGGCATCAAGGTCCACCACACGAACGAGTTGGAGTTCCACGACTGCATCGTCCCCGCCGACCGGTTGATAGGTGAGGAGAACAAGGGATTCATGTACGCCATGAAAACGCTCGACCGGACGAGGTTGGCGTTAGGCGCCGGCAACGTGGGCATCGCCCGGGCGGCGTTCGAAGTGGCGGTCAAGTTTGCTAAGGAACGGAAAGCCTTCGGGAAACCCATCGCCGACAACCAAGCAATCAGTTTCCGCCTCGCCGAGGTCGCCACGGATATCGAGGCCGCGCGTCTCCTCGCCTACAAGGCCGCGTGGTTGGACAATAAGAAGGTGCGCCACACGACCGAGACGTCGATGGCCAAGTGGTACGCGTGTGCTACCGCCACACGGGCGGCGGAAACGGCGGTGCACATCCTCGGCGGGTACGGGTGGAGCAAGGACTATCCCGTGATGATTCAGCTCCACGACGCATTGGGGTTTACGAACGCGCAGGGCACCGCGGAAATCCACAAGCTGATCATCTCGCGGTCGTTTCTCGAGTAACTATCCTTCTTTTTTTTGACCAGTTGGTAACTAGACCGTTGTCGACCCGATTTAGGGCATCTATCACCAAGTACTGGCAACTTCCGACCATTTTACCTAGGATGCCGTCACTGAGGTTCTGGATAAGGAGATGCTACTTAGCATCTATACACTTAAATATCGGAATAAGTGAAAATGGAATTAGGATAAAATATTCAGAGGCAGGAAAGATTTATGGTTGAAAATCTGCGATCTAGAATCGTTATTTTGATTCTTCTTGGGAGTCTACTGGTACCCATTAGTGAAAAAATTGTACTCGCTGCGGAACCAAGAGATATAGAACCCACAACTGCAGGAACAGGAAGAAAAATCGCGTGGAACCGGACGTGGGGGGAACT
>MBAA01000174.1:19475-19859 GCA_001940655.1 Promethearchaeota archaeon CR_4
ACGAATAGTTACGGGGCGGGAAGTAGTGACCTCGCGCTGATCAAGTGGGACGCAGAAGGCAACGTGGTGTGGAACCGGACGTGGGGCGGAACTGATTATGATGCCGCTAATGCTATATGGGGCAACGAGACCGACATCTATACCGCGGGATGCACGTATAGTTTTAGTAACTGGAACGGTGACTTCGCCCTAGTTAAGTGGGACGCAGAAGGCAACGTGGTGTGGAACCGGACTTGGGCCGGACCTAAGTTTGATAGTGCCTATGGAGTATGGGGAAGCGGAATCGACATCTACACCGCAGGACTCACGACGATTTCCAGCCCTGGGAATTACGACCTCAAGCTGGTCAAGTGGGACGCCGCCGGTAATATGAAGTGGAACCAG
>MBAA01000174.1:19964-20083 GCA_001940655.1 Promethearchaeota archaeon CR_4
TTCGCACTGGTCAAGTGGGACGCCACCGGCAACGTGGTGTGGAACCGGACGTGGGGCGGACCTGATTTTGAAGATGCCAATGCGGCTTGGGGCGACGGGACCTACATTTATACCGTGGG
>MBAA01000174.1:20147-21706 GCA_001940655.1 Promethearchaeota archaeon CR_4
TGGTGATTCGGAAATTCAAGTGTAAACACCCGCAGGCGCCCTAAGGGTATGTTCTCGCTTGGAAGTATCCTGAACCTTTTTCTAATCTTATTTTTTGCACGCATTCGAGTAACTTCCTTCCTTTCTTATGTTCGCACCCACGCAACGTTTATTTCTCTTCTCTGGAAGTTCCCCGTGGCGGGGAAAAGGTTTTGGCATCTCGCCACCATTCTGGACTACGTTCCTGAAACTCCTTGCAGGCCCGGCGCCACTGGATCTTGCCACACACGCCAGCAGATTCCATGCACTGGGGGAGATCGGCAAGGAACACTTGCAACTCGGGAAAGGTTCGAAAGTAAAATACCACAACGCCGAGGTTGACCTTACCTCGAATAGGTGTTGGGAACAGCCTTACCATCGTGATAAGATTCCCCAACGCAACCTGCCCCGGTGGAGAACGCCAGAAAATGAGCGCTTTGTAACACTGGTCACACGGCGGGGGCAAACACGCACTCGCGAGATACTGGGAAATAATGTCCTCGCCGGTACCGGGGCACTCGAAAGGTTTCCCGCCAAAATGAAACCACTCTCGCTCGCGGATGTCCGCCAACATCTCTTCACCACTTGACACGACTGATTCCTCTTTGGACAAGTTCTGCCTTTCACGGCAGAAGAAAGGAGGAACTATGAGAATTAAAATCCTGTACCTGTGTTTGGAAAAAGGTAGGATGATGTAATGTGGGGCGAGATGTGAGGAATTTTACGCGGATGTGAAGTCTAAAGCGACTGGGAGCTCCGATCTCTTAATTTGTGCAGATGACACTATGTAGGTGATATTTCATCGCCCTCGCCCCCGCCACCACACCACGAGGAGCACGGCCGCGATGCCCTCGATGACGAGGACGAAGAAGAGCAAGAACCACCGACCCGCCTCCCACCTAACTGGGGAGAGCTCCACCGCCACCGCCACGGCGCGGAATTCCCACTCGGGGGTCATGTGGTCGGACGTGAGGCGCAGGGTGAACGAGGATCCCTCGACCCAGTCCGTCTAACACCCCTCGGTGTAGTTGCCCGTGAGCTCGGTCAGATCGGTGCCCGAGTTCAGGATCACGAAGTCGTAGTCCTACTCTACCTCGAGGCGGGAGAACTGGATCCGGCAGCGAACCACCCCCTCCACCTCGACCGGCCACGAGATGTCGGCATTGTCCGGGTAGGGGTGGGGACTCCGGATGTCACACGCCCGCGTCTCGGTGGCGGGTTCTGCGGGGTACAGGAGGGGGAAGGCGATGAAGCACGCCGCGATACCGGTGACGACCAACACCAACCAGCGGGAGTTCGTGGGGGCGATTTTCTTTCGCGTCACCGGTTGAGCACTTCCAACACGGTCACGGTACCGCGGATTGCCTTCCACGCGTGCGGGCCCGTGGTGTACCCCCCAAAATCAATGCAATCCTGGTTCGGGCACGCCGCTACTGTGAAGGACTTAGGGACGTCCAATTTCGCGCGCGCGATCGCGGAATACAGGGCGCGTAGTAAGTTGGGTAAGTTTTTGTACATGACATGACTTCCTACCTTTCCGA
>MBAA01000174.1:21763-22399 GCA_001940655.1 Promethearchaeota archaeon CR_4
TTCACATATTCCACCATCGCTCGAGATCACGCGACCTGTCGGGGAGTTGCAGGCACTCGCTGACGCTTACACGCGCGAGCGAAACCCGCGCGTGAAAAAGCGAATCGAATTCGTCCTCGACCGCGGCGACCGCTTGCCGGTGGGCGAGACCGCCACCGTGGAACGGGTCAGTCGCAACACGCCCACCCACTGGGTGAAGCGGTTCAACGCGGAATGTTTGGGGGGATTACAGGACCTTCCTCGCTGCGGGCGAACCCCCAAGGTGCCCCACGACCGCATCGACCAGGTCTTGTCGTTGCCACCGCGGGCCGAAGGCTTCCGACAGGAGGCGTGGACGCCCAAGCTGCTCTGGCACGCGCTCCGGGATCGCCACGGGGTCTCGTACTCGAAAGGGCACCTGTCCTACCTGACGAAGAAGCTGGGTTACCGGCGCATCGTACCCCGGACGCAGGGCGTCAAGGCCGACCAGGACGCCCAGGTCGTGTGGCGGTTCACGGAAGGCAACACGCTCCTGCGCGAACACGCCGACCACCTGTGGGTGGAGGACGAGACCACCGCTCGGGTGGGGACGATCGTGAAGAAAGTGCTCGCGAGGCGGGGGTCCAAACCCGTGGTGCGGGTCAAAGTGGGGACGTA
>MBAA01000141.1:0-673 GCA_001940655.1 Promethearchaeota archaeon CR_4
CGTGGCGGATAGGGTTAACGCCACATTGGGTGTGATTGTTTCCAAGTCTCCCCCGTTAATGGTAACGGACAGGTTGGTAGGTGCCGTAGAAAGGATGTTGGAAACTCGCTGGGCGTAAATGTCCCAATTGCCACTTCTATTGTCTTGCCAAGTTATGATCGCGCTGTCAACCCCATCAATCACGAGGTGAAGGGAGATTTTTTTATTTTCCGCGGTGCAGATGGCGGTTCCATTAGCGGCCCATCGTAGGACTCCCGTGGAATCGATCCGCTGGGCGTAGACATTAAAGTCGGAAATCCCGCCACTCCAATCTTCCCAGGTAATGATCGCGCCGCCAGCTCCATCACTTGCAAGTTGAGATTTGTCCTGGTGAAATTTGCTGGTGCAGATAGCAATCCCGTTGGCAGTCCACTGGATGGTTCCAGCAGAGTTGATCCGCTGCGCGTAGATGTCATAATCACTCCCATCTCGATTATCTTGCCAGGTAAAAATCGCGCCGCCGACACCATCGCTGACGAGTTGAGGTGCAATTTAGTCTTTTTCAGCGCTGCATACGGCGGTTCCGTTTGCATCCCCCTCGAGGTTCTCGGACGAGAGAGGTTTTTCCTCCCATTCCTGCCAAGGTTCGTCATATAAACCCCCGATCACTCTTTTCGCATCAGTCGCGAGATTT
>MBAA01000141.1:747-6640 GCA_001940655.1 Promethearchaeota archaeon CR_4
TTTTCGCTGGGTGATTTTTTGACGTATATTCTATTATCGCCTTCATTTTTGAGGATCCCATGAAACGGGATCCGGTGAAGATCCTATTGTGCATTTGAAGAGGACTTAAAACAACCCTCCCCTAAGTAATATAAAAAACTTCGTTTCTCTTTCCTCTTGTACTTTAGGTATATTAGGGGAGCAACAATTCGATATACCTGTTAAATGCTTGTTTAAATTTGACGCTAAAGAGGAGTCAAGGTATATCGGATAATATTTAAATAAAAATGCTGCAAAATTTGCAAAAATCTTGTTAAGACATTTTTCCAAGGATTTTTCGAGAGGTAATTAAATGACATTCTTCAATCGAGGGACGGAAAAACACATATCTCAGGTAAAACTCATTATATTTTTTAAAAAATGGAAATACGTTTTTCGATTATGAGAAACCCGGAAAATCATAAAAAAATCTTTGTAACGATACCGTTGAGTTTGTAACCCTTCCTCGTTTCAAGGGGGATATGGAAAAACACGTGGCAATTTTCGCAGCGGGATGTTTCTGGGGCGTGGAAGCAACTTATCGTCAGGTTCCCGGGGTGCTGCAAACCGAAGTCGGTTATACCGGTGGTAGCACCAAGAATCCCACGTACAAAAATGTTGGGACGGGCAAGACTGGACACGTGGAAGCGTTGAAAATTACGTTCGACCCGACAGTTGTTTCTTACGAATTCCTCGTGGATCTTTTTTTCAAATCTCACGATAGTACGACCCTCAATCGCCAAGGTCCTGACGTGGGAACCCAATATCGCTCGGCGATTTTCTACTTGTCCGAGGAACAGAAAACGACCGCAGAGCAAATCAAGTCCAATTATCAAGAATCTCTCAACCACAAAGATCGGCGGATTGTGACAGAGATCCGACCGGCAGGAACGTTTTATCCCGCGGAGGAATACCACCAGCAATATTTCGAGAAATTTGGGTTTCACCCATGCGTGAACTTTTTCCCCCTCCCCAAGAAAACTGGAACGCTTTCCAAATTACAAAGCTAAATGCCAATCGATTTTTTTTACTGCCCATAGAGATCGTTCATAACCATCATAACGTTGATAAGTTACGAGATATTGATAATCTCTTAAGTAATAGGAACTGATAACGAATAAATCGGACTAAAATTTACACCAAATTTCGTTTTTGTACGTAAATTGGGACACACGTTCTTAAAATTGAGTCGAAAAACCAATTCAAAGAAGGACGAGAAACCTACCAACGACCTCAAAAATGACCTATTCTATGAAGGTTAAAACGTCAGAGTTATTTATAGAAACGATTGGTTATTGCAACCTGTCGTGCAAGTATTGTTATACAAAACGCACACGAGATATCCTCCCGGCCGCGAAGATTATCGCATTCGCAGAGCGATATATTGATTATGTAAATCTTCCACGGATCAGGATCACGTTTATCGGGCGTGGTGAAACCACCCTGCACCCTGATTTACCGGATATAATCAATTATCTCTCGGATAAATATGGAAACAAAGTTTCGTTTTACATCCAGACAAATGGAATATTAATTCGCCAGGTAATAGACCAATTGAAACGCAAGGATAATCTCGAAATATCCATTTCCTTGGATGGGTTTGAATCAGCAAATGATGCTAACCGGGGTGTGGGTACTTATCAAAAAATTGTCCAAAATATTAAATATCTCGCGAATCTGGGCATCCCTCTCAACGTGCAAACAATTCTTTGCCCGGAAAATTATCCCGATGCAAAGAGATTCCAGGATTTCATTCAATCCATTTCGAATCACATCAGAATGGAATTTTTCGACATTCTCACCTATGAAGAAGTCCAAACATATGAGAATCAGACCCATATTTTGCCCCTAATTTCCGCCAATGATCCCGAGATTATAGAGATGAGGCGAGCACTCACTTCGTCAGACTTTGACTTCGTCCGAGAAGCAATGACTTCTCAAGATGTGTACATTTGCATATTGTGCGATGGACGTGTGTCTATCTGCTGTGAATTCCAATATAGGATTGGCACCATCGACACGGATATTGCTAAGCTTGTCTCGAAACTCGATTTAAAGCTTTGTGGGACTTGTCCCCTGAGAACGCGGTGTAATTCCGGTCGAGAACAGGATCAAGTGTGCGTGGTTTGTGTAGATGAAATGGTAAAAAGAGAAGCCAATGTTTAGTCAATTCGTTATCTTGCCGATTTCTTCCCTTTACCTATCCTTTCTTTTAATTGGTTGATGAGTAGTTCCAATAGAACATTTTGTTCCCGGCGGTTAATCTTGACGAGGTCGCTGAGGATGTCGTTGATCCGATCGGGGAACCGCCTTACCACCTCTTGGAAACACTCTACCGTATAGTCCTTGATTTTTCTATTTTCTTCCCTGATGAACCTAAATAGGGACTGAAAGATGGGGTTGATCTGGTCTGACTTCGCAAAACTGATGATTTCTTTCAGGTAAGTAACGGTCTGGAGGCGAATGCTCTCCTGTGGGTTGCGAGAAAGGTCGAGGTATGCTTGAAAGAGGGGATCATTAGATGCAATAAATTGGGGAGATCGGACGAGGAACGTGACAGCTAATGGGATGGCATCTTCCCGGATAGCGTAATTCTTGTCCCGTAGCATTTTCAATAAAACGGTACGGAAATAGAACGCGTCTGTGGGATGAGTTTCGATTAAGGTCTTGAAGTCCTCAAACGCGGAATGCCGGACATCCGCATTTTCATCGCTGGCTTGCAACAGAATTGTGGGGAGAACGTGTTCCATTTTTCCGGTATGTTGTAAGATGTAACGAATCTCTTCATTGAGGATCTTCCGGGTGGCAACGTACTGCGACCGGCCGATATTTCGGAAGTAGTGAGCATACCATGGGATTTTTTCAGGATAGGTCTTGAGTATGTTGAAGAATCCTTGAATAGCGTCTATTGAATTATCTTCATCCTCATCCAATACCATCTGCCACAAGAAAGAGAATGTCTTCTCGAAATCGGGTTGCTTCTTCCCAATCATTACGAGCGTGTCGATGTACTCGTGCCTTACTTCGCTCCGCCGCTCTTTTATGAAATGTGCTTGGAACATCGATTGGATGAGTTTCCTCAATCTTCGTTTGTGATGAGAATCAAGTGTCCGCAGTTCGGGGGAACGACTAATGATATTACAAATTGCGCCGAGTGCTTTTGCTTGAATTTCCCCGTGTTTTTTGGACGCTGAAAATTTTATCAGCGCTTTTATGAGTTCGGAGTCATCAAGGACATTTGTAAAGCGACCTAGAATGGTTATTGCTACGATTTGTGTTTCTATAGTTTGTTTCGAGGAGAGCATTGACTTGAGGAAGTCTCCAACTTCCTGAATGGCATCAGGGAACGTGTCAACGATGATGTTAATTGCCATCGAAAACGCCGCCCGCACGTCTGCATCGGTGACTCGCATCATACGTCCCAGAGCAGGGAGAAACTCTTCGTTGAATTTGGTGGTGGGAACCCAGACCGTGGCTGCCACATGCTCGTCTTTCCGGGGGCCGTACTCTTGTTTATTATTGCAGACGATGTTTGTCAAGACGAGGATTACCCGTTTTAAGATCTCGGGTTGAGTTGTGTCCTTTAACTTGAGGAAAACAGGATAAACCTTCGCATATATCTCGGGTCGGGAATCAAAGATTGTGGTGACATATTCTACCGCGGCAAGTTGGGGTTTCTCTTGATGTTCTTGACATTGCTGCAAAAGGATGTCAATGAGGTTGTCAACTGATTCGTCAAGTGGGAGTTGCGGATTTTTCATTTTTTGGAGCGCGACATCCCCAATTGCCCGTATGGCATCTTTCGAAATGCGGTTGTTCTTATCATTCACTAATTCCACTAGGACAGGAAATATGCGTCTGAGCGTTTCTGACCGCGTTTTCATAATTTTATGCAGTATTTCTGTGATCTCGTGCCGAATGTCATCATCAGTGCGATCAGCGGCGAGGATAGGATCGAGAAGTAGGTCAATCTTCTCATCTTTGGGATATGACTCAACCGTATTACTGAGGGTTTCGAAGATCACCCGATTGCTCTCCACTGGCAGGTTCTGGGCGAGTAATTTCAACAAGAGGTAATATATGACCATCGTGGGGGTAGTTTTGGAATAATAAACAAACATTTCCATCATTTTCTCGCGCACGCTCTGGGCGGGATCCTTGACAATTATTTCCACCATCTTGATGAATTCAGGGTCTGCTTGCAAGAGATTGATGTTTGCCTTCCCGATTACTGCAACTGCTTGAGCACCCTCGACTCGAACTTCTTCTTTTTTATCCCCAAGGATACTGAAAAGGATATTTTCAATTTGGTTGAAGATCTGATTTTCCGCTAAGGCAACCCCAACACCACGTAATACTGCTCCAACTTCCGCGCGGATGGCAGGAAGATGGTCATCGAGAAAGGCCATTACCTTCGGGAAAAATTCATTTATTCTCTCAGGCATAGCAACCATCATACTTAGCGTCGCGTTGACAATTTTCTGCTTGACCAAGGGGGACGCATTGGACTTTAACTCTCCCAAACGGGACAGAATATCATTTGCAAAAGTTGTGTTAAAGGCACCAATAATGCCCAAGATCTCGAGGGCATCACCTAATTCTTCCTCATCCTTATTTTGAGTGATTTTGAGGAGTTTTGGGACAATCTCTGCGCTTTTTTCCTGTAAGCGATAAATTTGATCCTTAGCGATTTTGAGCACGCCCTTTCTGATGCTATTTGACTCAGAATCTAACATCGGGATGACAACATTGACGAGAATCTCTGGATTCGTGGTATTCAATTCTTCAAGCGTCGTGACAATGGTATCGTAACTCTGCAGTGGAAGATCCGCAGTAATGATGTGGTTATAGAGATAGATGACCTTGTTCGGATCCGCTCGCCCCACTTTCACGATGCTCAAGGCAATATTTTGCCTCACCGCTTCCAAGTCAGACTTGAGGGCTTTCAAGAACACGGATTGTACTTGTTCTATATCGTATTTCTTGGAAAGGGAACGTAGAGTTTTATTTGCCAAGAGGGAGACTTCAAGGATCGGGGACGCGATCATATTCTCGAGTGCAGAAACACTCTGGGGGGGGATAGTCGGCGTGCTTTTCACGATACGGTAGATATTTTCAATCACAACGAGTTGCGTGCTTTCTTTCTCTGAACGGGTGTATTTGGAAAGAATATCCATTCGATCGTGTTGGATGGCAAAATGCAACACGCTTTCTTTGATGTTAAATTGCAATCCCTTATTCCAAAAAAGATTGTATAAGATCATCACCAACAGAATGACTTGGTTTGCAAAGTAGGGGATAAAGTATAAGATGCGGATAAAAAGGAAATGATCCAAATACGCGTTAATGTAAGCCTCGGAACCTTCGGGCAAATTATTTGGATTAGTGAAGGGTTCCACCACTAATCTTTCAGCTAATGTTCCTGGGGAAAACGCGTTCGGCAAACGGAGGACTACATTGATAAAAACATTTAGTCCGATCGCCGCGATGATGTATGAGGCAAAGAGCACGAGCACTGGGCGGTTAAGGGGTTCTTTCGACAAAAACTTGGAATAAAATCCGTATAACCCGACCACGCACACGGTCACGAAGAAAATTATGAGGTCTAATGGGAAGACTGTGAGAAAAGCGTCAAATTCCGCTAACGAACCTGCTTTATCGGGGTCGAAAGGATTGATTCCGATGAAAAAACGAATCATCCCAGTCAGGAATTGCATGCCACCACTTGGATTCTGAACCACAATTGACGGTAACATATCGGTGTTTTCGCCCGTGATAGACGCTTTAATTATGCCTATGTAACTGTTGAAAAAGTTATAGCAGGTGGTAAAAATCAGGATCAATAGGATGGCGAAAACCACGATGTTGACATAAT
>MBAA01000141.1:6678-10087 GCA_001940655.1 Promethearchaeota archaeon CR_4
GAATTCCAGAAATTGGTGGCGATTCCAAACGAGGCATAATAATTGAGGAAGACAAGGGCCAGAATCGTGAACCAAGCAATCCCACAATGTAACATAAGGAGGAGCAAACGAAGACCACTCTCGTCACCAGGATTGTAAGCCCGAAACCACTGATAGATGATGGCTGTGGGTAGGATGTAAATTATGAAGAGAAGAAATATCGCCATGAAGTAATTGAGGGGGGTGGGCATCCGGTCGATGACGTTATTCTCGATCTTCTGTGAAATTTCTGTTGGTGCATCGCTCCCTCGCTTGGCAATGAAGAACATTTCAAAGAAGGGATAAATGATGATGTAAATACCAATAAGAATTAACGTGATCGGTATAAATGTCGGCCATCGAAATGCTTGGATGAAACCGATCTCGACTTGCCAACCCGAACCTAAGTTCCCAAGATCAAGGGCGAGTCTCCAATTTTCACCGATAGCCGTCAAGATAATTGTGGCGATGAATAAAACTACCCCCGTTGTCACGCCCGCGAGCATGAAGGCGGAGAAACGGATACGTGCTCGATCTGTTTTCGTATCCTTCGGGGCAATTCGCAATTCCCGCATGGCGAACCTGTACATGCCCACGAACAGGAAAAGAGCCGCAATGGCGGCGATGATGGTGAAAATCAAGTCCCAATCGAGAAAAGCATCTGGCCATCGAGTTAGTTTCATGATAACCAAGCCACTCGTGGCATCGCCCAATTCTAACACAACTCCCGTTCCCACATCGATAACTACGTAATAATTATGCGTCCCATCGTAATAGCAACCAATGTATGGCCTATTGGTGAAGAATCCACTAAATTCCGGGATCCCGGTTTTATTTAACCAAGTGACCTGCTTCTCCCCATACATCGATGACCCTGAACTTGGAGTGCCGTTATAAATCGAATCTGCCAGTAAGGCAACCACTTTTTCTTCTGTTAGAATGAAGGGGATTGGTATTGCTGGGCGTCCATCTCGACTCGCATTGATATCCCCTGTTGTCGTATTCAAGGCCATAATTTTGAAGATGGTTTTATTAGCAAACTCGGGATCATTACTCGGCAGTTCGTATTCCAGCTGGTTTCCTACCTTCCACGTGGAATTCACGCTCGCTTGTGCATTTTGTTCCCAAACAGCTAAGACAATGGCGAACATCGCAAGATATGTCATCAGTAGAACCGTACGCTTGAGATTCGGGCTCATGGGATTCTCACACCATCTTATTATCGCGAACAATCAAAAATACATTCTTACAATCTAAAGTCATTCCCTAATAGCTTTTGATAGTAAGTTATCCGCATGATACCTCGATTCAAATCAAGTGTAATTGAGCTTCACTTAGTCGCTAAATATTGACCAGAGGATTCGAAGACAACCCACTTGTGGTATCAAGGGTTTCAAGAAGTTACTGTCGAACCAGACTTGCAGAAAAAACATTTTAAGTACAACTTCCCATAAACATCCATAGAGAATCAACGTTGGTGGAACTAGCAATGCCAAGTGGCCTTATCTTATTACGTTGGGACAACCAAATCGGGCCGATTTTAGTTTCGGCGTATCCAGAGAATTTGAAAGTGACGAATAATCTTCTCACGCAGATCTATTCCGCCCACCGCTACAGCTCGCTCGCCGCGAACTTCTCTTCCCTCACGTTGAAAAATTCGAAAGTCGTTTCTTTTTTTAGCGGGATGGAAGAGGGGAAAATCGTGGGCGTACCAAACTATGTTGTCGCGCTCATTCTCCGGCGGGACGAGAACATCAATTCCTTCCGGGACATCCTGAAAAAAGCAGCAGCAGACATCCTCGGTAATGTCGACAACAAAAAATACGAGAAACTCATGCCGAAAATCTACGAGGAAATGTCCAAAGTCGTGTAATCTCACTCCAATTTTTCCCTCAGGCAAGTAATTAAGTATTTTAATTTTGAATTTCGATATAAGAAAAGAGAACAAGAAAAATTAGAAAGAGGACGTCTAATCTCTGGGTTTCGGAGCAAACAACGCTTTGACGTCTTTTTCGCACAGGAAGAGTGCAATCGCGAGGGGAAAGCCGAGGATAGAGAGATACAGCGAGGCGACAATGGCGAGGTACCGGCAGATTCGGTTCCGGAAAAACAACCCGATTGCCCCAACAAGTAATAATGCGGCGATGGACGCATAGTAAAAACCAAGAAACACGACTGCTCCTGATGTAACTTCGCCCCCTTCTGCGATTATAAGATCGGTAAGGATATCCGAGAATAAGATCGCTATGGTGCCATAGAGCACGAAAAATGCGCCTAAAATTACGGAGATTGTTGCCACGATCTTCAAATGGCGTTCACGGGGGATCCGTGGTTGGTCTGGGGCCTGAACCGGGTGATCTTGGACGTTTCGGGCCACTAACATCACCAACATAAGGGGCATAAAGATATAGACCACACCAAAGCAGATCACGGCCAATTCTCGCTCGCCTCCAAAGATGGCAGTCAGTCGGCCTATATCAAACGCTCCTAAGACCATAATAATGAACGAAATCGCCGTTATAATCGCAAATACTTTTGCAGTATCCTTGTACCCCTTTCGCAAGTACCACAAACTAAGGAGAAGTGTGATCACAACGATGACTTCCCCGATTACCATCAACGGGTCGAAAATGTGGTACACGGGCCCGCCCCAGGCTAATATTTCATCGTAAGTAATAGTCACGCCCGGCCAAATCAACATCTCTTGTTCGAAGTGGAAGAATTGGTCGATGAAGAAATGCGAAATTCCTCCTGCAACGGTGACGAGATACGCATTCCCCCACTTTATTTCCCGAATACCACCATCTTCGATCTTCAACGGAAAGCCAGCTTCCGATTTTTGCATAGAAAATCGAGACGCATAGCTAAATACCAGAGAAAGGGGGATAGTGAGGATGACAAACCCTACAATGCTGTGAAATGGGGTTTGGTTAAAGTAGAGAAATACAATGTCCGGTCCAAAAATCTGGTTGAAGAGAAAGATGAATGCGACTTTGTAGTTGAATCGCTCCCGGGCAAAATAAATAATCGGGAGGAGTAGGCAGAAACCGTAAAACACATGTCCAAAGGTTGGCATAATTGATCAGAGTCCTAAACGTTTATTGTTACAACTTGGCGTATTATCAATTAAAAAGGTTTTCCTAAGTCAGATTGTTCTGAAATTGCGCAAGATTTATTAGCGCACGCAGCAAATCCCTTTTCAATCGATCCCGTTCCTATTTGACTGCAGATATGACGTAATTACCCGATCTTCGTTTTACAAACCTCGGAATTGTAACCGTTTGACATTTATAACAACAAATCTTTTCCTAATTTGTCAGATTCAATTAACTTGGGACTTTTATGGCGAATGAAACAGACAAGATTTACCGGGAATTGCAACAACACCTCG
>MBAA01000141.1:10134-10423 GCA_001940655.1 Promethearchaeota archaeon CR_4
CGCCTCCTCCAGCAACTCTTTTCCCCCGTTGAAGCCGCGATTGCATTAAATTTGGGACTCATCCCCATACCTATCGGAAGGATTTACCGCCACATAAAGCGATCCGGGTTGTCTAAAAGCGAACTCCAACACACCCTCGATACGATGGTTGCCAAGGGCATCATAGGGCGAAGGCAGAAGAGTACACGTGCATCATATCGAATCGTCAAGTTCATGATTGGGATCTACGAATTTCAGGTCAACCGTCTCACGCCCGCGTTCATGGTAGACATGAACCAATATGTCAACG
>MBAA01000141.1:10458-10746 GCA_001940655.1 Promethearchaeota archaeon CR_4
ATACACCAGATTCGCACGGTACCCGTTGAACAGAGCATCCCGTACCTGAATCACGTGTACCGGTATGATGACATCCGAGGTTTAATCGCCCACGCGAAGGAACCAATTGCGGTCGCTCCTTGCGTGTGCCGGCTCGGTCACGACCTCCTCGGTCAGCGGTGCCAGCTGACCGACCTGCGAGAGTCCTGCTTCACGTTTGGCAAGGCCGCAGAGTATTGGATCACCCAAGGGTATGCAAGGAAGATTGAAAAGGAAGAAGCCCTGATTATCCTTCAAAAGGCGCAAGAA
>MBAA01000141.1:10830-12541 GCA_001940655.1 Promethearchaeota archaeon CR_4
ATCCTGAAAACCACCAATCGCCCTCTTGATTTCTATAACACTAATTATTACGCAGAAATCGACCCTGCACGGTGTAATGGTTGCCAGACCTGCGTTGAGCGGTGCCAAATGGGGGCATTAACCTTCGAAAATCGCATTACTATCGTGAATCTCAATCTCTGCCTCGGGTGTGGGCAATGTATTTCCACCTGCCCGACCTATGCGATGCATTTACGCGCGAAATCCCACGCCCAAACCCCTCCGAAAAATATTACGAAGTTAAATCTTGGTCTTATGGTGCACCGATCGGGGAAGTGGGCCACATTCAAATCTCTCCTAAAAATGATAACGAAGATTTGAGCATAAACTCCTAAAAAAAGTCTCTGATTTGGTATATTTGGGGATTTTTATTCCTTGTTTAGTCTGCAGTTGTGAATCTTTAGTGAGATGGTAGGTTTTCAAGACATTCAGCTCGTTTTCACAGCGTACTTTCCAAAGTAAAAATAAAATGAGAAAAATAAAAGGAAGGAGATTTAGGGACCACCAATGTAAATACCAAGGCTCCCAATGAAGGAGACCATCATCACGAGTCCAAGCACCCCGGCAATGATGACGCAGGCGCGCCGCGTGTTTTCATCCATCTGGTTATTTGTGCCAAATCCGATGAACCCAATGATAACCAAGATCATACCAACGTTCACACCGACCCTACCGATGATGCCGAAATATAACTGTTGTTGCTCCATCCACAAAACCGTCCGTGTGATCTCTCGTGCTCGATCGGCGAATTCTGCGGGTCCGATAAGACCTTGGTCTAAATTGTCTTGATTGACTCGGTCTTCATAGGCTGCCCATTCGTCAGCATTTGTTACCATATAACTGCTAATTAAGATCAGCGTGCCGAATCCAACCGCCAAGATGATTCCAACAACGAGGAATCGAGTCGCCGTACCCTGATCCATACCGCCAATACGTGTTTTACTCATCTCATACATTCCTCCTTTTTGTGGTTATCGCTGCTCCTTCCTGAGGTAGATGACCGTCAGGACACCGGCGAAGATTAGGACACCTATGCCAACGACGTTGAACCAGAACTTTAATGTGTCTTCAAGTCCACTCGTCTCGATTTTCAAGTCGAATGTGATTGTTCCGGCATCCGGTGCCCCGGTGTCATTATTCCAAATCACCAACTCATAATCACCAGGAATGGAAATAAACCCTGAACTAGTATACCCGCCCATAAAGTCTATCCGGACCCTTTGTTGTTGGTAAGTTGATCCAAGTTCCAATCGAGTCGCAGTTGCTGTAGTAGATGGATCTGCGGGATATCGGACAACATACCACCGAAAACTTTGCGCATAACCGTCAGCATCGATTGGATCTAAATTCGTCTTATTCTGGAATTGAAGTGGGTTCATTATCATCACTTCGAGGTTGTTGTCCTGTGGAGTGGTGATGTTCGCGTATATGTATATCTGAATTTGGTAGACTTGGTTCTGATCTACGTGAAAGGATCTGTGATTGGTCCTTGTCAGATTTGTGGAAGTATAGTCAGTCAGTTTTATTCCCTTTGTGTCTTCCATTAGGTTGTTCTTGAAATATGGAGTCCCAAATGCCGCGAACCCAAGGCAACCGATTCCAATTATCGCCAATAAAGCGATTATCATACCTTTCATATTTTCACTCTCAGTTGACATTTTCCTTTTTTTCTTGGGTAAATTACAAAAATCCC
>MBAA01000067.1:0-3719 GCA_001940655.1 Promethearchaeota archaeon CR_4
CGCCCACCCATATCTCACTTGTGGTGACCGATCGGGAGTAATTTTGTCACGCTTCGGTCACTTTTGTCGGTTAGTTGAGAACTGATAATAATCATTGGTTTTATACCAAGAAAACAAAAGTGAATCCACATGCAGGTAAATACTAAAAATATCTCTCCTGTCGAAAATCCGCCCGGTATTTACCGACGGACACTCACGTGGAACGATGAATTGATGCTGTGCCATTTTGATATGAAAAAAGGAGCGAAGATTCCCCTCCACAACCACCGGGCTTCCCAGAATGGGTACGTGATTTCGGGTAAGATTCGTTTTTTGACAGAGAATGAACCTTTCACCGTGAGACCCGGGGATGCATATAATTTTGGGTCGAATGAAAAACATGGCGCAGAAATTCTTGAAGATTCGATTGTCGTGGAAACATTCTCCCCATCGCGTCCAGAATATGAGCGTCCACTCGGATGACAGTCTTTTTGTACTAATTCTTCTTTTCAATAGTATTATGGCACCCCAATATGATGCGATCATAGTCGGTGCAGGTCCGGCAGGTTTGTCTGCTGGCATAACGTTAGCAAAGAATGGTAAATCCGTATTAGTTTTCGA
Organism: Promethearchaeota archaeon CR_4; assembly: GCA_001940655.1. GTDB lineage: Archaea > Asgardarchaeota > Lokiarchaeia > Sigyniarchaeales > CR-4 > CR-4. The sequence continues at coordinate 601 of MBAA01000067.1, forward strand.
CAAGCAAGTAAGAGGGACTATTTTTCCTAGAGGAGAAACGATCCACCGCTTACCGTTTGTAGAACAACAAATACTCTATCCCGGATTCTATGAGCGTCAAGTCATCAACCACACTAATCGCCGCATTTATTATAGTTCTTCCGGAAAAAAATCCACGGCAATGAGGCTCAAAGGGGACGATGAAAACCTCATATTTGAGTACGGTTCCTTCATAGAAGCGATTACCACGTATGCTGAGGATTCAGGTGTTAAGATCCAGTTTGGAACGCAGGTGACAGATTTACTCGAAGAAGGAGGTGTGGTAAATGGGGTTAAAACAACCACCAAAAACGGGTCAAGTTTGGATTTTACTGCGAAATTAATTATCGGAGCGGGTGGTTATGATTGTATCGTGGCCAATAATACAGGTGTGCGCTCCCAATTATTGTTAAACCCAATCATGAAGGTCATCGGAGAAGCTCCCAATTTCGTGGAAAATCGTTTGGAGTTTCACTTCGTATCGGGGGTAGGGTATCTTCCAGGAGTGTGTTTCATTTTTCCCCGTGGAGGCCATAGAGTAGAAACGGGATATAGCATTTTTCCCGAGTGCCTCACGAATCCCTCAGATGCCCCATACATCAATGTTGCAAAGGAATGGGAAAGACTCTTGCAGGAACATCCTACCTATTCGCGGGTTATGCAAGGACTGCAACCATCTTTCAAGGCTCCGAGTTTTATACCTTTTACTCGATTACTCGAAGATTTCATTCCTAAACCAGGAGTAATCCTCGTTGGGGACGCTGTCAGTCAAGTCGAACCTATGGGGGGATCTGGCATTAATGCTGCACTCGAAATGGGATATTATGTCGCCCAAGCAAGCTTGACGGAACTTTTTCTACCGAGTCAAGGCATCGCTCAATTGGATTCTTCACTCTGGAAAACGATCCTACCTCGATTATTAATGAAAATTCGAGGATCTCCGCGGTTCAAAAAGTTGCAAAAGCAATATATGATTATCCCGAAATTTAAGCGGTGGTTTTTCAAGCAGAACGGGAATCCCGCGAAGATGGATCATCGTTGGTGGGCTTTCAACCTACTTTTGAAGTTACGTTAAAACATTTTAATTATGTATGTTTAGATCAGAAAAAAGTCAAACTGTTAGTACTTCTAGTACTCAATCATTACGTGCCTCCCCTTCCTCTTTTAATCCATGGCCATGGCTAAGATGACTACGCGAAAACTGATCGACAAGAAGCAAAAGGGAACGAAAATTGTCACGATTACGAGTTATGACTATGCCTTTGCAAAACTCGTTGATGAATCCAAGATTGATCTGGTGCTCGTCGGGGATTCCTTGTCAATGGTTATGCTCGGTCATAGGAACACGCTCGCAGTTACTATGGAGGAGATGATCCACCACACAAAAGCCGTTGCGCGTGGGATCGCGAACGCTTTGATCGTTGGTGACATGCCATTCCTGTCATACAAAGTAGATCTCAAGGATGCCGTCTATAACGCAGGTCGATTCATCCAGGCTGGCGCAGAAGCAGTCAAGATCGAAGGTGGCACAGAAATCTTCCCGATTGTTAAGGCCATGGTCGATGCGGACATTCAAGTTATGGGACACATTGGACTCACACCCCAAGCGATCTATAAATTCGGCGGGAACTTGACTCAAGGAAAAAATGCCCCAGCTGCAGAGAAACTCATAGTAGATGCCAAAAACTTGGAAAAAGCGGGCGTTTTCGCCATCGTGCTCGAGTGTATCCCTTGGCAGATTGCTAAGATCATCTCTAAATCGGTGAGCGTGCCAACCATCGGCATTGGCGCGGGTCCGTATTGCGATGGGCAGATCCTGGTGATCCATGATATGCTGGGCATCGATACGGCTTTTAAACCAAAATTCCTCAAGTACTTTGGCAACGTGGGTGCTGAGATCAGGAAAGCGCTAGCTGCCTATAAGGACGATGTGGAAAAAGGCGTGTATCCCGCGGCAGAACACGCATATGAATTCCCCAAGGAAGAACTCGATGTTGTGACCAAGTGGCTCGAAGATGCTGATCTGGATGTCGAGGCCGAGAAACTCCGAATTAAGAAAAGCTAAATGAGAATAATACACTCGCTGAGAATGGAAAGGCAAAACCTATCCAATGCAAAAAGAAGCATTAATCTGAGCTTTTCACATCAGCACCTGGAAAAAGGTTTGTGGGTATCTTTTTTTTGGGTTTTTAAATCTCTTTCCGAAGGAAAGGATGGTTTGTTGCTTTCTTCCGGACAAAAATGTGAGTCGAGCTAACTTGCACGAAAATGATTATACAAAATATGAATGGCAAATAGTAATACTTAGCGGTAATTTGTCGGAAATCCCAGGGAATTCCACAAATTCCCAAAATCTTGAAATATGTTCTCTGAAAAGAAGGATTCATTCAGTAACAGGTTCCATTACGAAGGGTCACGCGTGCTTTAATTCCGATGGGATCCCGACAAAAATCAATACAACCCGGCTAGACACCTCCCCGCGCACTCGGCCCTCTATACGACCGAAAAAAACCACAGGTTCTGGTGATTGATATGACCCTCGAAAATCAAATCCCTTCGGGTGGGAATAAATTTGTTGAAAAACAAAACGACAAACCCGATTTTCTCCGAACCCTTCTCCCCAATGTGCTTAAGACTGAAGGTGATGTAGGTTCTTTCGATCCAGTTCACATCATCCAGTCACTCATGAGAGAAACAGGACTAAAAAAAGAAAATGCGAATCAAGTTACGGAACTCGTTGTGCGGCGTATTATCTCATCAGGGATCCGGTTCCTTTCAGGACCCCATATTCGGGAGATGACGTGTGCTGCGCTCGCTGAGTTAAACTTTGAAAACGAGCGGAAATTATACACCCGGATTGGTATGCCCTTGATGGACTATGAAGCAATTGTCGAGCAGGGTGTGAAAGAAAATGCCAACCAATATTCTAATCCCGAGTCATGTCACACGTGGGCCGCTGATCGCCTCGCTCAAGAATACTCCCTTTTACGTTTGATGCCTCACGAAGGCGCCGAAGCCCACTTGTCTGGGGATGTCCATGTTCATATGTTGCGATATTTTGATTTACGTCCTTTCTGCCAGGAATGGGACCTCCGCTTGAT
>MBAA01000067.1:3729-4305 GCA_001940655.1 Promethearchaeota archaeon CR_4
GGTCTTCCACCAGTCAAGTGGGCGCATTCCGCGGTGTCAAAACCTGCTCGGACAGGTCTCGTAGCGATGCTACATGCTGCGAAATGGCTCGGGATTGTTCAGGGAGAATTTAGCGGTGGACAGGGGTTTGACAACTTCACATCTTTCCTCGCCCCGTACGTGAGGGGGATGTCTGATAAGCAAATCACGCAACTCGCTCAATGTTTCATTTTCGAGAGCAACCAAATTTATGCTGCCCGGGGCGCACAAGTTCCATTTACATCCATTAGCTGTACCCCTGCAGTTCCAGAGATGCTAAAAGAAATCGATGCCATCGGCCCTGGTGGAGTTGTTATGGGTACATATGGGGATTATGACGAAGAATGCCGCCGCCTCTTTTCAGCTATCACCCAAGTATATACGGAAGGGGACGGGCAAGGAAAGCTATTCAATTTTCCCAAACACGAAGTTAAACTTCGCAGGGACTGGTTGCAGAAATTTGAGAAAGAATACTTGGAAGTCGTAAACGAAGCCGCCGTCATGGGCACCCCGTATTTTCTAAACTCATGTGCCAGCTGGTTGCCGGACGAGATCCAT
>MBAA01000067.1:4314-8952 GCA_001940655.1 Promethearchaeota archaeon CR_4
TGTCGCATCATCCTCACTCCAGATGGAATGCGGAAGATGTGCGAAGATCCCGAGGCCTTTGATTGGAGTAAAAGCTGGATGAATATGGGAAGTCTGCAAAGCGTGTCCGTGAACCTCCCTCGTATCAGTTACCAAGCTCGGGGGGATGACACCCGTTTCTTCGAAATTCTCGAGGACAAGCTGCGAATTATGCGAGATATCTTACTCATCAAATTGGAACTCCTCAAGCGACGCATTGCCACTCGCATATTGCCTATCTGCGCGGGCGTCATCAACGGCCAACCGATGCTTGACTTCCGCAAGCAATCCCTCTCAATTGGTTTCATCGGTCTTAATGAGATGGCGAAATATCATACGGGTTCAGAATTACACGAGAGCGATGATGCTTTCAACTTCGGGATGCGGGTGTGTGATTTCATCTCCTCCAAGTGCGATGAATATTCCGAGGCGAATAGGATCAAGTTCTCCATGTGGGAGCAACCAGCTGAGTCCACCGCGAACCGGTTTGCTCTGCTTGACCTGAAGCATTATCCAGATCAAGCGATTTACCAAGGAAATCGAGAAGATGGGAGCGCCTACTACACGAATAGTTCCCATCTCAATTATAGTGCCGACATTGATCTCCACGATCGGGTGCTAAAGCAAGCGAAATTCCACCCCATTGTCAAAGGTGGTGTGATTACTCACCTCTGGATGGGAGAACAACAACCTGACCGCGCTGCTCTCTGGCAATTAACCAAGAATATCGCCTGCAAGACCGATACCGCCTATTTTGCGTATACCTTCGATTTTTCGTGGTGTACCCTTTGTGGCACTTTTTCGCAGGGCGTGGTTGACACCTGCACGTGTGGAGCGACCGGTGATGCGATAGAATGGTATTCCCGCATTACTGGATATTATAGTCGGGTTCGGCAATGGAACAAGGGCAAAGTCCAAGAGTGGCGCGATCGGAAGAGATATCGTTATTAAAGCATTCTTTTTCATCAACTCTCTAATCGTTCTTTTCGCTTTTCTTTTAGTTGGAATTGTTTAGAACTAAAAATAATATTTCAATTTTCTAATTTTCTCCACAAATTTCAAAAAAATCACCTCAAAATTCCATAAACAACAAACAAAATTCATTGAATACATTGACGTTTTGCAACACTTTTTATTTTACGAATTCCGATCAGCTTATATAGACAAAACGATCATTCTCACAAATCATTTCCGATTTTGGAGATTAGGTGAACCCTGTGGCACTTCCTCACGCCGAGCTGGATGAGATAGACCGGAAAATTATCGAGATCTTGAAAGCCGATGGGCGCCTGTCATTTCGGAAAGTCGCGGAAAAAATTAACAAAACCGAAGCGACCGTGCGTCGGCGTGTCAAACGTCTAGAAGACGACCACCTTATCGACCACTTCACGGTCGTTATGAATGACGATGCCGAAAATATCACGCGTGCGATCGTTACTATCCTCCCCTCGTTAGACGCCCGGAAAGCCATTGCGAAAGAGATGCTCGCTATCCCGGAAATCACCGATCTCTGGATGTTGGGGGGGAAATGCGGTATCTTTGCAAGGGTTGAGGGCAAGGATATGAAAAACATCCAAGATGTTGTAGAAACTCGACTCACGGGGATAAAAGGAATCCAGAGCCTCGAGACCTGCATGGTGTTGAAGGAGCTCAAGTCCAAGAAGTAAGCAACCAAATCACAAATTTTTTGTACCCGTCAAATATATTTGGAACGACACCAAGAGAAGGATCGAACAGTATGATAGATGTTGCCTCCTCGCCCAAGACGGACGTACTCACAACTGGTACGACAACTGTGGGAATTGTAGTGAAAGACGGAATAGTCATTGGGACTGAATCGCAAGCGACCGCAGGATATTATGTGGCAAGCAAGCAAGCGCAAAAATTATTTAAAATTAATAATCACACAGCAGCCACGATTTCTGGCGGGGTCGCGGATTGTCAATACGTGGTGCGTCAGGCACAGGCTATTTCCCGGTTGGAGACCGTCCGGAATCGAGGTGACGAACCCCCTACGAAATACATCGCGGAAGTGGTGAAAAACATCCTGTTCTCCGGACGAAGCTTCTTCATGGCAATGATGATTGTCGGTGGCTGGGATACGCGGCAGAAAGTGCCGAAGTTATACGGAATCGACCTTTTGGGAACCCTGTATCAGGAAAAGGAATTCCTCGCGTTCGGTTCGGGGTCTCCCTTCGCGCTAGGCGTGATTCAGTCCGAATGGCGTCCAGAGATGACAAAAGAAGAAGGAATTGAGCTAGTCAAAAAAGCCATCACGGCCGCCCGAACTCGCGACGCGGCATCTGGTTTTGACATTCAGCTGTGTACCATCGACAAGGATGGATTCAAACCTGTCCAAGGCATCCACTCCGAAAACTGAAACTGGAAATAAAGAAAACGCGGGATCCTTCTTTTTCTTTGTTACGCTTTAATTTCTTGCCGGACTTCATGGATTTTGTTTTGGAGGAAAATGTACGCTCGCGTGTTACCTGCTGGTAAGGTGCTTTGAATGATCCAGACCGCATAGAGTGGTTTGAATCCATCGATGCGGGACATGTATTCAAAATCCATACGCGAAGGTTTCGCTGGCGCCGGGTGAGAGTGGAAAATCCCAACGAGTTTATAACCTTGAACTTTGGCGGTGACAGATGTTTCAAACAACCGATGCTCGTCAATAAAAAAACTCCCCCAGGACAATTGCGAGCTTGGAATACTTTCCACGAGTTTAACCACATAGACCACACGCGGTGTGTCATTTTTAGGGTTGATATCTTGAAATTTCGTCCCAAATAATAAAGCGCACCCCTCATTTGGATGGGCCTCGCGTGCGCATCGCTCCATTTCCGAGGAAATGGAGCGCGAGTACTGGATCAGGAGTTGTTCAAAAAAGTGCAAGAAAATCCTCACCCTTCACGTTATGGGGAATTTTTGGGTACAAGATCCGTAATCGAAAGTGCTGCATTTAGAGCCGCGAGTCGCGCAACCGCTTCGGATTCACCAGCACCAATCATAACAACATCTCCGTCTTTCAGGAGTCCTATCTTCAAAAGTGCTTCTTGGATCTCCGAATCTACGTGCGTCTCATCGTGTGGAAATCGTAATTTGTGCTGTTGCATGACAAGACAAGTTGCGCCGTACCCCCCCACTTTAATAGCTGCGTCCCGGACTTCAATTCCCAATCCAAGACGGTCGGCACCCCCGTGTACGAAACAAAGGTAAGGTTGACCCCTCACAATAATTTTTTTACATGGGTCAGGCGCGGGACTAAAATAGAAGATCTGATTCTGAATCTTTTCATAAAGATGCACGCCTTCGGGGGTTAATACGTGTCCTTTACGCTTAGATTTCGGGGTAATGATATTCTTCTCTTGTAATTTTGTAACGATGGATCGACTCATCCCCTCACCAATATTCAACATTTTCCCGAGGGCATATCTTCCGATGCCATTGGATTTTGCGGCGAAGGCAAAGAGGGCTAAGATAACGTGTACATATTCAAATTTCGCAGTAATTGTTGGAGAACTTAGTAAACTTCGGAGGAATGTGAACACTTCCTGGGGAGTTGTAAAATCTTCATGATCCATAGCGGACTAATAAGAGAATGAAACCGGATGTTAAAAAAGAAAGGGACGAAAATAAACGGCTCTAGTCTAAAGGAACACATATCTTTTTTTTCGGTTATTCTATGCATTTGCAATGTCACCGTGTCTACCATCACTTAATTTTTCCCAGTTCAACCCGCGGGGGCAATTCCCGTGCTTATTCCGGTATGACTGCCTGGTATTCTTTGGATGATTTTTTGCTCGAAAACTTTCACGGACCGACCGCACTCGCTTTTAATCCCGTTTGGCGGGAAGAGCGCGTCTAAGTAGTCTGCGTAGCGCGAGTGCACGCCTACTCGTTCCAAGGGGGTCGTACCATTGTTAGGACCTGTATAAGGGGGGGTCAAGTTGTGCCGCAAGCGGACAATTTCAAATAAGGCCGCCGCCGCAGGGGTTGCCCCAAAATGACGCGCCTTCCGGAGCAGCGGGCGGAGGAGGCCGAAAATCCCCTCGATAATGTTCGTAGTTGCCGCCGCTGGGGGACACAGCGCGTCCAAGTCGGGCACTTTCGTGGCAAAGAGCTCGGGGTGGGTCTTGAGGAACTTCCGGAGCTTGGGGGCGAGAACATTTTTCGACCGTGCGAGGATGGTGTCAAGCTGCGCCTTTCCCGTGGCAAAGTCCGCCGGGCGGCTCTGCAGGAGCGCCTTGAACCGCGCCGCTAGTCGTCCAGCTTGGAGGCTGGCCTGCTTCTTCTTCTGGTAACTTTTTTCGACCTTTTTGAGAGCTTTCTGCAATGTGGGAATTTGTTCCTCGAGGGTTGCGATGGTGGCAGCCTTGCTCCGGACCTCCGCCCGCAGTTGGTTCAAATTCGCCTTGAGAACATTTCTCTCGGGGGTCCACGGGGCATTCTTGGCGTTGCGCTTGATATCATGCACGGTGTTGTAGTGGTCACGAGCTTGTTCCGCTTTAACCAGTCTTGCTTGCTTCCCTTTGAGCTGCCGCCGCTTGGTGTAGAGCTTCTTCCTCGTCCCGGCAAGAGCCTCCTTGGCATGCCCCACCGCGGTGCCGGCTTTCCTTG
>MBAA01000067.1:9023-12308 GCA_001940655.1 Promethearchaeota archaeon CR_4
ACGTCCGCGAACGCCGTAGGGATGACGATGCCGTATTGCCTCAACCCGTCCGTGATCGCAAGTCGCAATTCTTCGAAACCCCGCGCGAGAGTGGACAGCGCCTCTTGGAGCGTCCCTTCCGTGCGGTTCTCGATCCCGCGGAGGAGGAAGAGGTAGTGCGATGTGGGGTCGGCACCGCCGAGGTAGCAGGTTCGCCGTCCCTGGTAAATCTCGTCGATGGCTATAATCTTGACGTTTGGCTTCACTAGCGAGTCGTAAATCCCGTTCAAGTGTTTGGCCCGCTTGCCCGCTTCGAGAAGGACCTTGGCTATCTCGTCCTTGGTGATGCGAACGTGCACCACGCGGGCGCAGAAGTCCACGATCTCGTTGTAGGACTTGTCCTTCACTTTCAGGTCCACCACCGCCCGGCAGATGTCCCGGGCACGGAGCACGTCCGCAATCGCGGGCAAAGTTGCCGGGTGATTACCGGAAACCTTTTTAGATCGGGGAACCTGGCCACCCTTGGGGTGTTTCACGGGGCGTCACCTCCTCTGGTGGTGAGCCTTCCAGAAAAGTTAGGCATAATTTTTCTTGTGAAACACCCCTTTTGAACATCTCGCCCCGTGCCCCACCAGAACGCTTCCCCCAAGCAGGCATCGGTCTAGTCTGCTGTCCGCGGGCAGAGTACATCGGGCGCGTCCAAAAGTGGATCTTCGCAGGCAAGGTTCGAAGCGGGTTCTAGTGGGTCAAGATTGTTTGCGTCAAGTTTGCCAAATGCAAAGTCCTGATCTTCCGAGGAATTGTAGAACAAGAGTGATTTCGTCGGGTTTGCAGAAAAAAAAGAATTATTCAAATAGAGTCAAATAAACAGGAAAAAATTTAATTCTTTTCATAAAGAGTGTAAGTTGAAACAATTATGAGTTCTCTGGGCCCTAATGAAATACAAAATCCCCGATCACCAGGATCCCAAGGACAAGGGGGAATCGGGGCTCAATTGTCGCCTGATGTGAAAGTCAATGTATTCCAGGCAATTTCAAACTTTGTAAAAATATTCAATCGCTTGGAACTGGGGAAATTATCTGCAAAATTCGACATACCTATGGAATTAATAATTTCGCTTGTCGAAGAATGGATTTCATCGGGTATGATTTTCGGGCAAATAATCGGGCGCGATCTCGTGGTGAGTAAAATAAATGCTGATGAGAAAAAATTCCGACAAATGGTTTTCGGGTTACAGAATGAATATCAATTCCCAACCCAAGATTCCCCAAATTTCGCACCCGAATCAACACCTACGGGAGCACAAAGTCCCGTAGTGTTTGGGGAAAGTTCTGATCATACTCAGGAAGTTCAAGAAAAGTTCATTTCTGCAGATATTGACTTGTCGTTTATCGCGGGTTTCGGGCGGCTTAAGTTCACAATCGGAAATGCCTCCTCTGCGAAAATTTCAGACATCATTGTCAAGCTAAATTATCCGAAAACTTTGCGACTTGTTCAAGTCAAACCAAGTCAATATCTCAAACGTCAAGATGGGCAAGCTATCGTGACCCTTCCCATCATTCATCCAAAAAATGGAGCCTCCATAATCTTTTATTTGAAACCTATTCAGCTAGAGAAATATGTTTTAAAAGGAGCGATACAATTCACCAACGCTCGAGATTTTATCCGGATGATCACGGTTGATACGCTCCAATTTGACATCCCCGTCATCCAAATAGAACCCGGTCAAAAAGTGACCTCGGAATTCATTGAACAATTTGTTAACACGTGTGAAACCCGAGGCATCCGTAGTTTTGGACTTCCCGCATCCGTAACTCCCCAGACTGCATTTGTTCAAGTCAAGCAAATATTAAAATACTACAATTTTCAATCCGTGTCGGAAATTGAAAACGATCAGATGCTTGCCGCGTGGTATTATGGGAAGGAAGTCGGGACAGACAAAGAATATGTCGCAGCCGGTCAAGTTTATAATCAAAAAATTGAACTTTTCATTTCTGGTGCTGAAGAAAAGGCGATAATTGGTTTATTAGCTGATTTCGATCAAAAACTGCGAAGTCGAATGTTCGCGAGTCGAATTGTCAGTAAGCCCGAGGAATTAGTAGATTTAATGTGCCCCCATTGCGGTGGTACTCTTGAAAGCTTCCCAAAAGTTGAAGAAAAAATTACTTGTAAATGGTGTAAGGAAGAATTCACGTATAATCCCACCAAGAATCCACACTAAGTGTGGAAAAAAACAAAAAATATAATTTGGCTATTTTTTCCTAACTCTATGGCAACGGCTGAGAAAAATAAGAAATCAGCAGATAAAGAACTAGTAGATGACCCCTCTTTTTGCATTTCCCGCTGCACGGGGTTTTGTTGCAAGGAGTACACTGTGCTAATAACGTCACTCGATGTACGGAGAATTTTAGATAATATTCCAGGGATAAATGTGTGTAATTTTGTAGTCTTTTACAATGGAGACGTTGAGACCCTCAACTATTATCCGAAAATCCTCATAAAGGGAGAGGAATACTGCCTCGGGATGCACGTTTCGGACAAATTAGGCGGGTGTATCTTCCAGACGGGACTTGGCATTTGTGGGATTCACACTTGCAGCCCGATGGTATGTCAGACCTATCCATGGACAATGGATGAAAACGAAGATCTAATCACGATGGACAACGTACTCTGTGCTAACCGGTTCATGCCTGGGAATCCCGAAAGCACTAAAGCTACTATTCGAAAGAGCTGGGAAGAAATAGAGGTATACACGAAAAAAGCCCAGGAATGGAATGAAAAATACGGGCACGATATGACGAAGGATACCGATGACTTTTTACAATTCGTGGATTGTTGGACTGATTAATAACTCTTTAATATCTTGACTAGAAAATCTTCAATGTAATGATGCAAAGGGTAATAACAGGTGAAACCCCACGCTTAAAACAATTGACCATAATTCTGGGGTTCCGATTTTTGGACTTGATTTTCTCGGTATTATAGACCGCGGCACGAATATCATCGAAATAAAACCAATTACCCAGTGCAACCTCGAATGCAAATATTGTTTTGTATCTGCGGGAGAATTTTGCACGAACTTCCAGCTCGCATTAGACTACGTAATTACAGGTGTAGAAAAACTTGTCACGGTTAAGGGTACACATGATTTAGAAATTCATATTGCCCCATACGGTGAGGCGCTTCTTTACCCCCATTTAGTTGATTTTATTCGCCAAGGAACAGCTATTTCCGGTATCAGCAGAATTTCCATGCAGACTAATGGTCTACTCTTGGATGAACAAAAAGTTGATGCCCTTGTAGCGG
>MBAA01000067.1:12340-20309 GCA_001940655.1 Promethearchaeota archaeon CR_4
ACTTTTAACGAGGCGTTAGCCGCCCAGCTCGCCAACGTGCCCTCCTACAATATGCTAAAGCTCTTGAGGGTTTTCGATTACATCTTGTCCAGTTCTGCCGATCTTCTTCTCGCGCCGGTCTGGTTCCCGAAAGTAAATGATGAAGGCATCATCGATGTCATCAAATTCGTAAAGAAAAAGCGTTCAGAAGGATTTTCTGAGCAAAAACTCCAACTCGGAATTCAAAAATATCTCACTTATAAAACTGGTCGGAAGCTCGGGAAAATCCGCCCCAAGACTTGGGATTATTTCTATAGCCAACTCCGAAATCTAGAGAAGAAATATTGTATTAAATTAGTCTTAAGCCCCACTGATTTTGGGATTCACCGTCGTGATCACCTGACCATCCCGTTAACCACTGGAAATAAAATAGTAGCAGAAATTTTGATGCAAGGGCGTTATCCAAACGAATGGATCGGCCGGATTAATGAGGATTGGGCGATCAAAATTTTATCACGCCACTATTATCAGGGTGGGGAAAAGGTTTCCATAATCGTGCAAAAAGCGAAATCCAAGGATAACTTAACCACAGGAATCGTCCAGCGATAATCTTTCTCTTTCTCACCTAAAAAATCCTCCACAGAATTCTGGTAATTTTAATAGTTCTTTCTAGACTTGCTGGTTGTTCTTTTTGAACGGGTGAATTGTAGTGAAAATTGCCGCTGAGAATCAGGGTCTTCAAATAAAAATCAGATTCTCCCCTAGAGAAATTGGACTTAATGCTATTTTTGAGAAAAAGACGGGGATCCACGCCCAAGTCATTCTAGATTTTGAACAACATATTTTCTTTTTCGTAAACGCAGAGCATTTCCGGCAGGCAATTGGGGATCATTTCCAAAATTTACACGTTTTCAGTATCTTATTTAAGAAACGAGTCCATATAATCAAATTTTCCCCCAATCCCATAAATCTTATGAAATATTGCTTTCCATCTATTCAAATAGGCGACCCAGAAGTGAGAATAGACGGAAATCAGAAAGAGATGACAATTTTTCTCGACCCGAGCCTCAAGGGGATAGTGAGGGGTACGGATGGGCATTATTTGCAGCTCTTAAATCAGATTTTTGCCCGTCTATTCAACATCAAAAAAGTGTCCATTGAAATCATTTAGAGTGGAGAATATTCACACACGTCCCGCGTGTCAAGAGGTAACGTCTCTATGATTCCCGCTTCCAATTTGCTTTTCTTAATAATGCGGAGAATTTCTTTTTCAGTGATCAAAAATGCTGGGCCCTCAAGCGTGTTACTGCCCTCAGGCAGAAATAACATTTCGGGGGGAACTTCCCCCTCTTCGATCAAGCGAGAACGTAACTCTAAAAGATGTTCGTAAGGTCCCCTTACCACGCCCTTCACGAGCAAACCTTCTGGAGTCACTTCTTCATACGGACGTTTCACCTTATTTGCCCTGTGGAAGTATCGTTGTCGTAGCTGGGTTGAATCTTTGACCGCAGCAGGGCAAAAATGCAGTGAAACCCTCGACTTCAGGTGATTTGTTATGAATTGCCGAGCGAACTCTGCTGACCCGCCAACGGCTGCGAGGGAATCTTCTTTGATCTGAAATCCACGTTCCTTAAGCTCGCCTGCATTCGGGGGCGTCATTTCCAGCTCATTGAGGTTTAGGAATGATCCTTCTGTCTCTTCCAAAGTCACGAGTAATTTCTCTAGGTATCTCTCGTTCTCCTCAGTGGGAATTGCAGGAACTTCTGCACCAAAACACAGTTTCTGTGCCCGTGCAATTGAAAAAACATTGAAATCATCGATTGAAGGATGGAAGCGAATCTCGTCAAGACCTGCAGATGCTAATGCCTCCGCAAGCTTGGGGGAAAAATTTTGCCCATTAGTGTAAAGATGAATATGAAAAGAAGCACCCAATCGTTTCTTTGTGCTGCTGATAAGTTCGAGGACAAAGTTTTGTAACTCTTCCGAATACAACGGGTCTCCTCCGGTAATACTCAACCCTTTAGCTCCAGTTTTATCTATCTCGTCCCATAAATCTTCCCAAGCTTGGAAAGGGCGTTCATTAACATATTTGGTGGGTTTCCCCTTCTTTTCTTCGGAGATTGGGCAATACCAGCTACAATTTGCGGGGAGTTGGCAAATGCCCCCCACAAAGAATACTAATTTCTCCCCTTGAATGCACTGCTCGCAGCCAAGGGGTAGTTTTCTTGTATAGGTGGAACCGTCCTCTGTTGTTATCATCTTGGAATCCTGGAATCATTTTTCAAAATTACTACTAACTCGCCTAATAGTGCCAATTCCCAACCTCTAAAATGGTTTCCTCCGTGGAGATTTATTATAGACAAACCCTCTCGTTCTAAGACTTGAAGATCAATGGGTTTCGTTGACTTCCCTAAGATTAAATATATCTTAATTCCAGCTTGTTCTTTCAATTCTTTTAACCCTTGGGGAGCGATCAGTATTGTAATTTTCTCCTTGAGTTGATTCTTGAAGTTAACCGCTAAATGGACCGCTTTTCCGTAAAAAATCTGGTATGCATAATCTGTATTAGTTTCTATTTGATTAATGGAACTAGGATGGGCATTCATTTCATTCACGCACACCTTTGTCACATGGAGACTAAGGCTACAGGCAATATTAAACAGGAAGCGGGGGCATTTACCCACGACCCAGATGACTACCGGGTCGAGTTTTTTAGTTTCCTCCTTAATCCTTATCACTGTTTGCTTCATATCTTTTTGGGATGTGATCTCTGTATGAATTTCAAAAGGTTGGAGAAAATCTGCTTGGGAAATCGACCATCGGAAGAAGAAATTCTTTAGTTTAATTCCAACGTAAAAAATTACGAGAATTGCTAGAATCCCTCCCGAAACTACAAACCAGTCCACGTGGAGCCAATCAATCCAAAGCATTAAATCACGAAAATGATGAATGTTTTATATTTATTGTACGCTAGCGTGAATCCACTCCAAATACTTCTCAAGGCCATCCTGAATTGGAAAACCAACGCACTCTGGCGTGTCATAAGGATGTTTTTTTCTAATTGCTTCTTTGAGTTTGTCCTGATTTGCCCTTACGGTCTTGATGATGAGGAGGTTTTCGTTGCTTTCTTCTATCTTTTCCTTCCACCAGTACACCGAAGTGATAGAGGGGATTATATTGACACAGGCTGCTATTTTCTCCCCAACTAGGACGCTTGCGAGTTTTTTACTCGTCTCCATATTTGGACTAGTCACAAAGTACACGAATTCATCCATAAGTCATCCTCATCACAAAAGGGTGAATAATTATCGAGGTTTGAGAACGCCATCAATGCCTGGTTCAACGCCTTGGAGTACGAGGAACCCGTTGGGAGGTTCACCCGCCAACATCTCCCCTGCAATGTTAGTTTGGAGTAAAGTTCTGATTTTTTCGGGATCTTTTTCGTGCCCCAACACCCACATCAACTTGACCGTAGCAACTTCTGGGAGCATAGATCCCCCGGGGATAATGCCGATGGCTTGTTCTTCACGCCCTGTCTCGTATACATCCATACCGGTAAACCCCCACAGGGTTTGTAATGACATTACCAAAGTAATGCCGGCATCATTCGCCTCCTTGATCTTGGGGAAGCAACGATGTGGGAAATGCCCGAGGCCCGTACCCGCTAGCACGAGACCTTTGTAGCCATTGTTGATGTAAAAGTCAAAGATGGCAGGATTTACTCCTGGATATGCATAGACAAGGCCAACCTTTTCTTCAAGTTTCGTGTCTGCCGTGGTGGGTTTATTCGAGCGAGGCCGGTAATCTTTCTTAATTATGGTAATTTCGTCACCATCAACCTTTGCGAGCGGTAAATCTCCGATGGTGCGGAATGTATGTCGAACCGAAGAATGCATTTTTCGGACACGTGTGCCCCGGTGGGCAAGGCCGTAAGTGTGGGAAGGACTTCCCAACATGCTAACGACAACTTCTGCAAAAGGGGCGCGTGCGGCAAGTTGTGCCGCGTGAATGAGGTTGGGTGCCGCATCACTGGATGGACGGTCACTACTCCGCTGTGATCCTACTAAAACCACGGGGATGGAGAGATTGGGGAGCATAAAGGAGAGGGCTGCCGCAGTAAAGCTCATCGTGTCGGTGCCGTGCCCAATGATCACTCCCTTATATTTCTTCTTTGATGCTTCCGCGACCTTGGATGCCAATTGGCCCCAATACTGGGGTTGCATATCTTCCGAAAAAATCTTGAAGACAATTTCTGTGTCAAGGTTGCAGACGTTCGCCAGTTCCGGCACGGAACTAAATAATTCTCCGGGGGTGAAAGCAGGAATGACTCCCCCTGTTGTATAATCGAGGCGTGATGCAACGGTGCCTCCCGTCCCGAGTAACATAACATTCGGTTTCTTGGGATCCTTTGGGAACTTTTTTTCGGGTATCTGATACTTAGCCTCTTGTTTCCCAATGATTTCGATGGTCGTGTTCTCGTTCACTTCTATGCCCATGTTGTACCCGTTTTTCATTTTGATTTCCAAAAACCCAGGGGCAGCGAATTTATTCCGGGGGAGAACAATACCTTCGAAATCCCCTTTCAACGTTTTTACCTTGACAATGCTCCACACACCAGCGCCAGTTTTCTGAAGGAGCTCCTTAGCAGCACCAGAATAACCTTCTAACTCATTTCCACTCATTATTTCCCGCCCTCTTTCAAGAATTTATCCAATTTTTCTTTGAGCATTGTTGAGACCTTCTTTCCATCAATTTTTCCCCGGACATTCTTCATGACGTCTCCCATGACAGCCCCGAAAGCTCGTGAGCCACTCGATTTGATGATTTCTTGATCCTGCATAATCGCTTCTTCAATTATTTTCGCAAGATCTTCATCACCTACAGCTTTCCCGACGGTTTTTCCCACGATTTTAGTGATTTTTTCATCTGGACTTTCTGCTATTGCTCCGAGGACATCCTGAAAGGCTTCCTTGCCTAATTTTCCCTCATTCAGTAACGTGAATAGTTCGAGAAAGTGGGGAGTATCTAGATTCTCCACCGGTTTTCCCTCGCGCCGTAGTGCGGTGACGGTTTCTAAGAGGGTAGTGGCTGCAAGTGTCGCAAACTTGGGGTCAATTTTAACAATTTCGAGGAATATGTCCACATCCCCTGAAAGAATGAGTTTTTGGACAAAATCCTGACTAATACCATATTGCATGGCAATTTGTTCTTTCATATCCCAAGGATATCCCTTCAAATTTGCCTGAATTTCCTTCACTCGTTTCAGATCGATGGGGATCGCGGTTGAGTCCGTGTCGGGATACAAGCGAGCTCCTCCTTGGAGTTTTCGCATGAATTCCGTGTTACCGTTCTCAAGTGCTCGGCGGGTTTCAGGAGGCACGCCTTGAAATGCATCTTCTAAGCGGTTTTTTACTTGCACCATTGCTCTCGCGGTAACCTCTTTGGGACCCAGAACCATGATAAATGCATCTTCGTCTTGAATGTGTAATTTTTCTCGAATGGTGGAAAGCTCCTCGCTGCTAAATCCATATTTGGGAATGTCCTCATCGGAATGAATGATCCCCTTCAAACCAGTGATGACCTTGACTCGGTCGCTCACTTCAGTCCCCAATCGGCGGTTGTATTGGACTTCCTTTCCAAGAAGCCCGGCAAATTTTGGAACTTTTATCCCAAGTACCTTTTCCCCTTTCTTCAGACTCGTCGCTACCATCTTACAGGAGGTCTTTCCAAAACCGCCCGACAAATCCTGGGGTTCTTGGGCGATGATTTCATCCACACTCCCTCCCCTGGTCGCTAGCTCCTTTTTAATTTCGACCAGCTTTATTTGGCGTTCAATTTCATGATCGATGAGAATGGGTATCCAGTCCAGCTTTTGGACGCCCTTAATTTCAATGCGGGTGCCTACCTTAATGCTGACGTTAATATCCTGCCGGATGGAGCCGATCACTTTGTGAACTTTTCCCGTGGATCGCAACAACAATCCTAGGCGAAAAGCTGCCTCACGGGCTTCATGGGGGTCGTTAATGTCCGGTTTCGTGGTGACTTCAACGAGGGGAATACCAAGGCGATCCAACCGGTAAAAGACTGTCCGTTCTTCCGTTTTTATCTTCCGAGCGGCATCCTCCTCCAAACACAGGATGTCTATGTGAATGTTCTTTGAATCCGAAACGGGATACTGTCCGTCTTTCGCGACAATCATCGTGCGCTGGAACCCTGCCGGGACGGACCCATCTAAGTAATTTTTACGACATACGTGTAACTCTTCAATAAGGTTCATCTTCAAGAGGGAGGCGATTTCCCACGCAACGTCCATCGCTTCTGCATCGCAATGGAAAGGCGGGGTGTCATCGTATTCGTAAGTACACGTATTGGAATTATATCCCTCATATGCCACCGTCATCCCTTTCTCGAACTCCAGCAACATTCCTTCATCAAACACCCCCATCTCCCCCAAGACGGGGCGAAAAGTTCTCGTGATCATGAAGTCTGGTTCCTTGGTACCCAGCATTTCATTCAAGCACCTGCAAAATAGCTTCTTTTTGGTCTTCAATTGCTGGTGGATCTCGAGGCCCACTTTCAAACCCAATTTTCCATAATCGTATTTTTTCTCGAGCAAAAAAGACACCTTGCATAATCATATTGTATTGAAGGATTAGAAATTACTGAGGTAGATTTTTGGACACGTAAACACCATCAAGATAATAACCGCGTTGATAAAAGTATTGTCGGACGCCGATGCCCGAAATAACCGCAATTTTGTGGGTATCAAACTCTTCTCGGGCGATCTTCTCTGCTTCTCGGAGGAGGCGGGTACCGAATCCCCGGTGTTGGACTTGATTGAGCGTCGGTTTTTCATGAGTGCCTACTAATTCCCCGACAACGCGAAGTTCGCGTATGATTGGAACCGGTGAGGGCAATAGTTCAGGGCGGAACTCGCGAGCGGATGGAATCCGCAATCGTACAAATCCGATGAGAACATCCTTTTCGGGAGTTTCAAACGATAAGAAAATTTCTCGCCCCTCAGAAGCATCATAATCCAAGCGATGGAGGACCAAATCTTTCTCCTCAAACCGTCTAGGTTTCATAAATCCCTCTTCCCTGCAACGAATGCACTTGCACCTCTCCCCGGTCAATTTTAGATGCGCCTTAACTAGTTCCCGTAAATTACTTTTTTTAACCCCTGCTACAATTAATCTTGCGGGAATGTCACGTTGTACACGCTGGATCCGCACATATGGTGGGAGATTTTGTTTAGCTCTAGCAATCAATTTGACCATTTCATCAAGTTCATAAGGTATGTAATCTCCCGCGATAAATTGGTCATATAGTTGGGTGCCCTTGATGACGAGGGTGGGATATATCTTCAACATGTCAGGACGGTACGCCGGATTTTCAAACAATTGGGTGAACATTTCCTGGTCTCTTTCCAATGTAGACCCCGGTAAGTTGGGCATCATATGAGCATTAATTTTTAACCCTGCATCTCGCGCTATTTGGAAGGCTCGGATGGTCTCTTTCGTGGTGTGCCCACGGTGAATTTTCTGATACACGTCATCAAACACCGTTTGCACCCCAATTTCCACGCGGGTTCCTCCGAATTCCAGCATCCGGTTTACGTGTTCTTCAAGACAATAATCAGGTCGGGTTTCAAAGGTGATTCCAACAAGACGACGCTCGGAAGTTTCTGCGATTTGCTTTCCCTCTTGGAGAGTCGTGACATCACGGTTCAAAAAACCCTCATAACAACCTTTAACGAACTCCTCTTGATATCCGGCAGGTGCTGCGCAGAGCGTTCCTCCCATGCAAATAATTTCAATTTTGTCCATCCGGTGGCCAATGGCCTCTAAATCTTCTATACGGGAGGCTACTTGCTTGCGACTGTCATAATTGAACATTAAGGAGCGTTTCGCAGCTGGTTCTTGTCCTGTATACGATTTGGCGACTGCATCCCCCGGTTGCGAACTTTTTCCCGGACAATAGATACACTGAC
>MBAA01000067.1:20372-23808 GCA_001940655.1 Promethearchaeota archaeon CR_4
TCTTCCTCCGGAGAAGTCTGAAAATCTCCTGAAATTCTTGGGGATTACATACAGCAAGGACAGTAGCGTTGTTAATGATATTTTTGACGTGAAATTTCTTGGAAATTTTTGCTTTCAATCGTTCAATTTCCCTGCGTGTGACGTTGGGATGATTCAATAGATTTTCCGCAATTTCTCGGGCTGCAGTTTTCTCTGCACTCGACACGGGGTGAGTTTTTTTCATTTAGAGATCACGCTTATGTCCCGTGAATTCCCTAACCTTCCGTCCAAAATCTGTGCACTTCCGGAGGACTTCGCCGCTAAATACGGGACCATCCTTGCACACTCTTAACCCTAACGGGTCAATCGCGCATAATCCGCACATTCCCATTCCACAACGCATCATTCGTTCGAGGGATGCTTGGAAAAGGAGAACCTTGAACTTTTCTGCGATGTCCAACGCTTTGACTAACATGCGCTCGGGTCCACAAGCGGCAAGATATTTGATTCTCGTTTTAGAAGGAAATTTTTCGAGTACTTGGACTAATAATTCCGTCCCAAGTCCTTGACACCCGCAGCTCCCGTCTTCAGTTGCAAAATAGTAGTCAATCCCATTTTCTTGGGCCAGTTGCTCAAATTCTCCGTGAAAAAGGAGGTCTTCACCACAGGGGGCACAATTTACAACCGTAGGTTTTTGTTTATCACGAACTTTCCTCAATATTGCCGGTCGTAGGGGCGCTAAACCCACCCCACCACCAAAGAATATTCCTGGGGAAGATATTATTTCAAATCCACTCCCGAGTGGACCTCGTACACCAAATTGTTCGCCCACATGCAAACCACACAATGCACGGGTGGCTTCCCCTACTATTTTCACGCTAATTCCCCAATAATCTGGGGGTTCGAAGAAAGAAACGGAGATGGGAATTTCATCGAGGTGGGGTAACCAAATCATGAAAAATTGGCCTGGTGTGAAGGGTACAGTGGATTGCCCGTCTTTATTTTCACATCCAGCGGGAATGTAATGAAAGTACAGACTCACTATTGATTTAGTTTCGTGAACCATTTTTTCAATCATTATTAATTTTGGTTTGCGAATCATGGGTCTCTCACGCTTTATGCGCCCTACCGATAATGTCTTGTAGGTTTTTAGCCTTATTCTCTACGATGTATTGCTTCGTGCCCTTTGCTAACTCGGTGAAAATTTCGAATCCCTTCCAAAGAGCGGATCCAATTTGAACGGCCGATGCCCCCGCGAGGAAAAATTCCACTGCATCCCTCCAGTCACTAATCCCACCACAGCCGATAATGGGGATTTTCACACTCTCGAACAAGTCATACACCACTTTGACTGCAATTGGTTTGAGTAGCTTGCCCGAGATCCCCCCCGACTTATTGGCAAGGACGGGACATTTCGCATCTATGTCGATCAACATTCCTCGCACGGTATTGATTGCGGTTATGGCATCTACCCCTGCCTTTTCTGCGGATCGGGCGATTTCTACGATGTCCGTCACGTTAGGATTTAATTTAGCAATAATTGGAAGGTGGGTTTGACTCTTTACCAGGCGTACAACTTCTGATGTGCGTTGTGCATCGGCGCCAATACATGAGATGTGAGCATGCGGGCAGGAAATGTTGAGTTCAATCGCATCCGCCCCCATTTTTTCCGCTTTTTTCGCCACCTCGCCATATTCTTGTAACTCTCCTCCGAAAACGCTCAAGATAATAACTGTGCCCTGGTCTTTCGCGATTTTCACTTCCCCGGCAAATTCATCAATACCTGGATTAGCCAATCCCACAGCATTCAGAAAGGTGTCTGGGAAGATTTCGATCACAGACGGATTATTATATCCTTGTCGTGGAACCGGCCCAATGGATTTTGAGACAACTGCGCCCGCCCCCGCGTGAAATACTTTAGCTAAAGTGGACCCGGACACACCAAGAATTCCCGATGCCAAAATAAATGGTGTTTTTAATTTGAGAGATGCAATATTGGTTTCGAGCACGCGAGGTTCGCTATCCGTTCGTCATTATATTGTTAGAACGCTTCAAGCCAAAAAAATTTAATCTACGTGTTACAATTTGCTTTAAGGTTCGCAATCAGGGATTTTAATGATCTATTTCGTTGTCGATACGCTCTTTGGCTGTTTCCTCTTGGATGAGAGCGCCAGTATAAAAAAAGTCGTGTCATTTGGTACCGATGTTAAGGCCATACTCGCCAAACTTGAGGAGTACGCGAAAGACCCTCGGAATTTGTATGGCGACCTGCTCATCGCTGGGGAGTTCAATAAAGACGACAAATGTATTGTTGAATTAGAATCATTGGTTCCTATGTTGAAGCAAGTCTTGCCTTGTGAAGTGCAAGCTGAAGTACCGAGTAAAGGCGGGGTGACACTGCGCGGAAATATCTTCAAGCAACTCGAGAAAAGTCCATGGAACTTGGCAGTCGACTCTGCGATAAACATTTGCCGTGAAGTCAATCAAATGCTCTCGCGGAGTGGCATCAAGTTCCTCTCCACGCAGTCAGACCAACAAGTGAAGCAGGCCATTGAAACCATTGACGATATTGATAAGAGCGTGAATCTCTTTTCATCTCGCATACGAGAATGGTATGGTCTCCACTTCCCAGAATTAACTGACAATCTCGTTGCAGATCACCTTCTTTTCGCCAAAATTATCGTCAATTTAGGTAAACGGGATCAATTTTCCCTTCAAAATTTGACATCCCAATTAGGTCTTAACGAAAGTCTCTCCAAAACGATTGCGAGCAATGCGTTGAGTTCGATGGGGGCTGAAGTCACAGACTTTGATATTACCGCAATCCAGCGGTTTGCCCAAAATATCATCAATTTATTCGAATTGCGATCCCAAACCGAAAAGTACATCGATGCAATGATGTCCCAGGTGGCTCCTAATATCCAAGCAATTGTCGGTAGTCTGGTTGGAGCGCGACTCATATCACTAGCGGGAAGTCTCAGGATTCTCGCCCTCAAACCCGCGTCAACGATTCAGATCCTTGGCGCTGAAAAGGCCCTCTTCCGGTCTCTCAAATCCCCCACAGCTACTTCTCCAAAGCACGGGGTCATCTTTCAATGGCCACCATTGCGTACCGCAAAATTCTGGTTGAGAGGGAAAATTGCCCGCGCGGTTGCCGGTAAGCTGGCGATTGCGGCAAAAGCAGATTTCTTTACAGGTTCATATGTCGGGGATGAATTAAATGCCAACTTGCGCAAGCGAATCGCCGATGTGGAGAAAAAATATCCTGAAGCTCCGAAACAAGAGAAGAGACCCCCAACGCCAAGAAGCAGGGAAGGCGGATTTGCCGGCAAGGGCCGACAAGGAAAATCATTTCAAAAACGGGGTGACCGTACTTTCAACCGAGACCGAGGCCAACAAGGAAGGCAAGGAAGGAAACCCCCACGTTCGCCCTACCGCCCTCGGCCAGGTGGCAAAG
>MBAA01000067.1:23815-27588 GCA_001940655.1 Promethearchaeota archaeon CR_4
TCAATAATGAGTCCTAATCTATTATCGCATAAATTCGAAGGTATATTTGCCGATCCCAACCGCTCGGACAAGCTTTATACAATTAATCTCGTCCCAGGCGTCTATATGCGAGATGAGAAGACCTTCAACGAGGGTGGAATGGAGTATCGGGAATGGAATCCTTATCGTAGCAAATTAGCGGCAGCAATTCTACGTGGGATGAAAATTATGCCCGTCCAAGCACGGAAAACGGGTCTCTATCTCGGTGCCTCCTCTGGCACGACTGTTTCCCACGTTTCAGACATAATAGGTGAGGGCATCGTCTATGCGGTCGAATTTGCGCCTCGGTCGTTGCGGGAGCTCATCCAGAATTGTGAGGGGCGTTATAATGTGATACCTCTCCTAGGAGATGCTACATTGCCTGCCCAGTACAGGCAGAAAATTCTTAGCTTGGTGGATTTTCTTTATCAGGATGTCGCGCAACCATTCCAGGCAAAAATCTTGGTTGATAATGCAAAATTTTTCCTGAAGGATCAAGGATTAGCGTTCCTCGCGATCAAATCAAGAAGTATTGACGTGACGGAGGAACCCGAGAAGATCTACCAAAAGGAAACAGATTTCCTCAAACAAAATAACTTTGTAATCTTGGAAACCCTTACCTTAGATCCCTTCTCCGCCGACCATGCAGTAATCGTTGCCAAGTACCTGCGAAAATAATATGTGTGACGATGTTAAAAATCAGTTATTTTTCTTTGTCTCACACTATTATTGAGGATATTCTGCGAGGTTTTCCAACTTTTACGAGCGAAAGGTGGGAGATTCTTGTGGTTCTGCACCCAATTTTCGAGAAATTTGATAGTAACCGGGTCACTAGGGTATCCGGATCCTATTTCGCCATATTTGGTCTGGATTTTCGCAATTTCTGCATCCCGGCGAGTCTTTGCGATAATTGAAGCAGCACCAACAATCGGGTACGTGAAATCTGCTTTATGTTCGGCAATAATTTCAACATTTTTTAAACCCGCTAGTCGTTTGATATTTTGGCCAAATCTCTCCTCTTTCACGTCCACCGCGTCAATATACACAACATCTGGTTTTAACTCTGTTAAAATTTCTGCCATAATCTGGACTTCGATCTCATTCATTGATACGCCCTTTGCTCGTAAATCGTCAATCTTTTCCGGACTTAATTCTCGAATTACGAGTTTTTCCACTACTTTTTGAATTTGTGGGGCGAGTTTTTCCCGATTTCGCGGGGTTAATAGTTTCGAATCTTTCACTCCCATCTCCTTTAAAATGAAATATTTTTCCTCAAGAATCGTGAGCCCACAAACAATCATTGGACCAAAAACAGGCCCCCGCCCCGCTTCGTCAATCCCGCCAATAATTTTCATGCAGAAGAATCCTTTTCCCGCTTGAGTTTCTGGGATCTCTTGTCTAACAAATTAATAAATTCCTTTGACGAAGATAATTTCCTAAGTTCCCCTTCCTCCATTACCGGAATAGCGATCTTCGCTTTATCCTCGAGTTTGGACGCGTCATCTACAATAACTAGGACTTTATTCTTCAATTCTGATAATTTTGAAACAATTTCAATCTTTTTCTGTATGTCCGTTTTATCAGTTTCAGATACTCCAGTAATGATGGGTTGATTCCATTCAGTCAAACTTTTCAAAATGGGTTGACCTGCTTCCGTTTTCTGGATAATTTGGTTGAGAAATAATTCAAATGGGGCCCGTTTCGTCCAGAACGTTTGTAAACCTATCTTTACGAGTTCTTGGTCGATTTCCTTTTCGAAAGATGACTCCCCCTGCCGGATGGGTAATTCAACTTTCGGATGAATTTGGAGAATTTCAATTGGGACGGTAAAATCAACTTGAAATCGTTTTTTTAATACTTGGACTGACTCCAAACTGATGTTCATCCGGTCTTGTTCGTAATTGACTATTGCTTTTTTCGAAACACCAAGTTCTGAAGCGATGGTGCTCCGTGAAATGTTGGCTTCTTCTCTCACTTTTCGTAATTTCGGTCCGTCTATTCGGACGATGAACCCGCCGCGTTTCGCAATGATGTGAGGATTTTGCTGGTACAGGATGATATTTTGGAAGGTCTTGAAGTTTATCGCAATGATTTCATCGCGTTTATAGATCGTGTCATTCTCCAGCGGATCCCTGCGATTGCGTTCTGCAACGATAAAGGGCGTCCCCTGTAAAATATGGGCTAAAAATTTCAATTCTTCTGTTTGGGTGGGTTTCAAGCGGTCAATGTTTTGGGTAACTTTGAAAATCAACAAATTAGTTCCTTTCCGAGCGATGATGTCAAAGCAAAAGTTGCGAAATTTAAAATTCATGAAGACGTTGAAGCCGGCGGTTTCTAAAATTTTACCAATGGAACGTACGTCATCCGGAACCGCTAAATCGTCATTTGCTATGAAACACACAACCGCTGAATATTTCTCTACATCCTTCTTGAAAACGCGATCAAAAATACTTTTCCTTCACACCGGCAAAATACCTCGATTTCTATGAATCTTACTCAAGAATTCGTTTGCTTCTTTATACTGAGGGTACTTTTTCTCCAAGTTCCGAAATGTTACGTTGTGAGGACGTTTACTTTGTTTGATACCTCGAATTGCGTGGAGCATTTCGTGATAGACAATGAAGTTTACCACGTAGACTGGCACGCTGGGTGCATCTAATGTTTTACTCACCTCTATCACGCGGGATTGGGCGTGCCAGAGGCCAAATCGTTTGTATGTGGTTCGTTTGCCCCATGTAATTAGAATGTCTGAATTCACGTAATAGTCTAAAAACATTTCTCGGAAGGATCTCACGACCTCTTTCAAGCGTTCTTCCAAATTATAAGTGTGACCTTGAGGATTACACTGGGATCGCCTTAATGATATCATTTTTTGTCGTTCTGCGTCCGCCTTCTCCTTCAAGTATTTTATGAGAATTGCACGTTGAGATTGATATTCCATCGTGTGGACATTTTTTTTCAGACGCGCGAGCAGCGTGAAGATTAGTGCTGCGATAATTTCCTCGGGAAATTTTTTCACTCCCGCTGCGAATGAAAAGGTCGGAATCCCCGTTCTTAGTCGTATGGAAGCGACCTGTTTCTTTTGACGAAAGGTGACAATCGCGCTCGAAAAACCAAACCGCATTGCTTGTTGTCGCGCGATGTCAAGGATTTTATCCACACTTGTGAGTTTGATTTCAAGATATTTATTTTATCATAACACTGAAAGATCATATGGCTTTGATTTCTGCAAGCGACCTTCTTCAGCACCTAGAGACTACTATTACTAAAATTCCTGGCCACAAAAAGAAGAATCCAATGCCATTTGCTATTTTTGACATTGATGGAACCATCCTCGATCCCTTTCCCCGCCAACTCGCAGTGTACGAAAATATACTCCAACCACAATTCAACCTCCCGCCCGTTCACGAGTTGGATGTCCGCTCGAAACCCTATTTCATTGGGGACTTGATCCCTAAATTGAAAGATGATACTAATACGTACCAACGAACCGTAGAAGTGTTTTTGGAACATTTTCTTTCACCGGAATTTCTCCACCTCGATCAACCTTATTCGGGAGCCATTTCCTTCGTTACTGAGATCCGCAAGATGGGAGTGGGAATTCTTTACCTCACGAGCCGGCACTTGGGGGCTCCTCGATCGATGGCGGACAAAACTATCGATACGATGGGGGACTTGGGATTTCCCATTGGGCCGAGTACGGAGGTCTTATTCGCCTTTAAACCGAATATTGAAGACGATGACTTCGAATTTAA
>MBAA01000067.1:27595-30874 GCA_001940655.1 Promethearchaeota archaeon CR_4
TTTGCCCAAAGATTCAAGGCGAACAAGTTTCAGTTATGTATCTGCTTCGTAGACAATGAAAGTAAGACGTGCCAGATTTTTCAGGAGGAATTTCCCCAGAGTTATGTTGCTCGCTTTGATTCTGCCCAGTCTCAGGACCTTTCCTTTAATGGATCGACCCTTACTTCTTGGGAAACGGAGTAATCAATATAAGATTACACCTTATATTTAGCAATCACTATGCAGAAAAACGGCACTCCCTTGATCCGCCTCTCTCACGTGTCAAAACAATATGGATCTTTTGAAGCGGTTACAGACGTTTCCTTTGATATTTCCGAGGGCGAGAGCGTGGGGATCGTGGGACCCAATGGCGCGGGAAAAACTACATTATTGCGCATGCTCTGTGCGCTGGTACCCGTGTCGAGTGGGTTGATCGAATATTGCGGACAAGGTGTGTCTTATTCTGAAAAGAGGACAACTCGAGGGCAGAATCGAGTCTCAAATCTACTAGAATTCCGGCGCGCCATCGGGTTCGTGCCACAAACTACCACCTTAGATGATAAATTAACCGCTCAAGAGAACCTCCAATTACAAGCACGCTTGTATCACATGCATACTCGGGAAACTGCCGCAGAATTTACCCGCATCCTCAATCTCGTGGGACTCAGTGATTTCGCGTCTCGTCCTGTGGAAACTTATTCGGGTGGGATGAAGCGACGCCTCGAGCTCGCCCGGGCACTTTTCCACCGCCCGCGCATCCTCATTTTGGATGAACCCACTCTCGGCCTCGACCCCGTTGCCAGGCATGAGATTTGGGATTACCTGCACCAGATGCAACAGACTGAGAAAACCACCCTTCTCATCACCACGAATACGATGGAAGAAGCGGAACGGCTTTGCGACCACATCGTGATCATAAATCACGGGCGATTGGTTACCCAAGGAACTCCTCGGGAGTTGCAACAACGCTTGCCAGGGGGTTTAATGATCCTTCACGTTGATCTCTCGGATGCGAAAGACGTAGAAGTTTTCTTGTCTCAAGTGCAGAAATCTGGAATCCCCCAATCCTCCCTCCAGCTCCTGGAGTTTGAGCAAGAAGACCCCGGAAGTTTTCATTGTAAAGTTTCCTCCGCTGAAGATGCTATACGGGTACTTGTGCCGGCCATTCAATCCCTTGGAATCAAGATATCTGCCCTGCAGTGCCAGAGTCCCACATTGGATGATGTTTTCCTTCACTTCGCGCGCCCCATCGACAGCGTCCCCTTTTCGCAGGTCGCCGCATTGCGAAAAATTATGGAGACCCTCGGGTTGTCTCCCCGTGAGGAGGCTTGAAGGAAATGAAGAAAAACTGGACTAATTTTTCGTGGGTCGCTTGTTGGGGACTTGCAAAACGTTACCTATTACGCACGGTACGCTCCTTCAAGAATATCATTGTTAGTCTCCTCGCCCCTATCATTATGCTCATCGCGTTTGGTCCAGCAATGAACAATTATACCCAAGGAAACTCCAGTTCTCTGGATTACATCGGATTTTTCGTACCTGGCATCATTGCCCTGACTCTCTTCTACGCCACTCTCTTTTCAGCTAGCACTATCGTTCAGTGGGATAAATTCACTCGATTCGAGGAAATTATCACGTTGACGCCGAATACCCCGTCCACGGTCATTCTCGGATATGCTTTGGGGGGGTTTCTCCACTCGGTGATGGAAGTGGTGATCGTAGTTGTCCTAAGTCAATTTTTCGTGTTCGCAATCCCAACGAGTTTTCTCATTTTCCTCTATAACATCCTCGCGATCGTGATTTGCAGTGGAATTTTTCTCTTTCTGGGTATCGCCATTGCAAAATTACTCGATTGGGAACGTTATACATTGGTCACTTCCGTTCTAAGTCTCCCCCTCGTCTATTTAAGTAGTATTTTTGCCCCAACTGACACCTACGGGCAATTCGCGTGGCTCGTTGGATTAAATCCTCTTTCCGTATTGTTGGTCGGGTTGCGAGATCCCCAGATTCCCCAACCTCCTGTCACTTACTTGTGGAATTTACTCCTCCTGAGCGTTTATTGTCTTACAAGTTTTGGCTTTTGTGTCTTCATGTTTCATCGAAAGCGGCACCCGGGGAGAAAACAAACGCGAAAAACTTCGTTACTCACGCAAAAATTGCAAAATACGGGACCCATCCACCTGAAGATCCTCCAGACGCTTGGGATGGACGTGTTGGAACAGATCTATCATCACTTGCTTAACAACAACAAAGAAGAAGCCTTGGCTCTTTTTCGGTCAAAATTTACTGACGAGGAAATCTACCGCTTATTTGAAGACTTAAAATCCGCGCAAACCTTGCCCAGTGAGTCTCATTCCGACCAGACAAAAGGATAAATAATCGTTATTGAAGCTTAGTGTTTGTCAGGTGAAAAATTGCTCAAAATTGTAAAATACAAAAATTAAGAGAGTGAAATTATGTCGAGTGAACCTAAAATAATATTGCCTACGGATTATAAGATAAAGGAAGAAACGTTGGGTGACCCGACTCCCACGGTCATCACCGATTTCATCCTCCCGAACTCGAAAAGTACGTTTTTAAACTTTTTACCGGTAATAGTTTGGGGAATCATTGGATTAGTAGGAATTGGGATATTTGTTATGGAGCTTGGTTTCGGAGAAGATATGCAACAACCCGCGAGTGAATGGTTGTTCTACATCGTAACCCTTATGATTTCGCCGTACCTGCTCAAGTTCATCAAGCGAAAAATCAACGACACTGTCGAATACGCCCACAAGGTCACGCAAATAACCCGGGAAGAGCACCTCAAGCTCAAGAAAGGATTTTTGGGACCTTTTGGGGTTCTTGGATTCATCGCGGTGATTGGTTTCACAATATTGTTTGGGATGTATGATTATAATGCATGGGGAATGGGAGCAACCCTTGAACAGGGTTGGGTCTACGATATGGCTCAAGTCGACCTTTCATATTACGCGAATGGATCGATGTCTATCCTCTTCTTACTCGTTTGGGAAGTTGGGTGGTTGTTCATTAGCCAATTTTTGTGGTACTCGCTTGGATTTGTCATTTATATCTTCCGCATCATTCGCAAATACCATTATCGTGAAGAGCCGCAGATGGTCGTGAGGTTGGGATTATCAAAACCACTCTCGAAATTGATTGTGGCGGCGGGATATGGGTTTGTCCCCTTCTTAATTCTTCGGTTTTTCTTCCAGTTTGTCTTCCAAATTATCTATCCTGACTACGTAATTTGGTGGTCGGATACCATTGCTACCACTCTAACCTTGGTCTTCTTTTTAC
>MBAA01000067.1:30881-33637 GCA_001940655.1 Promethearchaeota archaeon CR_4
GATCGTCCCCCCTCTTATCATTTCTGCCGACCTCAAGCAGGAAGTCGCGGAGGAGTTGCGCAAGGCGGAAATTATCGGTATAAACGCCATCGATGACATCGTGGAGAAAGCCCGGACGCAAGGTTCGGTGCCCCTCAATGAGGCGGTCTCTGCCCTTCTCTACAACACCTATGTGCAACAAATGAAGGATAGGCAGGCGGATAAAGGGGGTATCACGAAGAAGATGATCACATCTGCTGCAGGACCCGTTGGATCCTACGGCGCGAAAGAAGCAATCAAGTTCCTGTAACCTAAAATCCTTTTTTTTTAATTGAACCATTCTTTTTTATAGTTCCTATTAAAAGCTCTTGTTAGTGCCTATCCCTATGTTTCTCCCTAATTGTGTTTTTTATTCGGATTGCATCGAAGGTCTCTCGCGCGAGAAATTCAGGGGACAGATTTCCCTCATTTTCGCCGACCCCCCCTACAACGTCAGTGGGAAGACCTTGGCTAATATTTTCGAACACGGGGCGTGGGAAAAAATCAATGCTACTTGGGATCAGAAAACGCCCCAAGAATACGAAGAATTCACCCGGAAATGGCTCTCGGCCGCATACGGGGTGCTCCAAGACGGGGGTACCTTGTTCGTCAGCACCAGTTACCATAATGCCTTTGTCATCGGGTACCTCGCCCAGCAATTGGATTTTGTGATGCGCGGGGACGTGATCTGGTACAAGCGCACCGCCGTCCCCAATGTCACGCGGAAAACCTACCGCCATTCCTCGGAAATCCTGCTCTGGTTGACCAAGGGCGCGGGGGCGAAGTACACGTTCAATTACGAAGTCGCCAAATTATTCAACAGCGGGAAACAATTGCGTAACGTATGGGACATCCTGAAAGTCGGGCAAAAAGAGTCCGTGGCGCACCCCGCTCAAAAACCAGAGGAACTATTGCTGCGTGTCATTGCGATCCATTCGAATCCCGGGGACATCGTCTGCGACCCATTCGCAGGGTCTGGCACGACCCTCAAGGTCGCCAAAATTCTCGGTCGGCATTATCTTGGCTTTGAGATCAACGAACGCGAGTTCCAAGATATGATCTCCACGCGTTTGCAGGAGACCTGCTTTACCGTTGACCGCGTGCAAGCTTTTTTCGAATCCCACGCGACCGAACTCTCAGGTACCCGGTGAGGAAGGATTTAACTTCTGGTTCACGACGGTTTTACAAAATTCCCGGTATTCGGTCTCCTCTGGCCCGAGGTGCACGAGGGCGCGTTCAGCAGCCCACGCGGCCTTCTCTGGCATTTCCAGTGCCATAAAACTCCGGGTTAAGAGGTAAAAAGCCGTGGGTTGTTTGAATTCGATCTTGACCGCCTTCATCAGGTGGTTGACCGCGAGTCCATATTTTTGTTGGATGAAAAAAGTATTGCCGATCTGGAACGAGATTTCGGGATCATTGGGATATTTTTCTTGGATGTCGAATAATAAATTGAGCGCGGCATCATACTTTTGTTGGGCGCGTAAATTCTGTACCCGCTGGAAAACCTCTCTCTTCTCCTTAACTGCTGGATTTACTTTCGCTTGTTCTGCTGCGTGCTTTTCCGCTGCTTTTTGTTCGCGTACCTTCCGCTCTTTCTGACACTCGTCAAAAAACTTTTGCACGTTCGTGGGGTAGCGTTCCCTGCAAAAGGGGCATTGGGGTTCTTTGCCGGTCATGAACCACTGCTTCAAGCACGGATCACGGTGAACCGGGTGTCCGTTCGGGCACTCGACAACTGGAGGTGCATCCTGCAGAGGTTTATGGCACACGATGCAAGTCGACATTCACTTTCCTTCTAGCAAGTTGTACTAAAAAGCTCTTTGTCAGGTTATATCCTACTTGGAAAAATTTCATCGCCATAACTTGAGATAAATCGATAAAATGAAGGGGGAGAATTTGGTTTGCTAACAATCGGGCCCCAGTTTTTTCTTAGGTAGACCGATAAAAAAAAGTGTATTCTATGTCGAAAAAGAAGAAAGTCGGAATTGCGTGCGTCATTGCCATCATCGGGCTCATCTCAGCAGTGTTAATTATTATCCCCATCTCACAGCGCGAAGTCATAACACCCCTCGAAACAGTGAATGCAAGTGGAACCACCGGCCGGATTCTCGTGATCTACCACCCGGGACTCAGTTCTTTCCCCAGCGGCATCGCAAGGAAATTCGCCGAGGGAGCCGCGTCGAAAAATTGGATCATCGACCTCTCTACCGTGTCACACGAGTCACCAAGCACCGTGACCATGTACAATCTAATCGTCATTCTCTCGCCAGTATACGGGGGGAAACCCCAAACGGTCATCTCTACCTACTTGACATCCGTGGACTTCCAAAGCAAACCGGTCGTGGCCATCCTGACATATGGAATGGCTGATCCCGTGGATGCTATGACAAATCTCACCTCCCAAATTACGGCGGCACACGGGACTAACCTCCTGCAAGCGACCTATTTGGCGGGCGTTATCACCACCGAGCAGTTCTCGAGCGCATACCAGCTGGGAGCTAACCAGTCATTAATCGATGCAATCTGACCTTATATCAAACAATCTCCCACAAGTGACGTGAGGCTTCATGTATAACAATCGAGGTATTAGCGGTTTTCTTGGGTATGGTGCTACATCGCAGATGCATCGGTATATGCCAACAGCAGTGAGTTTCCTGCGATTAGTGGCGTTACCATTTCTCCTACTGTCTATTCACGGCAGGCAAGGGCTCGTTGCTGCGATGATCTTCTTAGGCGCG
>MBAA01000067.1:33660-35585 GCA_001940655.1 Promethearchaeota archaeon CR_4
GAAACTCGCGAGGAGATTTCACGTAGCTTCAGAATTTGGTGCCTACTTTGATGTTACCACGGATTTCATATTTATTTGCGGAACGTTTGCCCAATTCATCAGCGAAGGATGGTACACCCACTGGATTCTCCTCGTGATTCTTTTCATGTTCGTCCAATTCATAATCACGAGCAAGTTCACGAAGATCATTTACGACCCTGTCGGTAAATATTACGGGACCCTTTTGTTTGGGGTAATTGGGGTGACAATCCTTTTTCCTGTCCAAGCGACCTGCGTTATCCTCTCTTTCACCATTATTGGGGTAACAGCACTCTCTATCACTAGTCGCATCGCCTTCTTTTTTGGGAAAAAATGAAAGCCTTAAGGGAAATTGCCCCTCTCCCTAAATTGAAATGGACGTTGATCGTGCTTTTTTTCAGTTTGACACTCTATTTGCGCCAGAATCACCAATTCTTCATAAATCTCATTTTATTTCTCACTTACAAGGGAAATCCACAAAAAATCAATTTGAAACACTTTTAGCAATGGTTGGCTAGGGAATCTTTCTTTAGTCCATTTGCAGTGCTTTTTCGTAATAGTCAATAGGATAAGTCAACCTAAAGTCTAAATAGGAAAGCACATATATAACTCTCAATTGCGTTCTTAGTCGAAAAATGACCATTGGTTGACGAGTATTAGATTCCAAAACGGGGATCCTGGGTAATTTCCAACCCCTAGTTCTCCAAAAATTGGAAATCAATTATAACATACTACTCCAGGTGTTCCAAAGAGACCGATTTAAGAGACAAACAAAAGCACTGCCTAAGAGAACACCTCCCTGTGATAAAGAGCACATACCAAATTAGGCGAAGGAGATCATCCCAAATTCGAAGAGAGTTCGGTCTGGGTTTTTTGCCGTTGATCTTTGTCGGCTGCCATCGATGAAAAAGGAATGGATTGAAATGGAATGAAAAAAAGCGAAAAAGAGGGGGGAATTACGCTCCTCGAGACTTGAATTCCTTCATGTATTCTTCGGGGGTCCACTTCTCCTTGGTCCACTTCGGGATGCCGGAGGAGTCTCGCGGGCCCACGCATACATAGCACTTGCCCTCGTCTTCCAACGCGCCCGAATAGCGGGCTGCCATGCCGGGGATGACGACAATCCGGTGGTCTACGCTGTCGAACACCTTATATTGCTGGATGGCTTCCGCGATCTTCGTGGAGTTAAACTGACCGCCCACGACCGCTGACTCGACACCAATACCGTTCGAGTCGATGACTAGGAGGAAGCTGTCAATTTTTGCGGATTTTATGTCATCCTCAACCGCCATCTTGGTGCTCCGGTAGTTGGTGGTGACGAAAATCGGAGACATCCGGGTTGGATTGCCGATCTTGAACAGTCCTGCGTCCACTCTGGGATAGATTCTCGGATCTGTGAACATCCCTTGTCTGTAGGTCAACAACGCTAAGAGTGCCCAAATATCCTCCGGATTACGCCCGGTGTGCATGATGATTAAGGAGGTGTCCACGGTCATCATGATGGTTCCCATGACGGTTTCCTGGTACTTGATTTCCCAGTTCTTCTCGTCCGCGGCCTTCTTGTCCGCCCAGATGGTGGCAGGCACACCAATAATGGGATACGCCGCTTCGGGGAATCCCGAATCGATCGCGGCGTATCGGAGCTTAAAAATATCGTCAAAGGTTCTACCCTGTAAACCTTCGCCGTGGAAGGTACCGGGGTCCACACAGAGGTCCTTCGCGCCCATCTTGTTCAGACTGACACACAACGACGCGAGCTCGTTCAGGTTCTTGGCGTAGCACACGAGGGGCAGCTGGAGCGTGGCGGCAGTCTTCCCCACGTCCTTCCAATTGTCTTTCGTAGCTGCATAGAGTAGGGGTCTCTTGTCCTTAATGGCTTGGGCTGCCGCATCGAGCGCTTTCGCGTC
>MBAA01000067.1:35596-40784 GCA_001940655.1 Promethearchaeota archaeon CR_4
GTGTACTTCTACTGCGATGGCAGTTTTGTTGAAGAACGTCAGAGAGTGGCGGAAGATCACTTCCTCGCCGCCGATCGTTGCCATACGCGCCCCCGTGCCGAATTCCACCGGTTTCTGGGGGGGTGTGATGAGTTCTATCACCGATTGAAGCTTTTTCTTCATCTTTGGCTCCAACATGTGGGGACAATCTGTGATTTTCACCTTGCGCTCGAGGAGATCTGACGCGAACGCCATGCAAGTCTGAAATCCGCACTCTTTGCAATTGGATTTGTCAAAATGCTTGTAAATATCAAGCGGACTGGGTCTCTTGACCATTCGCAATGCACCATTCAATTATTCAAGTTTTCACTTGAATCTAAGCGGCTTGTGTTAAAAAAATGTCGATCCCGACCCGATAATGACAGGTAGCAAAAAGAACGGGAGACAACTGCTGAAAATCGAAAATGAACCAAACTTTTTGTCATTTTTCGTAAAATGTGGACAACAATCTTTACGAAAAAGGATCAAGGAAGGGACACAATCGAGATCATCCCCGAAAAAGATTGAGTTGGAATTGCGAAACATTAGGCTAATACCACGCACCATAACGTTGAACCCCACGTCCCCGAAAGTGAAATTTAAATAGGCAACTGGCGCTCGTGATACTAACTATGAACCAAGGTGACTCTTCACTCGCGAACGAACCAGATCCCGCGATTGCTGAGAACATAATTTACCGTCTCATCATGGCGCGCGACCCGACCGCGTTCACCCGCTGGGAAGTGACACATTTCCGGGCGGGAGGCGTCTCGGGGGGACTGACATTCGGGGTGAAAAGCCGCCGGTATGATGGTGCAAGCATAACCATCATCCCCCCACATTACGGGAATAACGAAAAAAGCGACAAATACCAAGTCAACTACTCGGATAAACAAGATTGCATAGAAATAACGTGGGTTTCCGAGGGGGAACTCATTCCTACGATCAATTGGATGGTGAAGACGTACGAGGCTCCCGTGAAAGACGAGGACACGGAAAGCGAGAGGTTGTGGCACGAGATCCTGGCGCTCATCACCACACAAGATCCCGGGTTTTTCCGAAGGTGGGGGATTTGGCAAGTGCGAAATGAGCGTTCGTCGGACTTTGCCAACAACAGCGGGCCGGAGGACTGGACGGGCACCCGGTGGGACGACAGCGGCGTGTTAGCGTTCCAAATGCCTCACCCCGAATCCTCCTACCTGTGGGTTCATGTCGATGGGCGTTACCTCTGCAACCAGTGGTTTACCATTTTAATATATCTCGGCGATGCGGAGTTGGAGCGCCTGGACGGGGTTGAACCCCCAGAACTGGTGGCAGTGTTAGAATCGCTCATCAAGAAATACCAAAACATAACGGAAGAGGAACTGGAAGCTCCTTTTTAGTATGACCTTTGGATACCCAAAGTAAGCACTACACTCACCAATACGAGTAAGAAGGTAAGTTGGAAGCGAATACTCTTTACGTCTTTTATATTCGAGGACAGATCGGCGTTAGAAATCTCTTTTATTTTACCCCAATGTACCTCCTTCAGAAATAAATATCCTCGGCCCAAGATGCGATGGGAGGTCAAAATTAAGATGGAATTACAGGGAAGCTTGGTTTTGGATTCGGAATTGATTATACCATTCAAATCTTGGTAAATGCTCTTAGATATCCATTTGTATTTGAGGTTTCATATCACGACCAAGGGCTCTATCCGCAGATGATGTAGCAAGGGTGATCTTTCCGGCAATGAAGCGAAATCCATCCTGAGTTTCGATGAACGCGTATAACTGCAGAGATTTAACTGCAACCGATAATAATAGGTAGTAAACGAAAGGAAACGGATCGTTTTTGTCTATTTTCGATAAATTGAAATGAGATTTTGTTGCGGAAAAAGATCAATTAATCAAAGCAGTCTATAGGGATGGCAGGGGAAACGTAGTTGGTTTTATATCCTCAGGAAGATATGGTGTTTGATGAGAATCCCACAGTCCCTGAAATACCATACTGGGTTAATACTCGATCTCGCCTGAGATGCCTATGGTTTCAGCGAATAACTCGAATAATCACGTGGATCAGAAAGATCCGGAGCAATGGTATTGCGAAGGCAAGTGGTTTATTGAAACCCAAGCCATTATCGCCTACTACGAGGAAGGGTTAAAACGGGGGCCGGAGTTTCACCCGTGGGCGTGGTTGGGTATCGGAAACGGCCGGCGGAAAGCGTGGGGAATGACTGGCAATGGTATGCGGGGAATAGGTCAACCCGATGCGGTCTTAGAGGCGTATAGAAAAGCAACCGCAATCCCCGAAGCATGGCGAAAGATAGGGGAGATACATGAAACCGTGAATTGCGTGCCCGATGCATTGGAGGCGTATGGAAAAGCATTAGCGGCGGCCCCCGCAGATGCCGAATTGCGAACCCACGTTGATTTTTTGCGGGGGAAAGACTTGGATCCAGTATCCCGGGAATACTACGTCCGCACGTGGGGATTTGACCCCATGGCAAACCGGATGGTGCTGGAACCGCAAACCGACCGAAACGACACTAGATATTATTACGATACAGAAATCCCGCTGGAAAACGATCCGGAACTGGCAACGGCAGGGGTGGTGGTGCACGCTCGCTTGGAAGTGTGGATTGGCGGCACGTGCCATAATCGCATCATATTTTCGCGGGGGCAACAGCAGGCGAGCGTTGATTGCGCCCACACGGTCATTTACTCCGCCCCTGCAGGGGAGGTGGCACATCTCTCGGAGCAAGATTACCACGATTTATTAACCACCACTAAGGGTACCCCAGCGTTGCTACCCCCGTGGGAGCACTTTGCAGCGCTCAAATCATTCGTGGCGGGCCTCGTCAGCGCAGGACTATTTACCTTATTTAAATCTCCAACCGGCCCGGCAAATCCTGTGGAAGATGGGGTTCCCTTGAGCGTCAATCCGGAACTGCACCAGCAACTCGGTCGCTGTTTGAGCGAGCTCGTGCCCGACTTGTTCCAGCGGTTAATGGGTGAGATTATGGGCAACCTCCTCGATCGCGTCCCCGCTAAGTGGATCATCGACCGCTGGGATCTCCTCGAAGGATACAACTTCCGGGCGCTGTTTGCCAATGAGGCATTCGTGAACTCCTTAGACGTGCCT
This sequence comes from Promethearchaeota archaeon CR_4, assembly GCA_001940655.1. Classification (GTDB taxonomy): domain Archaea; phylum Asgardarchaeota; class Lokiarchaeia; order Sigyniarchaeales; family CR-4; genus CR-4. Next base: position 38,738 of record MBAA01000067.1, read on the forward strand.
GCGCGAGAAAAACTACTCGAGATATATTTGGACGCCTACGACACGGACGAGCGACCCAAAACACAGCAGGCCGCGTGGCCGTTTCTCAGTGCCCTCCTGACGCCCGAATTCCTCCCCATGCTGGATAATTTCTCGCTCGTCAAGGTGATTTCCATTCTACAATGCGTGGAGGTTCGCAATCCGAAATCAACTGGCACCTACCTGAACGATTTAGTCCGGAGGCTCGTGCTGCACGGGATCCTGCAGCAGAACGAAATATTCCTCTTACCAGATTACTTAGGTTACTTGCTATATGGTATACCAATTGGATTAGTGGAACCGGCATCGTTCCGGGACGCTGACCCCAATTTCCTGCGAAAGGTATTTGTCGTTCTGTGTGACATCTGGGATTGCCTGCCCAACTTCAAGACCGATGGCGATTTCCCGGGGGCAATTCTCTACTATCTCCTGTCGACGGAGGGCGACACCCCGGAGAACGAGACGTGCTTGAAACAAGCGTTGAGGACCGCCTCCCTCGAGAAACAAACGACATTCTTTGACAAATTAACCCGCGACTTCGATTTCGTTCCCGTCTTTCTCGCACGGGAGAACAAGGATGACGAGAACCCCTTAATGGAAGAGGAGGATGAGGAGGAGTCCTTTAGCGATGATGATGACGATAATGAAATATATTGATGTGTGAGTCAACTCTAAACCTTCTTCTCCAATTTCCTTGGATTTGAACGCCCCCCAGTTGCAACCTAAAAATCTAAGTTGTATAAAATGAACTCGACTCAATTTTTTCAAACCGGCACGTATACGACTGTGTTCAGGATCTATCATTGCTTCAGCAGGTCATTCTTCACCAGGCCCGCCAAGCGCTCCACCGGATAATCCCCCGAGGAACGAGAAGAGCGCCCCGGTGAGCAACACGCCAAACAGATCCACCAAATTTGAACCGGAGAACAACGTGGCAAGGTCCTTTCCGGATACCACTGATAAAATTAAGTAGATCGCGAAATACGCGATGAAAACCCCTATCGCCACGAGCGTGCTCTTTTTCCACCCCTTCACGATTAACCCAATGAGAAACCCCGTGGAAAACCACGCCATAATCGTCATCCACACTATCTCGCGAAGGTAGGGGTCAAAAAGCCAGTCAACACTGCCGAAGATGAGAAATAACGACCCGTCCGGGTGGAAGCCAAGGCTAAACCACGTGCTAAAAGCCGCGGTGGCATTGGTCGGCATCAGGAGAAAGATGCTCCCCAGCGAGATGTTCATGAGCGCATTCACTTCCCACTCCGCGAACATGAAAGGAGCCACTAGCATAAACAAGAACCCCACGATAACGCCGGTCGCGACACGATTCATGGCAATCCCTGAGATTTCAAATCGACTTACTAATTTCTATCGAAGCGCCACGTTAAATACTTCTACCCATCTGGAAGAGCTACAGACACGACATATGTTGAACTCGAAAGACCGCTTCTTTCACAGATCGCCCCCGACAATTTTCGTTAATGTCACGTATTTCATAGAAGCGTCAAGAGAATGGAACAAAAGGGTCTCAAAATAGGGCTGGAATGAAAGAAAACTTCAATGGAAAGCGATAGAAAAGATTATCTTCTAATATGGGAGAGTCGCAAACCAGTATGACGATCAGACGGTGAACGGTAATGTTCCTTGCCCAATCTATTTTGGGGGAAATATCTTAGATTGTTTGTTGTATAATGGTGTATTCTACGCCTTTTATATTGGGGTACCACTTAGGGATGATTCAAGAATAGATAAGAACGTGAATCGAGACATCCCTTTATTTGATTTTCTCCTGATAGTTCCAACAACGATCGCAATAATAATATTTACTTATCACTACCGGGGAAGGAAATACAAGCACATTTTTTATCTATTACTGTCGTGGATAAGTTATTCAATTTGGTTGTTCGCTAACGGCCTCGCGATGGTATTTCCCGAAGAAATATTTGCATATATCTCCACATATATGCCTATACCCCTCGCATATTCACTCGCTCTATTCTTCGATTCAATCACTAGGGAACATCCT
>MBAA01000067.1:40812-44584 GCA_001940655.1 Promethearchaeota archaeon CR_4
TCTTGGCATCGCTTAAAATCGCTTTTTCATTGGAAGAGGGTGCCTTAACCTATTACGTTCAGAACGGGGAGATATATTGGAATCTGAGCATTAATCTTCAGGCCGCAAGTATCACCCTGACGATTTTTATGATAGCTTCATATATTTTCTATACCGCAAAAATCTTCGTAAATGCTCCTCATAATCTTAGAAACCGTGCACTAATAGGCCTGATTGGGGCTATCATCATGGTATTTGAACCATTTTCATCGATATTTAACACAACCCTTCCCATTCTAATATTCCTTTCGATAGGTACAATATTGACCATCTTGAGTTTCATCTCCGTACCTCAACTCGCTTTCATTTTACCATTTAAAGCTTCGGCAATGTTTATTTTCAATAACCACAGTGGAATCCACCTGTATTCTCACTATTGGGATAAACGAATAGCAACGGAGACAATAACTCTGCTCCCTCCAATGTTGCAAGGCATTTCGGGGGTATTAGTAGAATGCGTGAACAAGGGACAATTGCAAGGCTTGTATCTAGATAATGCTCAAATCTTATTGAAACGGGCTGGGTCCTTTGTGTGCACGATCCTCACGACAAAAAGCTCCCCTTCCTTGGTTCACGCGTTAGACGCGTTTTCGGAAGCATTTGCACGTAAATATAACACTCAAAGCTGGAGTGCGAATGTGGCCAAATTTGAGGGAACTAACGAACTGGTGGAGAAATATTTTGATTTCGTCCCCAAGTATACGTAAATCTATTGGAAACACTTGAGGGTATTTTTTTCAAATGTAAAATTGAACCCATTTTAGGAGGTTCGTTGGATTTTTCCACCCTAAAACAGGTCATATCCCGCCTTTCAACAATATTTTTGCTTGCTAATACAATAACTTTATATATAGAACAACGGATATTGCATTGGAATAAAATTCCACGAAAAAAACAAACAACTAATGACTATAGTAGGGAGAAAATATGAACAAATCCGTGACGTTAACCAAGACTAGTACCCCTAGCGAAAAGAAAGTTTCTAATGCAATTTGCGAAAGTGTGCTCCTCGCTACTATTGGGACTGTTGCGCTTATTGTACTTTTACTCCTATAAAGAAATAAGAAATTCCATTCATTCTTCTTATTCTTTATTTTTTATTGTCACGTTCCCTTCGTCATTCAATTTTTCATACGTTGATGTGAAATGAAACAATATTTTTTTAATTTTTAAAGGGAAGAAACTCAAACGAGCGTGATCGATTTTGAATATGTCGAGTCAATTGAAGAAAAAAAATGCATTATCGACTAAAATGTTCTATATTTTAAAATACGTGAAAATCAATATGGTAATTAATTTTTATGTAATGAGAATGAGTGATAGATGGTTTGACAAGCGGTACGGTACAGATACTTGGCATCAGTACGAATTAAATAAAAAATATACAAAATTTAATCCGTATTCTACTTACCCTAATAATTCTAAAACCCAACCCAGTTTAATAGCATTGTTCCAAAATTTAATGCGAAACATCACAATCCCTGAGAATAGCGTATTTTTAGATGTTGGTTGCGGAACTGGATTGATTACTCTCTTGGCTTCAACTTATAGATTTAAAAAAATTATTGGCATTGAAATTTCCAAAGAGTTATGCGCTATTGCACGAAAAAATGATAAAATTTTCAAAAAAACGTTTAAAAACTCAACCGAGATTTCAATAATCACGACTGATGCTAGGAGATATCAAATTCCTGATGATATTAATTTTATTTATTGTTTCAATCCATTTAATGATATTGTTTTATTCAAATTTATTTCCAATCTCGTGAAAAGTTATAAGTCTAAACCTCGTAAGATTACATTTTTTTATGTAAATCCTGTTTATAGGCATGTAATTGAATATTTTCACATTTTTAAGGAAAAAAAAGAAAGTAGTTTTAGATCGATAGGCAATTTAATTTATAGTACATGACCAAGATTATCGAAGAACTTTGTCTTAGGTATTCCGTTAGCGAATCGCTTTCAATTGTATTTGCACTTTCCGCCACATTCGCCGTATAATAGAAAAATCTGAGGAGGACGAATATTCCATAAATGCCAACTAGGGGGCAAATAACTACCAAAATTTTCAATCCTTGCATAAGTCCTTCCATTTCGAAGTTCATAGGATAAATTTTTCGAAAGATTTCAAAAACACCGTAATTTTTGGTTGAAAGGTATGATCCCCTGTGAATTGTGTAGGAGAAACTACGCTCAGGTGGTGAAATGCTTCCCGATGCTAAAATGGGTTGGGAATGAAAGAAAAAAAAATTATGCGGTGTGGACTTGGGGACGAATCCTGCTCTCGAAGTCCTCCACGGTCACATTTTCGAGCTGGCCGTCTGGGGGGATGTCGCCCCGCTCCCGGAGGATCTGCCGCGCGAGCAGGTAGAAGACAAGTGACAACGCCTTGCGACCGCGGTTGTTGGTGGGGATACCGATGTCCACGCCAGACAACGTGTCGTCCGTGTCGATGAGCGAGACGGTGGGGATGCGGGCAATGTGAGCTTCACTCAAGGCCTGCTTGTCTGCGTGCGGGTCACAGATCACGACCACGTCCACTTCCTTGTAGTTCTCCAACCAGTGGTTCGTGAGCGTGCCGGGGATGAAGCGCCCGACCTGGGCGGTCGCGCCGATGACGTCGCAGAACTTCTGAACGGGCTTGTGTCCATAGCGGCGGACGGAGCACACCATTATCTTCTTCGGGTCAAACCGCGAGAGGAGCTTGCCCACTACGCGGATTCTTTCGTCCGTTTTGAGGATGTTGATGACATACAAACCATAGGAGGTAATACGATAAATGTACGGTTTCGTGTGGATCGTTTTGACCTTTGTGCCAATGTGGACTCCGGCGGCGAGATACGTGTTCCGGTCGATGAGGAGATTCTCCACTTCTTCCTTTTTCAGGTCTTCGACAGTAGCCTCGACAGTTGCGTCTTCTTTGACTTCCTCTTCGGCGATCTCTTCTATCTCTTCATCCGGACGGTCCTTCTTTTTTACGGGTGACATGAAAATTTACCTCGGAAACTCGAGGCAGAAAACGAGCAGCGTGCTGGGAGGCGCGGGGGCAGGTCTTGCGTCTCGAGTTTGTAGCTCTCTGAAATTCCTAAGAGATTGAAGAAATGAAGGTACCCCGCCATTTGAAGTTTGTGAAATGGCACAAGGAGCAAAAAAAGACTCCCGGCCAGACACATTACTATGGTCACTGGGAAGGAAGTGTCACACGGGCTTGTATCAAAGGAGACGCGGAAATATATATGCGGAGATTTTTATAGGCAGTTATCGTGATCCAATCTTATTGTTTTTATAGAAAACAACCTCGTTGTGGTGGGGTTTATGAGTAGCAAAAAAAGCGGATATAAAGTACGGGATCTCGTCATTGACGATGAATACTCGACAATTGATGCCAACATGACCGTTGTTCAGGCTGCCCAGAAGATGAAAGAAAAAGGGGTTCCAGATTTGGTAGTGCTGGACAACGATCATCAAAAAGTCTTGGGGGTTATTGCGGACTTCGATATTGTCCAGCAGATTGTGGCGGCAGGTAAAGACCCATCCACGGCCAATGTGAAAAATGCCATGTATCAAATTGAGCCGGTCACACTAGACACCCCAGTCGAGGATGCCTTCCTCCGAATGCAAAACTTAAAGGTTAATGTTGTTCCCGTTGTTGACGGAGATAAGCTATTAGGCGTGTGCACGATCCAAGATTGTTGGAGTTACATTCCCCCAGAGGGCACTGATCGCGTGGGCC
>MBAA01000067.1:44618-45233 GCA_001940655.1 Promethearchaeota archaeon CR_4
CAAAAGCTGGACCCGCGTGGGTACTTCTCCTCATCTTTAGTTTTGTGCTGTTAATTACCACAATTATCGGGTTATTCTCCATCTTTTACTCGAGCTTTGGGAAACTCCGGAACATCACCGTGGGAAAAATTCACGAACGAATATTCCCCCTATTGACGATCCTCTTCATCGGGTTAGAATGGATTCTCTTTTACATCGTGTTGTTAACTACTATTCCGGAGATTACACCTCCGGAAATCCGGATTGACGTAGTAGGGTTGACTTGTTCTGTGGTCGCAATCGGTCTCATCCTGCTTGCAACGTTCCGAGATTACATCTTCATCCAAAAAACCGGAGGGAAATGACGTGCCAAGAGGCGGCGGCGGGGGTTCCCGTGGCGGCGGCGGTGGCGGCTTTCACGGGGGAGGTTCTCGCGGCGGGGGCGGGATGTCATTTAGATCCAGTTCGCCCCACTCGACCCCATTTGGAAGGACTGGCGCACAACGCATAGTAAATAGTGGTCCTTCAGGCCCTTATAGCCATACTCCTGGGATGCACCCCCCAGGGCATTTTTATCCGCACTACCGGCGGCGCTGGTGGGGATGGGGTGGGTACGGATACGGGTATGGTTATGGC
>MBAA01000067.1:45282-47667 GCA_001940655.1 Promethearchaeota archaeon CR_4
TTATAGTATTTGCATCAGTTTTCGCAGCGACGGGTATGTTTTCTAGTACGAGTTCGTCTAATATTTTCGCTGGGTTTTACTCTGGCTCTCAGGTTAATTATCGGAGCACAGAAACTCTCTATTTCAACGAATATTGGTACGAATATGAATCTGTGTCGGCGGGAAGCACAATTACCTTTTCAATTAGCTCAACCCCTGCCAAAGTGAGTTTTATTATTGCAGATCAAATTTTCTCAAGTTTTCCTTCAGTAACAAAAACGGGGAGCATAACGGATCAGATCACTTTAAGTAATAATGACGACTTCTGGTATGAAATGCTGTACCTCGAAGCAGGAGGGTCGTCAATTAGTTGTACTTTCAATAGTTCGAAACCCGTGGACTTTTTCATAGCAGATAGCACGATGTTCAATAATTGGTATCAAGGGGGGACTCCCTCTTTTTACGATGAACTTACAAATGTCACTAGTGGAGTATCAACGTATACAATTCTCACTACTCGGGATTATTATCTCGTTTGGTATAATCCTTATCCAACAATACCCACAATCAATTACTCAATTTCATATGTTGCCGCAAATGTATACGATTTTTCCGGAGCTCTGATTGATAATGAAGCGGTATATTCAAGTTCTTCTTCTGTGACGGTTGCAACCGCGGGAACGTGGTATTTCTATATTTACTTTGACCCTATGAACTCTCCAGAAGAATCCACGACCATCACCTTTGACGTGACTTACACCCCTGCCTCGACATCGGGTTCCACCCCAACAACACCCGCGAATCTTTATTACGTTGTTCCCATCATAATCATCATAATAGTGTTTGTGATCATTATCGCAGTCGCCGTCAGTCGCAGCAGGAGAAAGGTTTCTACTCAGGAAACCATGGGAGTGCCACCCACTGGGGAAATTCCGCTAACATCACTCAGCCCTACAGTAACTCAGGCACCAGTTACGCCAAGGATACAAACATCTCAACCCGAAGTAGCTCTTTCCCGCTGCTATTCATGTGGGGCTGAAATGTCCCCGGGGGCATTGTATTGTATCAGGTGTGGTCGCAAGCAGCAGGGGCGCCAGGTAGGCACCCCGGACAGAACTACTCCCGCGAAAGCGAGAAATTGCAGTCTATGTGGGAGTGATTTGGAACCAGGCACGAAATTCTGCGCGTATTGTGGTACGCCCGTAGATTAACATTCCAGTTATTCAATTTTTCCATTATTCCATTGTTCCTCAGGAAATCTTGAGGGGTGGTCTCGGTGGGTGAAGTTTCAAAGATCAAGGTTTCAGAGTTCGTTATTCGTTAGATAGTATCATTTATTCTCACTTTTGGGGAGAAGAGACAGGAAAAGGTCGTTTCGTACAGAAAAAATTGAAAAATAATTGATCCACGAGCGCCGTCCGTACGTCTAAGGTATTTTTTTCTCGGATTTACGCGAAAAATACCCGCGATATGCGGTATAGATTATCAGCGGTACGCAAAGCCAGGCTATCACGAATGCAATGGTGGGATATGCCACCCCACCGTATCGGGCGAGGACAATGTCGACAATCGTAAAAATTATCGAAAGAATGTTGAGTAAGGCCATGATGCCGATATACAACGCGTTTGACTTGTTAGGGTCTTCCTTGGGCGTTCGCTTCCAAAGGTGGATTGAATCACGAAAGACCGGAATCGAGATGATACAATTCGCGGCCAAGAGAATGAGTCCCCCTAATAGTGCCATGAGCGCAACACCGAGAGACACGAGCTCATAGTTGACGGGCAACCCTGACATAACGCTCAGGAGGGAATATAGGATAATTGCACTGATCCCCACTTGATTGATGATTGTCACGAAAATCATGATAACTATCCATTTCTTGGACTTCCCCCCGCCGAATACAATTCGCGTGAAAACATAATAATAGTTGAAGGCGCACAGCAGAAATATTACTGCAAATTGGTAGAAGAACGTGTGGCAGAGTATCAATACTCGATCACCTAGAGGAAACGTGCTTTCAGTCACTGTGCCAGATATGACTGGAATGTCGAAAAGGTGGAACAAGGTTGAAACTAGGGATACAAATATGAATGCAACCAGGTAGATATGCAAAATGAGCAGTGTTTTTGTTATGGGCGACTTTTTCTCTCGGTGCCGAGAATAAGCGGAAATTAGGATTCCGATTCCAAAAATACAACAAAAGACCACTATACCTTGAAAAAACATAACTTCGAATGTTGCCATATTGTTCAAACCCCTTCTTGATAACAGCAACAGCTCACCATTCCCTTATAAATATTCCTCCCTTCCCATAAAACCGACTCTGCAATGAAAACTCTTGTTCTGAGAGTGGACTGAGAAATGCCTTGTGGGAGACGTTAACTAGGATGGAACGGTGATCGGAA
>MBAA01000067.1:47704-49215 GCA_001940655.1 Promethearchaeota archaeon CR_4
GAGCGCCATCGATTTTTTTAACTCTGAACTTTTGTATGATAAAACCAAATCAGAAATTCAATTGCAGGAAAGTATTCCTTCGGAATTGATGCATCTCTATATCACCTTCGTTCGGGAGTGCGTGATCCCAGTTATATTTTCCTCGATTTGCTTGCAAAATAACCACGATATGCCGCATACACCAATACAGGTATCCAAAGCATCTGTAAAAGAAAACCGATGGTGGGTCGTGTTGCCCCTGCTTGGAGGAGGAGAAAATCCACTAATTCAAAAATAGGTAGAAGGATTAGGACAAAAGCCATGATGGCGAAGTATAGCAAGTCTGACTTGTGAGGGTCATCCTGGGGTCTTTGTTTCCACAATCGGAAGGAAATGAAGAAGACGGGAAACGCAACCATACAAAATACAACCAACGTAATGATTTTGACGAATAAACGGGAACGGAGGACAATTAAAGTTATTAGTATATAGTCGATGGGTAAATCCGCCAACGAACACCCGATCACATACAAGAGTAGACCTATGACAAAGAAAGTAACAGCGAGGGCAACTGCTATAAGTATGACGCTCCATTTAACGAGTTTTTTACGTTTCTCCTCCTCCATAAAGAACACTAATTGCGCGAAGACACAAAAGTAGTAAAACGCGGGTAGTATGAATATTCCTCGCAATGGAGAAAAGAGAGTATGGATAAATACTAGAGGTAACTCATCAGGGAGAAACGCTAGTATGTCTTCTTCACTTATTACTATGGGTATCTCGAAAAAGTCGAAGATACTCGATATCAGTATTACAATCATTGAAGATGCGAGATATACGTGCAAGAGGATGAGAACTTTTGTTATGCGCGTTTTTTTCCTCTGGTACCGTATGTACGAAGCTACCAGTAATCCAAGCACAGAACCGGTAGCAAATCCAACAATCAGTAGAAGGAGAATATTCTCTACTAATGCCATATCCAAGCATCCGCCGAAATCATCCTAAGTATTATCACCTCCCTCAACTTTATTATTTAAATATTCCTCTCACTGAATGTCTGCTGTTGGACGTGTGCGGAAATCACAACTTGGTAAATGTGCGCTATAACGAGGCAGAGTCAGGGCAAATAAATGCTAAGAATGAGACATTTCTCGGTGAACCAATAAGTATAGGGTAGGAATTGTTATCTTTAGGATGAGGTATCTCTATTTTTTTTTAATCTCGAACATTTGGTTGATAAACCCAATTGAGAAATTCAATTGCAGGAAACCTAAGATCCCTCGAAGACTTATGAGTTTTAATTCAAATATTTAATATTTAGACACTCTTTCTCATTCAAAGCGATCTGAAGTTTATCTTAGGATAGATTCTAATGACGAACACAAATACCATCATCGCTACCTCCGGCAAAGGTGGCGTGGGGAAGACCACTATCATCGCCATGCTCTTAAAATACATACTCGAAAAAAATCCGCGAGAAATGCCCCTCATCATCGATGCAGACCCGGCGTCTAACATCCCGGATGTGGTGG
>MBAA01000160.1:0-582 GCA_001940655.1 Promethearchaeota archaeon CR_4
CGTATTCTTTGAGGGACATCGAACACTTCATCATCATGCCATACGAATATGCCACGATCATTCGGTTTTTGCTTAACGAGCAGCAAATCCCTTTTGATGAAGTGAAGGAATATTTCTCCCAAGAAGTCATTGAAAAATTAAAGGTCTTTTTGGATTTACCTCAAAAATCTTAGTTAGTTTTAAGATTAATTTGACCTCAATTTGCCACAAATCCTGCACTGGGGCGAAGTTGCAATCGAAAAGGTTCTTACCAACCCCCGCCACATATCCAATAGAGTTAACGTGCCAGTTTGCCGGGGTAGGTTTAACAGGTACTTCACGGCCTCGAGAGCGGCTAAGATGCCCGCCACGCCCGCGACGAACCCGAACACGCCCGTGGTACGGTTGGGCCCGATCTTGGGGTTGTAGTGAGGATTAAACACGCACTCGTAACATGGAGCGCATCCTCCCGCGCCCGACACGAAAAGAGTTCCCCCAAAAGTCGATGTCGTTGCTGCAGGTATCGCGAACGGGATCCCAACCCGCGCGCAAGCCTCGTTCACAACGAAAACATCATCGAGAGCATTAACCACGAAATCGTGC
>MBAA01000160.1:633-722 GCA_001940655.1 Promethearchaeota archaeon CR_4
ACGCCCCCCGCTCCGAGAACTGCGACACTCGCCGCTGCCAATCGCTGCTGACTCCCTTCCCCGGCAAAAAGAACCTGGCGGGAATAACG
>MBAA01000160.1:1070-4707 GCA_001940655.1 Promethearchaeota archaeon CR_4
AACGGGCGGAAAAATTAATTACCACGGGAAAAATGACGGACTTTGGATTAAAAAAGATTCGAGAGGCGAAACAGGACGGCCGTTGGGATCTCGCGTATAGTTCCAAACAAGCACCCAATATTCCGAAAGATCTGAAAATGGCATTACAAAACGATTCTGACGCATGGCAAAATTTCGATGCTTTTGCAAATTCTGTCCGATTCCAATACGTATATTGGATTAACACGGCAAAAACTGACGCCACTCGACAGAAACGCATTGCAGAGGTTGTTTTGAGATCCCGTCTCAAGAAAAAACCCGGAGAAAAGATCGGATAGAATTAATTCATCATTAAATCTTCCGCACTTTTGTTTCAAGGCGGAAAAAATTAATTGCGTTTTGCACAGTACGGTGTGCCACGTCTTCTTGAGGAATCTGGTGAGTATACGCTATAGCTGCAATTGAATAACGGACATTCACAGGCACGTTTTCGGGGCCGGGTCTCCAAGGGTGCTGGAAGCTCGCATCGGTTTCCGTGAGGAGGTGATCAATTGGGACTTCTTTGGTGTTGCGCACCCACCTGGGAAACCCCCATGCCGAGCTGGGGACGGACAACCAGTAACCTTGGCGAGAGAGTTGGACTCCATAAGGTGCTGGGCCGGAAAAACAATGCCACATCACGTTCGATGACTTGATGTGAAATTCAGCCAATATCTCGAGAATGACTTGGTTAGCGCCATCAGGGAGGTTGTACGGGTGAGCTTTATTTTGCAGATCAATTTCGTTGGTTCCAGCATTTCGTACGTGGAGTACGACTGGTTTTCTCAAGTCGAGCGCGATCTGGAGCACCTTGCGGAACTCTTGCACTTGTTTTTCACGAGCGGCGAGTTTTTTCGCGTGGTGGAAATCGAGTCCAATTTCCCCAATGGCTAAAAAGTCCTCGGGGTGAGTTGTGACGTACTCAAACCATTGAGTCCACTCTTTCTTATATGCTTCTGGCGAAGTATACGTGACGGTTTGTGGTGCCCAACCGCAAGTAAATCCCATAAATTCGTGGTGAGAGGCGAATTCCCGAATTTCTGTCAAGGACTTCCAGTCGATGGTACTAGAAATAAGATAAAGACCCCCTAACTGGATAAATTCCACATATTGAGTATCGGGTGTCGGCAATGCATCTTTAGGGGAAAAATCGAGCGGCAAATGGCAGTGGACATCGATAAATGGCAGGTTTGGAAGCGGTTCAGGTAGGTTTGGTTTAAAATTCTTCGGAGTTTTAGTCTTAGACATAGCTATCCACATTAAAGGTAATTCCCAAAGACTGGAAAAATTGCCGAGTAGCGTACATCACGTCAAATTTGACCGCAGAAGGAATAGATGAGGGATCGTTTGAAAATTTTTCAAATTCTTTTATCTCATCAAAACGTAGTAGAATATCTCCCCCGTACTCAAATTCAGACTGACCATCGTTAATAAAGGCCGAAAAATGAAAAGAATAGAGAATTTCTAGCGCTTGTTCATTCGCATTCAATAACTCGAAACTGTATTCCGTATTATACGTGAAATCGGTAGGAACGGGGTCAGGTAAATTGATGAAGAGGGGTTTGAGGGAATAGTGCCAGTGCATTCTCAGTTCTCCGGTCGTTGAGTATCTACCTAAGTGTTCGCTTTAAATTGGTTTGCTATCCACGAGTTAAGATCATCCCAAGTTGTGGAATTTTCCCGCAGGATAGAGAGTATGTGAGGGACGTAGTGACTTTTCATGAGAGCGTATAGAAAGTCCTTAAATTTTTCACTGAAAGCGAAGACTATGGCCTTCGTATCCTCGAGAGAGATAATATCTTGGGGATCCAAAAACCCAAGGCAATAGTCGAATAATGCATCTAGTCGGGGCGAAGTTAAAGTGGGGGAGAAAATATTCTGTAAATAGGTAAATTTCGATTGGGTCACCTGGGAACCTGCAATTTTGATCGCTTCCTGCGCAATGATATCTTTTGAGAGGGGATAGGAAAGATTATAATGAAGAACATATCGAGAATCGTTAAGTTGCGAAGAAAGGAGGCAGAGAACCCCCAGAATAATATTGAGCAGGTCTGTTAGATTTATGTTGTTAGTCATATTTTCATTCATGGATACTTCAAAGTAGCTTGGAAGTACATCGTCTGGGGAAAAATAAGGAAGTTCTGTCCCTGAAAGAATATCCAGCTCTTCCTCGGTATTTGAATACTCAAGGAAACAAATGCAACACAAAAACTGGGTCTTTACATGATGTGTGTATGAGAGCCAACTTTGAAATAAAACCGTTGGAAATTCCAAGGGATTACCACAAATTATGCAGCGCCAGTTGACCTCAAAGAGGTCATCCGCTGTTACATTCCGTGGAAATTCGCAAGTATCAAAGTGAGAGCAGTCTAAACATCCCTTTTTTGGAAATTCCGCCGAAGAACATACTACCGAATTTCCAATAATCTCAAAGTGGGGAGTCGTTTTTGGGGGCAGGAAAATTGCGTGTTTCTGTCGATTCCAATATTCGTAAATGAAAAATAACTTGAAGAGCTCGGGAATGTCAGTACATTGAAATTGGTCACACAATCGGAACAAAAAATCTAAAGCAAGCAATGCTTCTTGGTAATTCACGCTATGTTGGAATTTCCCCAAGGTACTTAATCGGGATAAACCGGCTGAAAGACCTAATGAGGATATTTCGGAATACACTCGCTGAAGATACCGGGGAAAGCTTTTTTCCAACGTCCACGCCTCAGAGATTTCTCGCGAACGCGTTCTAGATAAAGGGAGAAAGAGAATTCATTGTTTTTTGCTAGCGAGGGCAAGAACCAATTCCACAATTTCAAACCGATTTAATTTTTCAATGAGTTTCGCAAGTTCGAGGCGAATCTTTTCTTCCGAAAATTTCGCATCCAACATTTTCTGGATTTCTTGGAGGTAATCGTCGATATCTTGAAAGAGAATCTCCACCGTATTGACGTGTCCAGTTAATTGTGCAATCTCCTTCCCTGTCGCCTCCTCGATGGCATTCAGGCAAATGAGACCCGCGTCATAATTGTCCATATTGGCAGTCTTGAAGATCTGCTTAGCCTCTTTAATGGTCACTTGTATAGCATCAGGCCAATCATTATTGTTCTTGTAGTGGGGGATAAGAATTTCCTCAATGAGGGACTTCATCAATGTCTCAAATTTCCCTGCCTCAAATTCGATGACCTTGCCGGTACTCAAGGTAACTTTCGTCATTGTTTCACCAAATTCCAAATAGTATTCTTACATAATATAATTGTCGGCTCTCGGACACAATGGAACACAAAACATTGTTCTAAGTAATAATCAGGTCGGGACGATTATAATCGAGTACATTCGAATTTCTGCAGGTACTGCTGCGGTAGTTGGGTTAAAAGTGCTAAAGAGTGACGCTCCCCCGACGACTGCGTATATAATGGTTGATCATCGAGGAAAGTGTAGCGCAAATTGCAGTTTTTGTCCTCAATCCCGAAGCACGGATGGAAGAGATGCCCAACTATCTCGAATCACTTGGCCGCGATATTATTTGACGGAATTCCTTAGTAAATTGGAGAAGGCTGTAGAATCTCGCAAACTTTTTCGGGTATGCATTCAAACTCTGAATTATCCAACGCTCTTGGAAGATCTC
>MBAA01000160.1:4846-7390 GCA_001940655.1 Promethearchaeota archaeon CR_4
CGAGTTTATTCGCATTTACCCCCATTAAAGGCACGCGTGAAGAGTCACGTTCACCACCATTCATCCTCCAATACCGGAAAATGCAGCTTGGCCGGGAGCTACTCGTCAATCGGGACAAGAGATTTGCATCCTTCACGTTTTCTCCCGCAGGAATCTTAGAATCTTTTCACCTTACGAGTCACGAAATACGAGACATTTTTCAAACTGGGTCGACTTTCGAGACGCGGGGGTGCCCGCAATGTAACCGTCCTTATTATGATTCGCGACCCGGGGGCACGATTTATAACTACGCCACGCCCCTTTCCCACCAACAAAAAATGGAAGTCCAGAAATTGCTCCAACCGTTCGTGTGATGAAAGATGAAAGCTTGGCGATTTCTCCCATTAGACACCAAGAACGGCGCGGAGAATATGTCCATAGACGAAGCCGTTCTGAATGCCCGTATCGCCAAGGAAGTTCCAAATACAATTCGCCTTTATCGCTGGAAACCGTCCACTGCATCTATCGGAAGAAATCAAAGTTTGGCAGGCGAGGTTGATCTTGAAGCCGCTCATCGCCTCGGCATCGATATTGTGCGTCGTATCAGTGGTGGGGGCGCGGTTTTCCACGATCGTGACCGCGAAATCACCTATTCGGTGGTAATCACAGAAGCAGACTTCCGGGCACAATTCGGGAACCTCAAAAATGTTGATGTGTTCTACAAAATTACGGAGGGCGTCGTTAACGCGCTCAAAAAATTATCCGTCAATCCAGACCTGGGAGTCATTCATTGCCCTGCTATTTTCATTCAAGGTAAAAAGATTTCCGGGAATGCCCAAGCGCGGAGAAAAGGCGTCATCCTCCAACATGGCACTATCCTCCTCGACGTGGACGCGGACTTGATGTACACCATTCTCAAAACCCCCCAAGGAGTACCCAAGTCGCGGATGGTTCAGTCCGTGCGTGCGAAAGTGACGGGAATTCAAGAATACGTCCCAAATTTCACGTTTGAATTGATGGGAAGCACCCTCAAACGGGGTTTCGAAGAATCATTCGGAATTCGCCTGGAGGAGAGCAAGCTCACAGAAAGGGAAAAAATAGAAGCGAGTCGTTTAGTGCGGGAGCGATATACGAATCCAGATTGGACGAACAGGTTTCCTTAAGATAAGAGAGAGTGAAGAAGATGGGTGATACATTTGACGTGTTAAATTTTTGGAACCAATTCTCTTGGGAACAAGCGCGAATCTTGCTCGACAGTGACCCTGGAGTACTCGCAACCTTATCTCCGATGGCGCGCGACCGGACTGTCCGAACCTTCGAACCTGGCATCAAATTATTTTTCCCGGGATCGACCTTCCCTGCCATTTCCATCACGGGCGACCAGTGTGCCCTCCAATGTTTGCATTGCGACAGGAAATATCTCAAACACATGAAACAAGCCCCGACCCCTGATTCGCTCCTCGCATTGTGCCGCCGCTTGGACGTGCGCGGAGCTGTTGGATGTTTGATAAGCGGGGGGTGTAATAAAGAGGGGAGCGTGCCCCTCGGCCCGTTCCTCGATGCCATTGCGACCATTAAACGGGAAACTCATCTCATCCTCAACGTCCACACGGGGTTCCTCACACCAGAAATAGCCTCGCGTCTTGGAGAGATAGGTATCGATGTGGTTTCCTTCGACGTCAACGGATCGGCAGACACTATACGGGAAATCTACCAGTTAAACCGCGGAGTCGAAGCATATCGAGAATCGATGGATTTGCTCGTAAAATATCACGTGAATTTCGTTCCCCATATCTGCATCGGACTCCATTTCGGGCACCTGAAGGGGGAAATAGACGCCTTGAAAGCAATTGCCAGTTATTCTCCCCAAACGATCGTATTCATCATCTTGATCCCCCCCACCGAGGGTCCTTCCAAAAAATTATTCACGATGCCGAATCCCAGTGACATTGGAAAGATTTTTTGCATTTCGCGTGCGGCTTTTCCCCGCACGGAACTTTTCCTCGGGTGCATGCGCCCCGGAGGAAAGATCAAAGCCTTAATAGAACAACGTGCGATCGAGGCAGGGGCGACTAGTGTGGTCATCCCAACGCGGGAAACTCAGAACTGGTTGGTTATTCGTGGGATTCCAGTTATAAAGTATGTCTCTTGTTGCGCAATACCGTCTGTATTCTATAGTAAAGCAGGAGAAAAGTAATTAAAGAAAAAATGTGTTCTAATCAACTTTTAAGTAAATTTCTCAACGAGAGCTGAGACAATCAAGAGAATTTCGCCGATGTTGCCTAACACTCCCCAACCAAACCAAGAACCATAGAGTAACACAAGAACTACAATCCCAACGATCAGCACGACAATCCACGTCTCTGGTAGGATTTTCTTCTTTAGCGGAATGACGCCTTTCGCTGCTATCAAAAGCACCACAAGAACGATGACGATAATCGGTGCAATGATACCCCAAAATACATTCCACGAAGGTAATACTATATTGTTATGATTGAGACTATGATGGCCAAAATACAACCAACGATTGTCAAGATTAAAAAAAGAGTTGAGTATTTTGTAAAG
>MBAA01000109.1:0-360 GCA_001940655.1 Promethearchaeota archaeon CR_4
ATGTCTCGTTTTATATCTTCCGTGGGACGGATTGAAAAATCCTTGGTAAGATTGGAAAGGCAAAACGTGCACCGGTAAGAACATCCGATTGTAGCTTGGATGAGGAGGGAGTACGCCTCCGAAGGAGGACGATAGACTGGTTCGCGATAGTAAAGGTCGGGACCTCGCATTCGTGGACTCATAATATATCTCTAGAAAGAAGAATCTCTGAAAAATTTTGGGGATTGATTGGGGAAATTTATTTTAAAAAGAGGAGATTGGTTCTCTTTTAGTGTTGGAATTTCTTGAACCCGTTCGATGCCCGCACGCGGCGTTGCCACCCGGGATACTTCCGTATTGTGGCTTGTGCGCCGAATCCAC